>DAOTYD010000087.1:0-14900 GCA_034435295.1 Anaerolineae bacterium | reverse complement strand
CCCCCTCCCCCCCTCTCCTGGTCACCCTGTCACCTTGTCTCCTTGCTCTCCTCTCCCTCGCTCTCCTCGTCCTCAAACTCGTCATCGTCGACCGCAGCGAGACCCTCTTCCGCCGCTCGCTGCTGCGACCTGGTGCCGCCCCGCCCGCCGTCGACCATCCGCTCGACCTGGCCTACGCCGACGGCATGACGCTGCTGGGCTACAGCCTGAGCGCAAGCAGCCTGCCCGCCGACGGCAGCCTGCGCGTCGACCTCTACTGGAGCGTCCGCCAGCCGCCCGCCAGCCGCTACCAGGCCACGGTCTATCTGGCCGACGCGACGGGTTTTTTGTGGAGTCCACGGGATAGCTACCGTCCACGCGGCTATCACCGCCCGCCGCCGACGACGACCTGGCAGCCGGGCCAGTACGCGCTGGACAGCCACGAGATCGAGCCACTGAGCGGCACGCCACCAGGAACCTACCGCCTGGTCGTCGTCCTCTTCGACCGCGACAGCCTGGCCCCTCTCTCGGTGCTGGAGGCGCAGGGGCAGCCCGCTGCGCCAGAGCTGACCCTGGCCCAGGTCACCCTGACGCGGCCCCGCCGGCCAGCCGCGCCGCCGCCCCGCAACCGCATTGATCGGCCGCTGGGGGCGCTGACGCTGCTGAGCGCCGATTTCGACCGCGCCGCCGCCGCCCCCGGCGACCCGGTCTACCTGACGCTCTTCTGGCGCGCCGAAGCGGCTGTCGAAGCGGCGCCCCCCGTGCAGCTCGAATTGCAGGCTGCGGACGGCGCAGCCGTCGCTTCCTACCCGCTGTCGCCGCCCGTCGACGCCTGGCAGGCTGGCGACGTCTGGCGCAGCCAGCACCGCCTCCTCCTCCCCGCCGATCTGACTGGCGGCTCGTACCGCTGGGCCGTGCAAGGCTCTGAAGTGGGCGTCTTGCAGCTTCACGCGCCGGCGCACCTGTGGCAGGCCCCCCCCCTCGATCTGGAAGTCGAAACCTCCTTCCCCGCCCTTGCCACCCTCCTCGGCGCGCAGGTGGTTCCCCAACTCGCACCCTGCGATCTGCAACTTGCCACCTGCCACCTGCAACCCGGCGCCTCCCTGACCGTGACGCTGGTCTGGCGCGCCGAAGCGACCGCCGCTGACTCTTACCACGTCTTTGTCCACCTGCTCGGCCCCGATGGGCGGCTGGTCGCCCAATCGGACGGCATCCCTGCTGGCTGGAGCCGCCCGACCACCGGCTGGCTGCGCGGAGAGATCATCGTCGATCCCCACACCCTGACCCTGCCGGCCGACGCCGTCCCTGGCGATTACGTCCTGCAAGCCGGCCTCTACCTCCCTGGCGGCGACCGCCTCACCACCGCCAGCGGCGCCAACGCCGCCCGTATGGTCACGATCCAGGTGACAGAGCCATGAACCCGCCCCTCAAACGCCGCCCCCTTGCCACTCGCAGCTTGCAACCTGCAACTTGGGACCTGCCCTTCGCTCTTCTCTCCCTGCTCCTGCTTGCCATCCCTGCTCTCCAACCGCTTCTCACCGACAGCCTGACCTGCGGCTATGATAACATCTTTCACCTGTGGCGCGCGGTGGAAGTGGAGCATCTGCTGCGGCAGGGTATCCTCTTTCCCCGCTGGGCGCCCGACATGGCCCACGGCCTCGGTTTCCCCCTCTTTGTGTTCATGCCCTACCTTTCGGCGACCCTCGCCGCGCTGTTGCATCTGCTCGGCCTCTCCTGGCCGTTGGCGGTAAATGGTATTTTTGTCCTGGGGGTTGTGTTGGGTGGACTGTTCATGTTCCTGCTGGCCCGCGACCTCTTTGGCCTGCCTGCGGCATGGCTGGCCGCCGTGGCCTATGTCTACGCGCCCTTTCAGGCGTATGACATCTTCAACCGTGGCAGCCTTTCGGAGAGCCTGGCCTGGGCCTGGGCGCCGCTGGTGGTCTGGGCGCTGCAACGTTGGACGGTCCACGCCGAACGGCGTTTCCTCCTCGTCGGCGCGGCGGGGCTGGCGGCTTTTGTGCTGACCCACCACCCCTTTGCCTTTCTCTTTGTGCCCTTGCTGATCGGCTGGGTCGCCTTGAACGCTGTGCTGGCGCGCGGTGAAAGGCGTGCCCCCGCGCAGCTCCTGCTCCGCGCCCTGGCGATGGGGGCGCTGGGGCTGGGGCTGTGCGCTTTCTTCTGGCTGCCAGCGCTGGCCGAGCGGGGCTGGGTGCAGACCGACCGGCTGCTGGGCCTGTGGGTCTTTGACTACCGCTACAATTTTCTGTCGGCAGGCGACCTGCTGGCCCTGCCGCGCAGCGCCGACCCCCTGCTCGTCAACGACTGGCCGCCCAAGGCGCTGGGGCTGGTGCCGCTGCTGGTGGCACTGCTGCCGCTGTTGCGCTGGCGTCGGCTGGGGCGGACGGTGCGCGCTCAGGTTGCCCTGCTCTTGCTGTTGACGGCGCTTTTCGCCTCCCTCACCCTCTCGCCCTCGCTGCCGCTGTGGGAGCGGCTGCCGCTGTTGGCCTATGTCCAGTTCCCCTGGCGTTTCTTGGGCCCGGCGGCCTTTTGTCTGGCCCTGCTGGCCGGGGCCGCCGTTGCCCCAGCCGCGCAACCGTCTGAGGGGGGAACCCTCACCCCGCCTCCGCCCGCCTGCGGCGGGCACACCCCGAAGGGGGCAGGAGGAGGGGGGAGGGCCACCTCTCCAACCTTCATCTGGGCGTCTGCTGCCTTGACCGCCCTGCTTCTCCTCTCCAACCTCGGCTGGTTCTACCCCGCTCACTGTCCCGCCCCCGCCGATACCTCGCTGGCCGGGCTGATCGCCTGGGAACGGGCAACCGACACGCTGGGCACGACGGCGAGAGGAGAGTACCTGCCGCTCTGGGTGCAGCAGATGCCGCCGGCCGATCTGTTGGTGGCGGCTTATGAAGATGGCGGCCCCGTCGCCCGCCTCGACCCGGCCAGCTTGCCGGACGGGGCGCGTGTTCTGCGCGCTGAATACGGCCCTCTGCGCGCCGTCGTCGAGCTGGAGAGCCCGCAGCCCTTTCGTGCCCGCTACCTGGCCTTTTACTATCCCGGCTGGCAGGTGCGGGTGGACGGCAAAGCGGCCCTGGTGGCCCCCAGCAGCCCCGAAGGTCTGCTCACCTTCGACATACCCGCCGGCCTCCATACCATCACCGTCCGCTTTGCCGAAACTCCCCTTCGCCTCCTCGCCGATGCCATCTCTCTGCTCTCCCTTGTTGTCCTCTTGCTCGTCCCCTTCCTGGCACTCTTCCAGCGCCGTGCCCCCTTCTCTCCCTGTCACTCCGTCTCTCCTGCTCCCCTTCTCCTCACCGCCTTGCTGCTGGTCATTCTCAAAATGGCTGTGATCGACCGCGTCGAGACGCCGCTGCGCTGGAGCCGGCTGAGGGAGGGTCAGTTGACGGCAGTGGATGTGCCGGCCAGCGTCGCTTTCGACGGGCAATTCCGCCTCCTGGGCTATGACGCGCTGGCGGAGAGGGTCGCCGCCGACGGCTCGCTGGAGGTGCGCCTGTACTGGCAGGATGCCATCCCCGGCGGCCCTGACTACCGCGTAGAGCTGGCGCTGGAAGGAGAGGACGGCCTGCGCTGGAACGATCCGGAGCTGCGCGTGCCGCGCTGGCACCGCGCGCCGCCCTCATCGGCCGCCTGGCCCGCCGACGGCTATGCCCTGACCGCCCTTGAGATGCGCCCTCTGCCCGGCACACCGCCCGGCGCCTATACTGTCACTCTGGGCGTCTTTGACCGCGCCACCCTGGCCCCCTACGCCGCCAGCGACGCCGTTGGCCAGCCGCTGGGCTTCCAGGTTCCCCTTGGCCGGATCGAAGTGACGCGCCCCCGCCGCCCTCTGACCGCCGTCGATGCCCAACACGACGCCGATGTCGCTTTCGGCCCGCTGCGCCTGGTGGGCTATAGCCTCGACCGCGCCGAAGCTGCCCCCGGCGATCCCTTCCTGCTGACGCTCTTCTGGCGCGCCGACGCAGCACCAGCGGACGACCTGCAGGCCCAGGTGCGTTTGCTCGATCCCGCCGGCGTCCCACGCCTGGCGCTGGATCTGCCGCCAGTGCGCGCCGACTGGCCCACCACGCTCTGGCAGGCCGGCGACCTGTGGCGCGGTCAGCACGCCTTCCGCCTGCCCGCCAGCCTGGAGGACGGGACACACCGTTGGGAAGTGGTGCTCTATCGAGATGGGGTGGTGGGGCAGTCTTTCGAGCTGGGCACGCTTCTCGTTCACGCCCCAGAACATCTCTGGGTTGCCCCGCCGCTGGACGTCGAGGCCAATGCCCGCTTCGGCAACGTCATCACCCTGCTGGGCGCACAGCTTGCTTGCGACTTGCAAGGCGCAACCTGTAACCTGCAACCTGGAACGATTCTGACTGTCACGCTGGCGTGGCAGGCCGAGGCAGAGATGGAGACCAGCTATCGGGTCTTTCTTCATCTGGCGGGGGCGGAGGGGGGACTCGTTGCCCAATCGGATGGAGAGCCGGTCGACTGGACCCGCCCCACCACTGGCTGGCTGCCCGGGGAGGTGGTGCTGGACGAGCGGACGTTGGTCGTTTCGGAAGAGGTCCCCCCAGGCGAATACGAATTATGGGTCGGCGTGTACCGCTGGCCATCGCTGGAGCGGCTCCCCGCCTTCCACGCTGACGGCTCCCCCTGGCCCGACGACCGCGTCCTGCTGGCTGAGATCACCCTGGTTGCTGCACCATGAACACACGCAACACGCAACACGCAACACGCAACACGTTTCACGTTTCACGTTTCACGTTTCACTCCATCCTTCTTCTCGCCTTCTTCCTCCGCCTCTACCGCCTCGACGCCCAATCCATCTGGTGGGACGAGGCGATCAGCATCCACCTGGCCAATTCGGGCCTGCTGGCCATCCTGGCTGACCGCGTCACGCACGTTCATCCGCCGCTCTACTTCATCCTGTTGAAGGGATGGGTGAGCCTGGCCGGCGACAGCGCCTTCAGCGCCCGTTTCTTCTCCGCTGCGCTCAACACCCTCCTGGTCGCCGCCGTCTACGCCTTTGGCCGGCGCTGGCTCGACCGGCGCGCCGGGCTGTGGGCGGGCCTGCTGGTGGCGCTCTCGCCGCTCTACATCGTCTACTCCCAGGAGACGCGCGTCTATGCCATCCTGCCGCTGCTCTACCTGGCTCTGCTTGCCCTGCTCCATCGCCTGACCCAATCGCCTTCCCCTCCTGCTGCCCGACACTGGCTGCTCCTGGTCCTGGTGCAGACTGGCGGGCTGTACCTGCACTATGTTTTCCTCCTGGCTGTGGCTTATGCCAATCTGTGGCTGCTACTGCGCCTGTGGAGACAGCCCCGCCAGCAGCGAGGGTGGGCCGTCAGCCTGGGGGCCACCTTTTTGTTATGCCTGCCGTGGGCCGTGGCGGTGCTCTTCAACTGGTCGGCGGTGATGAGCGACATGGCCGGCAGCGACCCGTTCGCCGCGCCGATCCCCTTCGATCACTTTGTGCGCCTCCTGTGGACCTTCCAGTGGACAGGGCTGACGGCGGCGCTCAACGATGCCCTTCTGGTGACGGTAGCCGCGCTCCTGGCCGTCCTGCTGGCGATGGCGCTGGCTGTTTTGCTGGCCGCAGCCAGGACCCGCCGTCCGACGTTGACCCTGCTGGCCCACTGGCTGGCTCCCCTGGCGGGGGCGCTGTTGATGTGGCAGGCCAAACCGCTCTCCCATCCTCGCTACGTGGCGCTCTTTGCCGTGGCCGCCTTGCTCCTCTGCGGCTACGGGCTGGCCCGCCTGTCCGCCGACGGTGCGGCCCGCAAAGGGCTGGCGGCGCTGCTGGGGGTGACGCTTCTCTGTGCTTCCGCCTTCTCCTTGCACCGCTACTTTTTCGACCCGCGCTATGGGAAGGATGACGTGCGCGGCGCGGCAGCGGCCATCGCCGCGCGCGCCGCACCCGGCGACCTGATCCTGGTGCCGCCAGAGGACTGGTCGATTCCGTACTACTACCGCGGCCCGGCGCGGGTGGAGATGGTGCGCCCCCGTGACATTGCCCGTCTGACGGCGCTCACAGCGTCAGGCCAGAGCGTCTTTCTGGCGGACGTCAACCGCGCCACGCACGACCTGGGCCACTACACCGCCTTTGCGCTGGAATCCGCCGGCAGCCTGATCGACCGCTGGGATTTCAAGGGGCTGAATGTGCGGCTCTATCAGTTGGAGCAAGCGGTGGCCTGGCCTGCGCTGGTCCCCGCCGATGCCCGCTTCGGGCCGCTGCGGCTGACCGGCGCCTGGGTGGAAAGCGGACCGCCGTCCGACAGCGCCGTCACGGCGGCGCTGCGCTGGCGGCTGGAAGCGCCGCTCGATGCTCCCCTGCGCGTCAGCCTGCGCCTGCGCGATGTCAGCGGCTGGACCTGGGCCACCGCCGACGACTGGCTGCTGAACCAGGACGGACTGCCCGCCGACCGCTGGAGCGCCGGTCAGGAGGTCACCACCTGTCACGTCATCCCCCTCCTAACGGGGACACCGCCGCTGACCTATGCCCTCACCGCCCAGGTCTATGCGCTGGAGCAGGGGACCATCCGCCCCCTCGATCTGTTGGACCCGGCCGGCAACCC
Source organism: Anaerolineae bacterium (assembly GCA_034435295.1). Taxonomy (GTDB): domain Bacteria; phylum Chloroflexota; class Anaerolineae; order B4-G1; family DUEL01; genus DAOTYD01. The sequence continues at coordinate 8,346 of DAOTYD010000087.1, read as the reverse complement.
CGGCGGCCGATCCTTCACCGTGGGCACGACGACGCTGGCTCCGCCGCTGGCTCTGTCCACTGACCCCTACGACGCGGGCGAGCGTGTGCCGCGCTGGGAAGTGCCCGTTGAGCTGGCGCCAGGGCTGCTGTTGCAGGGCGCTGCGCTGGACCGCGCGGCGGCGGCTACAGGGCAGCCCGTCTATGTGACGCTGCACTGGGCGCTGAGCGGGCCGCTGCCAGAGGTCACCACCGCCTCCCTGGTGCTGACCCAGAACGGCGTCTCCCTGCTGACCGAGACGTTGCCCATTGGCGGTCTTTTCCCGCTTGAGCAGTGGGCTGCTGGACAGGCCGTGGTCGAGCACCGCCGGTTGGTGATCTCTCCTGCCGCCACAGAAGGGACGGCGCTGGTGAGCCTGCAGGTGGAACAGCAGTCCGTCGCGCTGGGCCAGATCGAGATCGACGCTGGCGAGCATCTCTTCGAGCCGCCGCCCATGCGCGCTCAGGTAGGGGTCCGCTTTGGCGACGTGGCTGAACTGCTGGGGTACGACCTGGAAACAACAGAGGTGCGGCAGGGCGAGCCGCTGACCGTCACCCTCTACTGGCGGGCGCTGGAGGGAGCCGGCGCGGCGGACTATACCGTCTTCACCCACATCCTGGCTGCTGACGGCCACCTGGTGGGCCAGCATGACGGCCCGCCTGCCGCTGGCGCGCGCCCCACCGCTGGCTGGCTGCCCGGCGAGATCGTCATCGACCCACATCCCATGGCCTGGCGCGAACCGTACACGGGGCCGGCCCGTATCGAAGTCGGCCTCTATGACCCGCTGACGCTGACGCGGGTGCCGCTGGCCAGCGGTCAGGACTGGATTCTGCTGCCGGTCGAACTGACCGTATGGCAGAGATAACCGATGGAGGTCAAGATGTTGACAGCTCACCTTCCCCGTGTTCCTGTTGCCCATCTGCCTACGCCGCTGGAGCGGTTGAGCCGCCTCAGCGCGGCGCCCGGCAGCCCTGAACTGTGGGTCAAGCGGGACGATCAAACTGGCCTGGCGACGGGGGGCAACAAGACGCGCAAGCTCGAGTTCCTGGTGGCCGAAGCGCTGGCGCAGGGGGCCGACACGCTGGTCACCTGCGGCGCGGCCCAGTCCAACCACGCCCGGCAGACGGCGGCGGCAGCGGCCCGCTTTGGCCTGGCCTGCACGCTCGTCCTGCGCGGCGACCCGCCGGCCCAGGTCGAGGGCAACCTCCTGCTCGACCGGTTGCTGGGCGCTGACGTGGTCTGGTCGGGCGCGGTTTCCCCGCTGGAGAGGCAGGCAGAGGTGGTGGCCGAGCTGGTCGCCCGCGGGCGGCGCCCCTATGCCGTTCCCTATGGCGGCAGCAACTCGCTCGGCGCCTGCGGCTATGTGGCCGCGATGGAGGAACTGCTCGCCCAGGCGTCCCAGATGGGTCTCTCCTTCGATGCCATCGTGCTGGCCAGTTCCAGCGGCGGCACGCAGGCGGGGCTGGTTGTGGCGGCGCGGGCGCGAGGGTACGCCGGGCGCATCGTTGGCATCAGCGTCGACCCGCCGGGCGACGTGCTGCGCCAGACGCTGGCCGATCTGGCGACGGCGACGGCGGAGCGCCTCCGCCTGCCCCTGACCTTCTCCGCCGGGGATTTTGCCGTCGAGGACGGCTATCGCGGCGCGGGCTATGCCGTCGTCGGCGACCTGGAACGGGAGGCCATCCGCACCGCAGCGCGCAGCGAGGGCCTGCTGCTCGATCCTGTCTATACTGGCCGCGCCTTTGGCGGCCTGCTCGATCTCATTCGGCGCGGGACCTTTGCTGCGGGCGAACGGGTGCTCTTTTGGCACACGGGCGGGATACCGGCGCTGTTTCCGCGCGCGCTCCAATGATGATGTCGAATCGCGCTCCCCGCTGGCCTTTTGTTGTAGCGCTGCTTGCCCTGCTCGGTGTTGCGGCGGCCCTGCGCCTGGCCTGTCTCTCGTCCCTGCCGCCCGGCCTCCATTATGACGAGGCGGCCAACGTCATCCTGGCGGCGGAAATCGCCCGCGGCGCCAAGGCTCCCATCTTTATCAGCTCCTACACCGGCAAAGAAGTGCTCTTTTTCTATTGGGCTGCTGCCTGGATGCGTCTGCTGGGCGAGAGCGTGCTGGCGCTGCGTTTGACCGCCGCCGTTGTCGGCCTTTGCACCGTGGCTGCCGCTGCCTGGGCCGCCTGCGAGCTTTTCCATCACCGCCCCGATGCTCGCTGGATCGGCGCGCTCACCGCCGCGTTCCTGGCAACCTCTTTCTGGCACCTGGTTTTCAGCCGACTTGGCTTTCGGGCGATCACCCAGCCGCTGCTTCAGGCGCTGACCGTCGCCGCGCTGTGGCGGGGATTGCGCCTGGAGCGAGGCGGCTGGCTGGCGCTGGCCGGCGTGCTGGGCGGGGCGACCCTCTACACCTACCTGGCTGCCCGCCTCTTTCCCTTTCCTGTGGGCCTGGCTCTGCTGGCGCTGCTGGCTGCCGAACAGCGCGGGCGGCGGTTGCGGCGACTGGGCCAGATCGCTCTCTTTGCCGCTGCTGCCGCCGTCACCGCTGCACCGCTGATCGCCTACTTTGTCGCTCATCCCGCTGCGTTGACCACGCGCGTCGGCCAGGTTGCCGCCAGCTCCTGGGCCGAGGCCTGGGCTGGCATCCGCGCCTGCCTGGCTGCCTTTTTCCTCCGTGGCGACCCCTACATTCGCTTCAACATCCCCCACCGCCCCCTCCTCGAACCGATCACGGCGCTTCTTTTTCTCATCGGCCTGGGGTTGATCCTGGCCTGGCCCTTTCGGGTTGCGAGGGGCAGGTTGCCAGGCGCAGGTAAGGAGGAGATTCTGCCGTTGGTTTCTGCCGTCTTTCTGCTGGCGGTTCTGCCTGTGATGATTCTCCCCAGCGCCCTGGCGACCGGCGAAATCACCCCCAGCAACCTGCGGCTCATCGGACTGCTGCCGTTTGTCTATGTTTTTCCTGCGCTCGTGTTGGTGGAAGGGGTGAGGGTGGCAAACCCCAAGTCACACGCTTGCGACTTGCTCCTTGCGTCCCTCCTTCTGCTCGTCCTCCTTGCCACCGCTCCCTTCACCGCCACCCGCTACTTTCGCGACTGGGCTGCCTCCCCGGCGCTCTACGACGCCGCCGAAGGCGATATGGTCGATGTGGCCCACTACCTCAACGAAAGAGACCTCGCTGGCGTCACGCCCTACGTTGCCAGCATCCATTACCGTCATCCGACACTGGCGTTGTTGGCCCGAGAGTACAGTCGGATCAAATGGCTCACCGGCGGGGAGACGCTGGTTGTGCCGGCCGCGGACGACGCCTTGCTGATCCTGCCCCGCTCCGCCGCCAGCGGGCGCCCCTGGATCGAGGCGCTCACCCCCGTCCCGCAGCTCCTCGCTGCCCCACCAGCGCCCGACGGAGAACCCGCCTTCACCGCCTACCGCCTGACGGTCGGCGAGGCGCCGCAGCCCGAACATCCCGTTGACGCGAACTTTGGCCCGATCCGGCTGCTGGGTTATCGCCTGCTGGAGATGCCCCGCTCGGGCGGAACCGTGGAAGTGCTGCTCTACTGGCATGTGCAGGGGGCTGCATCGCCGGCCGATCTCCTGCCGGCGCTGCGGCTGACCGACCCGTGGGGCGGGCTGTGGGGCAGCGCGCGCCCCTTCCACTACCCGGCCGGGCAGTGGACCCCCGGCGAGGTTATCATCGACCACATCACCCTGCCGGTTGCTGCCGGCGCGCCACCGGGGATGTACCGCCTGGAGGTGGGCTTTTACGCCGCTTCCGACGGCTCGCGCCTGCCGCTCCTGAGCGACACGGGCGCTTTCAGCGGCATCGCCGCCAGCCTGCCGCTGACGCTGACGCGCGCCGCCGCGTCGCCCGACCCTGCCGACCTCTCCATCCGCCGGCGCATCGACCTCGTCAGCAGCGCCGGGCTGACCCTGCTGGGCGTCAACCAGGATGTGGAGACGCTCCACCCCGGCGAAGCGCTCTACCTGACCCTCTTCTGGCGGGCCGACGCTGTTCCGCAGCCTGGCCTGACGGTCCGCCTGACGCTGGGAGAGGAGACGCTGTACAGCGGCGCGCCAGTGCATGGCACGTATCCCACGGGCGAATGGACCCCTGGCGAGGTCATTGCCGACCGTTACGACCCGCGCCTGGGGCGCGACGCCGCCGCGGGGACCTTTCCCCTGTTGCTCGCCCTTGTCGATGCGGACGGGCAGGCCATGCTGGGACCCCTGGAGATCGGCCGGGTCACGGTCGAGGCGACGGAGCGGACGTTTGCCCCGCCGCCGATGGCCCATACCGTCGGCGTCCCGTTGGGCGGACTGGTGGAGCTGCTGGGCTATGACCTGCAACCGGCTGCGCCGGCCGCTGGCGACCGCGTCGTGCTGACCCTGCACTGGCGCGCGCTGGCCGAGACCGACACCGCCTACACCGTCCTCGTCCACCTGGTGGCCCCGGACGGGACGATGGGGGCGCAGGGCGATGGGATGCCCCAGGGAGGCGGCTACCCCACGTCGCTGTGGGTCCCGGGCGAGATGGTCAGCGATCCGCACACGTTCGACCTGCCGGCCAGTCTGCCGCCGGGGAGCTATACACTGGCGGTGGGGATGTACCTGGTCGAAAGCGGGGAGCGCCTGCCCGTGCCGGGCCGCGACGACGGCCTGATCGTTCTGCAGACCATCGAAATCGCGCCCTAGCTCAGTGTGTCTCTTTGCCGCAACCGCAGAAAAGCCTGGCGAACTCGACGTTCTCAGCGGTAAAGCCCAAATCGGCCCTTCGCCGTTTTGCTGGAAAAAACAGGAAGCTTGTCCTGGGCAAAATTGCCGAGTTCTGGTATACTGGAGCACAGTGAACAACAACCTCGTCCTGACCTTCAGCAGGACGCGACCATTTTCCCACGAGCTTTGACAGGAGGAGGAATCCGTATGGCACGATTGCACGAATTTCAGGGCAAGGTGCTGCTCCAGCAGTTCGGCATCGCCACGCCGCGGGGGCGGGTGGCGAGTTCGCCGGACGAGGCGCGCGCCATCGCCGAAGAACTGGGCAGGCCGGTGATGGTCAAAGCCCAGGCCTGGGTGACCGGTCGGGCCAGCATGGGCGGCATCAAAAAGGCCGCCACGCCGCAAGAGGCCGCCGAGGCTGCGGCGGCGATGCTTGGCATGAAGATCAAGGGCTTTACGGTCGAGCAGGTGCTGGTGGAGGAGCAGATCGAGATTGCGCGCGAGTTCTATGCCAGCGTCATTGTCGACGACCGCGCCCAGGCGCCGCTGGTGTTGTTCTCCAGCGTCGGCGGCACGGGCATCGAGGAGATCGCGGCAGCCCATCCCGACAAGGTGGCGACCCTCCACGTCGACATCGACACGGGGCTGCTGGATCATCAGGCGCGCAATCTGGTGCGTCGCACGGGCATCAGCGGCGCGCTGCAGCGCGACCTGGGCGCGCTGCTGGTTTCTCTTTACAACGTCGCCCGCACCTATGAGGCCCGCAGCGCCGAGATCAACCCGCTGGTGCAGACCGCCGACGGCAAGCTCTGCGCTGCTGACTGCCGCATCACGGTGGACGACTATGCGGTCTTTCGTCACAAAGAGCTGGGTATCGAGATCGCCCGCGAGTACGACCGTCCGCCCACGCGGCTGGAAAAGATCGCCTACCAGATCGAAGCCAACGACTATCGCGGCACGTTCTACTTTATCCAGATGGCAGAGGGCTTCAAGCGCGGCGAGGGCTACATCGGCTTTCACGGCGCCGGCGGCGGCGGGTCGATGATGAGCATGGACGCTGTCTTGCGCCAGGGCTACAAGCTGGCGACGTTCGTCGACACCAGCGGCAACCCGCCCGCCAGCAAGGTCTACAGGGCGGCGCGGATCGTCCTGGCCACCGGTCCCATCGACGGCTATTTCGGTTCCGGTTCCGGCGTCGCCAGCCAGGAGCAGTTCCACTCCGCGCGCGGGCTGGCCAAGGCCTTCCTGGAAGCGCACCTGGACGTGCCCGCTGTCATCCGCCTGGGCGGCAACGCCGAGGACAAGGCGGTCGAGATCCTGGAGCAGCTCAACGGGCGCATCCCCGCGCCGGTGGAAGGATACAAGAAGGACGACTCGCCCGATTTCTGCGCCCAGCGCCTGCGCGCGCTGATCGAGTCCGGCGAGCGGCGCGACGTCCCCCCGCCCGCGCCTCGTCCGGCGCCCCGGCGGCCCTACTCGTTCGAGACCGTCACCGGCGGCACAGTGACCTACGACCATGCTATCTGTGTCGGCTGCGAGTCCAAAATCTGTGTCAAAGAGTGCGTGCGCCAGATTCTCTCGCTGAACGAGGAAGGCTGTCCGGTGCTCAACATCAGTCCGGAAGAGGCCAAAAAGGGCCGCTGCATCGAGTGCCTGGCCTGCGAGGTCGATTGTCTGTTCTACGGTGCGGGCGGCGGGCACGTGCGGCTGCCGATAGCGGGGTTGGATGAAGCGTGATGCGTGGTGCGTGTTCCGTGTTCCGTAACACGCAACACGCAACACGTAACACGTAACACGTGAAATGCCACGGAGATAAACCATGTCCATTCTGATTGACCAAACCAAACGGGTTCTCGTTCAGGGCATCACCGGCCGCGAGGGGATGGCGCGGACAAAGCTGATGGTTGGCTATGGCACGCAGGTCGTGGCGGGGGTGACGCCAGGGCGCGGCGGCGAGCAGGTGGAGGGCATCCCCGTCTTTGACACCGTCGAGGAGGCGTGGGAAAAGGCCGGCCCGATCGACATCAGCGTTCTTTTCATCCCTGCGCCGCTGGTCAAGGACGCGGCGCTGGAAGCGATCGACGCGGGGGTCAGGCTGCTGGTCATCGTGCCCGACCGCGTGCCGATCTATGACGTGCTGGTCATTGCCAAACGGGCCAAAGAGGCCGGCGCGCGCTTTGTCGGGCCGAACACGCTGGGCGTGCTCAGCCCCGGCAAGGCCGTGCTGGGGATGATGGGCGGCGCGGCCTCCTCGGCGCGTTCATGGTTCCAGCCCGGTCCGGTGGGGATCTCTTCGCGCAGCGGCGGCATCACCTCGTCGATAGCCTACTACCTCTCGCGGGAGGGCATCGGGGCGACGACGCTGGTTCATGTCGGCGGCGACGCCGTCGTCGGCCTGCCGCACCCGGAGGTGGTGAAGCTGTTCGAGGAGGACCCGGAGACGAAGGCGGTGGTGATGTTCGGCGAGATCGGCACCAGCCAGGAGGAGATGGTGGCGGATCTGATCGAACAGGGCGCGTTCACCAAACCGCTGATCGCCTACATCGGCGGCAAGGCAGCCAGGAGCGGCACGCGCTTTTCCCACGCCGGCGCTATCGTCGAGGGTGGCCGCGGCACCTATGAAGGCAAGGTCGAACGGCTGCGCTCCGTCGGCGCAACGGTAGTGGAGCAGTTTATGGATTTGCCCCAGGCGACGAAGGAAGTGCTGGCTCGAACGTGATGCGTGTTGCGTGGTGCGTGTTCCGTATTGCTCACGCAACACGGAGCACGCAACACGCAACACGAAACACGCAATACGGAACAAGGAGACCCATATGTTAGAAGAAACCTGGAGTCAACCGATCACCAAAATCGAACCGAACAAGGTGGCCGTGCGCGGCTATCGGATCGATGAGCTGATGGGCCGCGTGCCGTTTGCCCACGTGGTCTATCTGGTGCTGAAGGGCGAACTGCCCACAGCAGGACAGGGCCGCGTGATGGATGCCCTGCTCGTCTCCAGCGTCGACCACGGGGCCACGCCGCCCTCGGCGCTGGCGGCGCGCACGGTCGCCTCCGGCGGCGCGCCGCTGACGACGGGCATCGCCGCCGGCATCATGACCATCAACCGCCACCACGGCGGCGCCATCGAGGATTCGATGCGCATGCTCCTGGCCGCCGTCGCCCGCAAGCGCGAGAAGGGCCAGGAGGCCATCGCCACCGCCCGCGAGATCGTCGAAGAGTACCGCCAGCAGAAGAAACGCCTCCCCGGCTACGGCCACCGCGTCCATACCGATGACCCGCGCACCAGCAGGCTCTTTGCCATCTGCCAGGAAGAGGGCGTCGCCGGTGAATACGTGGAGATGGGCCAGGCGCTGCGCCAGGCGATGAGGGAAGCCACCGGCAAGGACCTGCCGATGAACGTGGACGGAGCTATCGCTGCCGTGCTGTGCGAGCTGGGCTTCCCGCCGGAGATGGGCAACGGCCTCTTTGCCATCGCCCGCACCGTCGGCCTGACCGCCCACGTCTTTGACGAGCTCACCAACCAAAAGCCCATGCGCCGCATCTCCCCCACCGCCCAGGAGTACAACGGGCCGGAGGAGCGCTCTTTGTGACAAGGAGAGGGGGAGAGGGGGAGACAAGGAGAGG
>DAOTYD010000086.1:0-7981 GCA_034435295.1 Anaerolineae bacterium | reverse complement strand
TGCAACAGCTACGGCGGGCCATACAGTCTGGAAGGGGACACCCTGACGCTCGGCCCCCTCGTCCGTACCGAGATGTTCTGCCCGGGCGAGGGCCTCATGGAGCAGGAGGACCGCTACCTCGACATCCTGAGCAGCGTGACGCACCTGGAACTCGAAGCAGACCGGCTCACCCTGCGCGCGGCGGACGGGCGTGAGCTGATCTTTGCGGCGTCGCAGGAGTAGCTCACTCCGTAAGGCGATACAACACCCCGTCAGCCCAGCGGGCCACGACCTGGAGGCGGGACGAGCTTTCCTCGCCGTGGTAGAACGGCCCCAGGGCTGGCGGGTGATTTGCATCCAGCAGCACATAAGCCACGCCGTAGCGCGCGGCCACCTCTAACAGTTCCGCCACCCCGCCGTTGGGCACGACCACCGCCGGGCGCCCGCAGTGATAGACGAAAGCGGGCGGATTGCCGACCATCACCACCGCCTCGGGCGGGACGTCCTGCCCGTCCAGCCATGCTCCCGCCTGGCGGTACAGCTCATCCGCCTGCCGCCAGTCCGCCAGGCGGGGTAGGCCGACGTAGAGGCTGAGGAGGAGCGCCAGCAGCGCCGCCCCCGCTCCCAGCACGACCCGCGCCTGCTGCGCGTTCCAGCGCCGTCGCCGCGCCGCCCAGCCTATGCCCGCTTCCAATGCCTCGACCCCCGCCGCGCTCAGGAAGGGCATCGCCGCGCTGCTGGCGTGGAAAAAGCCGCCCCGTGGACCGGGGAAGGTAAAGGCGAGCGAGTGGGTCAGGTAGGCGAGCAGCAGGTAGAGGGCGGCCAGGGCGAACGGCGCCTGTCGCCGCAGGCGGTAGAGGCCGGCCAGGACAAAGGGCAGCATAAAGACCAGGCAGTTTTCGGCCAGGAAACGCTGCAGGTTGACCCAGGCGGCCTGGAGTTTGGAGGCCAGGATGTTCGACCAGCCCCAGGCCAGGTAGGCGCGCGGCGAGAGGTCGCAGCCGTAGCAAAAGAGGTCGTTATAGTCGGTCAGCCACAGCGTCCGCGCGCCGGCAGGGGGGAGCAGCGCGCCCACCACCGCCTGGTTGCGGAGGAACCAGGGGAGCATCACGAGCAGGTAGCCGAGGGCGACAGCGGCAAGATGGGATACGTAGTAGGTGTTGCATATTGCGTGTTGGGTGCTGCGTCGCCGGGGTGACATCAGCGGGGCCAGGGCGACAATGGGGAGGAGGAGGAAGCCGTCGGCGCGGGTGAGGTGGGCCAGGCCGACCAGCGCGCCGACCAGCAGCCAGCGCCCGATTTCCCGCCAGCGGTCGACCGGCGGGGGGCTGCCCGCCAGCCACAACGCCAGGCTGCCGGCGAGGGCAAACGGCGCAAACGTCTCCGGCAGCGTCCAGTAGGGGAAGAAAAAGCCGCTCCAGAGCATCAGCAGCCCGGCCAGCCAGCCGCTCCATCGCCGCGTGCTGACCTGCCAGGCCAGCCCGTAAGCGAGCGGCGGCAGCAGCGCCGAGAGGAGGGCAAAGGGGAGCTGCAGGGCGAAGAAAGAGCCGGGCAAGAGCGCTGCCAGCGGCGCCGCCAGCAGCGAAGGCAGCGGCATCCAGTAGAGAAAGCCGGCATGGGGCAGGCCCGGCGGGTCGTCGAGATAGTGCCAGAGGAACGTCTCGCTCAGGCCGCCGCCGCTCGCCAGCCGCCCCGCGCCGACGGCATAGTAGGCCACGTCCATGTAACCGGGCCGGCTGATGGAGGCCGCCACCGCCAGCCGCACGGCCAGGGAGAGGAGGAAGAGGGCCGCCAGGTCGGCGCGCGGCATCCTGGGACGAGGCTCAGCGACGCTCAAAGAGACACACCTCCAGATCGCCGAAAGCGACGTGCTCGACCTGGCGCCAATCCGAGGCCAGCGCGTCCAGCAGGGGATGCCCTGGCAGCCCTGCCGCGCGGTATTCCTCCACGGCGCGGGTAAAGTAGACGAACCACAGCCGGCTGGCGCCGGCCGTTGCCGCTTCGACGCTTTCGACAGGCCGGATGCCCATGGCCTCCTGGGAAGCCGGGGCCAGCGTGTCGTTGGGCGAACCCGGCTCGTCGGGAAGGAAGCATTGGGGCAGTTCGGGGGCGTAATAGTGCATGGGAAAGTAGCTCAGCTTGTTGTCGTGCAGCACCACGTCCCCTGCCGCCACGCGCTCACGCAGGAAAGCGACGGCCTGCTCGTAGGGCGAACGGGGAAAGGCAGCAAAGGTATAGGCGCCGGGGAGCGCCGACAGCGCCGGCACGACCAGCAGCAGGGCCAGCCCTCCCCCCAGCCAGCGCCTGGGCTGCCTGGCAACGACAACCGCGCCCAGGGTGTAGTAGGCGATGGAGGACAGGATCAGCCCGCGCGGGACAAAGAGGGGGCGCATCAGGTAGGAAGCGGCAAAGAGGAGGGAGGGCGGAAACAGGGAAAAGGCAGCCAGCAACTGGACGCCCGCATCGCGGCGATGGCGGCGCGCCAGTTCATAGATCACGAGCGCCAGGAACAGGAGGGCTGCCGTCAGGGCCGGCGGGATCAGGGGGTCGGGGAGCGGCAGGTTGGTGTGGAAGGTCAGCAGTGCCTGCACCGCCTCCAGCAGGCCCGGGCGGGGCGTCCAAAAGGCCCGCTGGATCTTGGCGACCTGCGCGGGGATCAGGAGCAGCCAGGGCGAGACCAGCGCGCCCGTGGCGAGCTGCGCCAGCAGCAGGCGGCCCAGTACCCCCCAGCGCCGCTTGAACAGCAGAAAGAGGTCGGCGGCGAGCAGGGTGAAAATCGCCAGGTTGTGGCTGTACATCGCCAGCGCGCCGCCAAGCGCCAGGCCCAGCCACGAGACCCAGGGCCGGCGGTCAACGCCGCGCACCAGGCGGGCCAGGAAATAGAGGTAGAGGAGCAGGTTGAGGCAGAGAGCCGCGTACATGCGCAGCTCCTGGGCGTGATAGATCTGGAAGGGCGAGAGGGCAACGAAAAGAGCGGCCCACAGGCCCGTGCGACGGTCGAAAAGGAGGGTCGCCAGGCGGTACGTCAGAGCAACGGTCATCAAGCTGATGATGACGTTCAGCAGCCGCAGCGTCGCCACACCCTCCCCCAGCCCTCGCCAGAGATGAAGCAGGAAGTAGTAGAGAGGAGGCATCGTGTCTGCTGCGGTGCCGGCGACGATGCGCGCCCAGCTCTGGCGCACCAGAAAGATGCTGAAGGCGTCGTCGTACCAGATGCCGCGGCTGCGCAGGGCGATCAGGCGCAGGAGCAGCGCCACGCCAAGAATGGCTGCCAGAGGAGCGCCGCGCCGCACTCTCTTTTCCATCGCTCATCCCCCTGGCAGAAAGGCATCGTTGAAGAGAAAGATGGCCGTCAGAGTCCAGAGCAGCGCATAGTTCAGCGCCCGCCGGGCGTGCTGGGCGGCGCCATAATCGAGCGTGGCGACAACCAGGCCGGCGGTGAAACGGGCAAGCCCCAGCGGGTCCAGCACGTTCGAGGTGGGCAGAAAGGGGAAAACGAGGGCGTGGAGCAGGAGCGTCCACACCTCCGGCCCGCGCTCGCCCTTCAGCAGCGTCCGCAACGCCGCCAGGAGGGCAAAAACCGCCGGCAGGAGGGCCAGCGGAAGGACGAGCAGCGACATCACCACAAAGCCCACCGGATTGAAGCGGGCGATGATCCACCAGCCGCGGAAGGGGACGACCTGGAACGGCGTGGCAAACTCGCCTCCCGAACCGATGCCCCACCTGCCCAGCCACAGGTAGAGCAGCGCCTGCCAGAGCAGGAAGGGAGCAGTGGCTGCCGCTGCCCAGCGGAGAGCGGTGCGCCAGCGGCGACTTGCCAGCAGGGAAAGCGCATAGCCAGCGACGAACAGCAACGTCGTCTCGCGGGTCAGCGCGGCCAGCATGAACCACAGCGCGCCAGCCCCCAGCCGCCCCCGCCGAACGGCCAGCACCCCCGCCTGGACCAGCAGGTAAGCCAGGGGCTCGGTCAGGTCGAGGCGGACCGGCATCAGCAGGCCGATAAAAAGCCCATACGTCATGGCATACCAGCGGCAGAGACCTTGATGGGCCAGAATCGCCTCGGTGAGGGCTGTGCCGGCCGGCAGAGCGATCAGGTTGATCAGGATGAGCGTCCACGGCAGCAGCCGTTCGTTTCCCAGAGACAGGCAGCGCGCCAACAAAGGGTAGAGGATGCGCTGGTAGCGGTAGGCCGGCACGTCGAGGTAGGGCGCAGCGCCCAGCGGGTCGCGGGCGATCTGGTAGGCGAACTGCCCGTCATAGCCCTGCGTGCCGCCGGGGAGGCCGGGGTCGAAGCGGGTGCCGATGATGACAAAGGAGAGCGGGTCACCCTCGAAACGGGCCAGGGTCAGGCCGACATAGACGGCTGCAATGAGCAGCACGACCTGCCAGGGACGCAGCCAGCGGCCGACCGCTGCGCTCGTCTTCATGGCAGCGACCCTCCCTCCCTCCAGGCGTATCTGCGCTGCCAGAGCTGCACGGCCAGCAAGAGCAGCGGCAGAGGGAGATAGGACCAGGCGGTCTCGAAATTGCCCTCGATGGTGAGCAGGAAAACGACCCATTGACCCACCAGGAGCAGCGCCTCGATCCCCACAAGGACCCACGCTGCCCGCTGGCCCAGCCGCTGCTGGAGGTGAGCAAACCAGCCAAAGAGCGGCAGCAGCAACATGCTATAGTGCGTCGTGGCCGTGCGCGGGGCAATGAAATGGGTCAGGATCAGGATCAGGCCCGTGGTCCACAGAAAGCCGCTCCACGCTGCCCGGCGTCCACGCCACATCTCGAAGAGGGCGTAGAGGGCAAACAGCCCCACGCCGACGGTCTCGGCTGGCGGTCCCCAGCCCATGATGTAATCGGTGATGATCCAGGTCAGCGAGCGATAGTTGGCCGCCCCGGCGACCCGGTCATAATCCCGCACGCCGGCGATGAAATCGCTCAGCCAGGAGGGCACGAGCAGAAACGACGCGCCGGCCAGCACGGCCATCGCCAAAGCAAACCCCTTCCAGACGCCCCAGCGCCCGCGCCAGGCCGTCCACCACAGCAGCCACGGCAGCAGCAGAAAGCTCATCTGGGGCTTGATCGTCGTCAGCGCCAGCAAAGCGCCCGCTGCGAAATCGCGTTTGCGCTCCAGCGCCCACAGCGAGAGGGCCAGGGCGACAAAGACGACCGTCGCCGGCTGGCCCAGGATAATCGCCCGCGCGTGGGGGTAGTGGAGCGCGCCCCAGGCCAGCGTGACCCACCACAGCCAGCGCGGCGGCGACCAGCGACTGACGTGGGCCATCAGGATCAGCCCCGCCAGCAGGCTGTAGAGCATCGCCGTCATCCAGATCGCCAGGGCCAGGGCAAAGTTACGGGTCAGACAAAGGGGCCAGAAGACAAAGAGCGTGTAGAGCGGGTAGGAAAAGGCGGCCAGGTCCTCTCCCGGCCGGGCGGGGCGGCCAAAGATGCCGATCTGCGCCCGCAGGGCCACCTCCTCGGCATAGGGGTTCTCCCCGGTCCAGAGCAGAGTACAGCCGTTATACCAGCGCGCCCAAAAATCGTTGCCGCCGGGGAAACGGGAGGTGAAAAAGCGATAGATGGCCCAGCTCTGCCCGGCCAACAAGATCAGCGCCAGGACGCCGACCGCCACCCACTGCCAGAGCCGGGAGCGCCCCATCGCCTGCTCAACTCACTGCCCCGCCGTTTACCGGGAGGGCTCGAAGCGCCGCGGGCCATAGATCAGAACCAGCACCAGCGCCACGAGCGTCGTCACGCCGACCACGAAGGGGTAGGAGGGGACAAAGACACCCAGGTCGAGCAGGACAAAGGCCACCGTATTGGACATGGCGTGCAGGATGCTCACAAAGAAGAGGCTGGGGGCCGTATGCGCGTAGAGCCAGGTGTAGATCACGGTCTGGGAAAGGCAAAAGATCAGCATGCCGTACCACGGCAGGCCGGCCATGGGCGAAGAGGGGTTCAGCAGCAGCGGCAGGTGCCAGAGGAACCACAGAGAGCCCATAAGGAGGGCAACGGGCAGGTCGGCGGCCTTTTGGCGCAGGCGTGGCAGCGCAAAGCCGCGCCAGCCGATCTCCTCCCAGACGTTGGAGAGGAGCATGGTGACAAAGATGGACAGCAGCGTGGGCCAGGAGGGCAGGTGAGGGACCCAGGCAAAGTGGCGGAACGGCTGGCCGAAGAGGGCGCCGAGGCCGAGAGCAAGCGCTGTCACGGCGACCCAAAAGCCAAAGGCAAAGAGATACCACCAGAACGAGACGCGCAGCCTGAACAGAGAACGGAACAGGTCGCGCAGGCCGTTCCGGTCGCGGAGCAGCAGCAGGACGATGACCGCAGCGAGCGTCGGCCCGCTGCCGCCCAGGAGGCCGAGCAAAGGGCTGTCGAAGGGGAACAGTCCGCGCGCGTGGAGCGCCTGCGGCACCCAGCCCAGCCAGGAAAGCGCAAAAGCCAGGAGGTAGAACAGCACCACGGCATGGCGTCTGACGGCAGAATCGGATCCGTTCATGTTGCTCCTCCTCTTGGGTAAAGTGGGGATCATTATATCCAATCACGACGGCGAAGGCAAATTGAATGACATCACAGGATTTGGTGGTACAGTTGAGCCGTCTCCTTTGCCGCGCGCGCCCAGGAGAAGCGGGCAGCCTGGGCAAGCCCTTCTGTGCGCATCTGTGCCTGCAGTGGGGGATCGGCCAGCACCGCGCGCAAAACCTGCGTCATTGCCTCGCTGTCGGCAGGTGGGAAGTAGCGCGCTGCGGTGCCGCCGATCTCGGGCAGGGAGGCGGCGTCTGAGGCCACAACAGGCACGCCGCACGCCTGCGCCTCCAGCAGCGGCAGCCCGAATCCTTCGTGCAGGCTGGGCAGCGCCAGGACCTGCGCGCCGGCATAGATGGCAGGCAGGTCATCGTCGGGCACATAGCCAGGGAAGAGCACGCGCTCGCGCAGGGGAAACGCCTCCAGGCGGGCGAAAAACTCGTCGGTCAGCCAGCCCTTGCGCCCGACGATCACCAGCGCGTCCGTCAGCCCCTCCCTGTGGACGACGGCGAAGGCGTCCAGCAGGCGAGAGAGATTCTTGCGCGGCTCGATGGTGCCGACAAAGAGGACGTAGCGCTCCGGCAGGCCATAGCGCGCCCGCGCCGCAGCGACGACCTGCGGCGGCTGGGGGCAAAAGCGCGGATCGGCAGCCTCGTAAATGACCACGACCTTGTCTGGCGAGATGCCATAGGTACGAATCACATCCTGCCGCGTGTGTTCCGAGACGGCGATGATGCGGTGGGCGCGGCGGCAGTAGAGGGGCAGGGCCAGCTTCAGGTAGAGGCGGTTGAGCGGTTTGTGATGCTCCGGCAGGTGGTGAAAGATGAGGTCATGGACGGTGAGCACAGAGGGCACGGAACGCAGCGGCAACAGCAGGTGTTCGGTAGCGTGGAAGAGCGCCGCGCCGGGGATGAGCCGCTCGAAACCCACGTGGGCGAGCTGGCCCAGCCAGACGAGCATACGCCACGGCTTGTAGCCCAGGGCAACGCTCCGTGCTGGCAGGTGCTGCAGGCCCGCCAGCGGCTCGACGCCGCGCTCGCGGTTGTAAAAGAGCGCATAACGGTCCGGCCCGGCGGCGACGAGGGCGCGCGTCAGGCTCTCGGCGTAGCGGCCCAGTCCCGCGCGGCGGTGGACGGCAGCGGAGACGTCGAGGTAGATCAAGGGCTGTTGGCTGAGATCAGCTTCTGGCATCTGTCGTTCCCCGGCACATTATAGCATTTCTTGTCGGTCAGGGATAGGCCGTTGTGGGAGCGTCACACATTGGGGACAAGCTCCTCAAAGGCAGCGGCTGGCCACTGGAGGGCCAGTCCGCGGAAGAGTTGGGCCATAGGGAGTTTCTGCACCTCGTAACCGGCCAATTCAAGGGGGCATTTGCCGCGAATGCGTTCTTGGGCATCGTTGGAGAAGGGGGAGAAACGGTAGACTTTTTCGAAAACGGCGAGGTAGAGGCGCGCCGATTCGATGTTCTCAAAGCCACAGAAAGTTT
>DAOTYD010000085.1:0-2860 GCA_034435295.1 Anaerolineae bacterium | reverse complement strand
GTCGTCCGCGTCGAGGCGATGCTGATGCCAAAGTTGATCTCGACGAAATGGGCGACGAACGCAGCGAGGATACCGATGAGAAGAAGGGCATTCGGATGGACCTTTTCCGGCGGCTCGGGC
Source organism: Anaerolineae bacterium (assembly GCA_034435295.1). Classification (GTDB taxonomy): domain Bacteria; phylum Chloroflexota; class Anaerolineae; order B4-G1; family DUEL01; genus DAOTYD01. The sequence continues at coordinate 2,740 of DAOTYD010000085.1, read as the reverse complement.
TTCCACGAACTGTGAAAGCCGTAGATGAGCAGATAGACCAGCAGGCCGATCGTCATGCCGATTGGAATGGCCAGCCCAAAAAAGTGGGGGCCAATGCCGACAACCGCCCAGATGACAAAACCCACAGCACCGCCCACCAGGAGAGCAAAGAAAAGGATGCGCCGCCAGTCGGAGGGGATGATGCCCAGCCAGCGCAGGCCAAAGTAAAAGATGCTGCCAAAGAGCCACAGGTAAGCGATAAAACCGGTCAGCCCGGTGATGATCAGCGAGTCCAGCGTCTCGTTGTGCGAGCGGTCCGGCGAGGATTTGCGATCCTCGAAATGGCCCAGCAGGGGCGGGTAAAAGTTGTTGTAGGCGACGTACATCGACTCGGGGCCATAGCCAAAGAGATAGCGCAGAACGCCGTTAGCCCAGTCGGCCCTGCCCTCCGGCAGGCGGGAAGTGGCCGGGAATCGAATGGGCTCATGGGGCAGGATCAGGTCCAGGCCGCCCTCCCAGATCAGCGCGCGCACCTTGCCGGTACCGCCCTCGAGTTCGAGCACATTGGCCAGACGACCCCACGGCTGCTGGATGGCCCACTCGTGCAGGGGACCGCCGGGATTGACCAGGAAAAAGCCAACAGAAGCCAGGATGGCGATGAGCAAGACGGCCGACCAGAGCGCCAGCCACAGGCGTGCTTTGTAGGTTTTTTCGCTCTGATGGCGGTGCTGTTGGAACACGATCAGGCTGGCAAAGCCCCAGACGCCCAGGCCAAAGAGGAGGCCCATCAGCGGGCCACGGCTCCTGGAGAACCAGATCGCGATGAGCTGGACGAGAAAGATAAAAATGTAAGCCGCAGCGCGCAGGATGTCGGCGATGCCGCTGTCCTCTTCGGTGAGGATGGAGCGGAAGGAATCGACGATGCGCGCCATTGTGGGCGGCGCGACCATAATCAGGTAGGCGGCGACAAAAATGGCATTGCCCATGTTCGAGGCAATGCGACTCACCACATCACCGCCCCACGGCAACGGGTCGCGCTCAAAGTGCTGCACAAAGCCATAGAGGGCGATGGGCAGGCTGTTGAGGATCAGCGTGGTGATGAAACGGTCCACCTGCGCGCGGGTGCGCATGCGCTCCAGGACGATCAGAAAGATGACGATGTAAGAGAGGGTGGTGAAGGTGCCCTGCAGGCGCTGGTAGGAGCCGAAAAAGCTGACATAGGGCGTGATCGAGAGAGCGGTGCTGATCAGATAGGCCACAACCGTAAGGAGCGTGGGCAACATCAGCGGCGTTCGCCAGCTCAGGCGAACCAGCGGTTCGGCAGAACGCCTGCCCTGGCGGGCCACTCCCTCTTCGACCAGCCGCACCAGCCACAGGGCCGCCATCAAGATGGCGATGGAGCGCAGTGTGGTCAGCTTGTCCGGCTCGAAAACGCGGCTCGAATAGATGTTGAAAAAGAGCGGCGTGACAATGATCGCCGCCAGCCAGCCCGCCTCGAGAATGCCGTCAATCCAGGCGCTCAGTCGTGTCGATGACATGCGCTTTGCTCTCCTCGAACCAGTGTAGTGTTCTGCGGATTCCTTCTTCCAAAGAGGTCGACGCTTCAAAGCCCAGCACCTGCCGCGCGCGTGTCGGGTCGGGCACCCGGCGACGGGTGTCTTCGAAATGGGGGCCGTAGGCCGAGGTTGCCGGGATGTGGACGATCTCGCTGTCGGCGCCGCTCAGCTCCAGGATGAGGCGGGCCAGCTCGTTGATCGTCACCTCGCGGTCAGAGCCGATGTTGAACACCTGCCCCACCGCTTCGGGCACGGTCGCTGCCAGGATCGTGCCGCGCACGGTATCGGCGACATAGGTGAAGCAACGGGTCTGCCTGCCGTCGTCATACACGGTGAGCGGTTCGCCGCGCAGGGCCTGGGTGATAAAGCGGGCAATGACGCTGCCATAGCCGAGCGGGTCCAGGCGCGGCCCGTAGGCGTTAAAGTAGCGCACGACCGAGACGGGCAGGCCCTTGCGCGCGTAGGCAAAGGCATAGTACTCGTCGAGCGCCTTGGCATCGGCATACGACCAGCGGGCCACCGAGGTGGGGCCCAGCAGGCGGTCGTCGTCCTCGCGCAGCGGCACGGCAGTCGATTTGCCATAGACCTCGGAGCTGGAGACGACGACGGTCCTGACCCAATACTTGCTGGCCGCCTCCAGCACGTTCTCCGTCCCGCGCACGTTGGTGATGGTTGCCGTGAGGGGGTCATCGACCACGTACTTGACCCCCACCACCGCCGCCAAGTGGTAAATGAGATCGACCTTGCGCGCCAGGCGTTCCAGGATCGCCGGGTTCAGGATCGAATCGTGGACAAAGCGGAAGCGCTCGCTGCCCAGGTGGTGGGCGATGTTGGCGATCTTGCCCACCGAGAGGTTGTCCAGCACTGTGACGTGATGGCCCTGAGCCATCAGCTCGTCGACCAAATTGGAACCGATAAAGCCTGCGCCGCCGGTGACAAGAACGCGTATCAAGCCGATACTCCTTATCTGGAAAGCTGTGGGCTGTATCTTACCCCAAATGGCAGAAAAATCAAACGCCCGTCCCCGGGTGTTCGTAGCAAAAGGGTAGAGCGCCCCGCCCGCTCTGCTCCCGCCGGGTCTGCGACCCGCCGGCCCCACCGGCGAGGGTCACAGACCGTGAAATTTGTGAAATCTGTGTAATCTGTGGCCAAAAAACAGCGGCCCCACTGGCGGGGGTCACAGACCCCCGCCGAGCAATGGGGTG
>DAOTYD010000084.1:0-13515 GCA_034435295.1 Anaerolineae bacterium | reverse complement strand
CATCGGCCCCTTCGGCGCGCAGCCAGGCCCACATCCCCACCGCCGCCAGCCAGAAATGGAGCAGATAGAGCAGGCCGACCGCCCGCGTCAGCGGCAGGAGCAGGATGAGCCACGTCGGCGGGTAGAAAAGCGCCGGTTGGGGATTGGCGATGAAGGGAACGCCGGAAAAGAGGTAGGGGTTCCACAACGGCAACTCGCCCCCCTGCAGGCTCTGCAGGGCAAAACGCCACCAGTGCAGGAACAGATAGAGCAGGTCCCTGCCGCCAATGACCTGCTCCGGCGGCAGCCAGATCAGTCCCCAAAAGGCCATCAGGACCAGGCCAGCGAGCAGCAGGGCCGGCGCGACAGCCCTGAAAAGGGGGCGCAGCCGGGCGCTGACAGGCGCGGACAAACTTTTATGCTTTGGGGCAGAATCTGGGTCCATCTCTATTCCCTTCCTCTTGATATGAACGGTGTCGCAACGAGACCCTTCGCTGCGCTCAGGGTGACAGGGTTCTATCCGTGTTGTAACGAGACCCTTCGCTGCGCTCAGGGCGACAGAGATGTATGTCAGGAAGTGGCTCCTCGCCCCAGAGCGCGCAGCGACTGGACCAGGTAGAGCACCCCGCCAAAGAGGCTGGTCAGCGCCGAGACGGCATAGACGGCCAGCGAGGCCGCCACCGCCACCGCCTGGTCGACGCCGATCTGGGCAAAGAGCAGCGCCGCCGTCGTCTCGCGCACGCCCAGCCCGCCGACCGAGATGGGCAGCATCAGGGTCACCGAGAGCACCGGCACAAAGATCAGGAAATAGACCAGCGGAACGCGCATCCCCACCGCCAGCGCCGCCAGGTAATTGACCAGGATCAGCAGGGTGTTGAAGATCAGCGAGAAAAAGAGAGCCTGTCCCACCGCCCGCCAGCCGCAGGCAGTGACCGCGGCATAGGCGCGCGCCAGCGCCCCCTCGCCGCGCAGAGACAGCGGCCCCGGCAGCCAGCCGACCAGCCGGCGCAGCCAGCTCCCCTGCAGCACCAGCCCGCCAATGACCAATCCTGCCGCCGCGAAAAGACCAACCAGCAGCCGCATCTGTGGCGACAACAGCTCTCCGCCAAAGGGCAAGGCGGCCAGCGCCATCACAAAGAGCACCAGCAGCCCGGTCAGCCGGTCGACCACCACCGTGCCCAGCGCCGCCGTCGCCTGCGCCTCCTGCGCCAGTTCGACCACGCGCACCACGTCGCCGCCAAAGCCGGTAGGCAGGAAGAGGTTGAAGAACGCGCCGGAAAAGTAGAGATAGACCAGCCGCCGAAACGGCACACGCACGTCGAGGGCAACCAGCAGCGCCTGCCAGCGCGCCGCGCGCACGACAACGCCGCAGACAAAGAGCGCCAGCGCCGCCAGCAGCGGCAGCAGCGAAGCGCCAACAATGGTCGCCCAGAGTTCGTCCAGCCCAATCGTCAGCAGCACGGCGATCAACAGTCCCAGGCTGATGATCACCCGCGCTATGGCCCACCAGCGTCGAAAGGTTGTCTTGTTCATTCTCTCACCCGAACCGGTCCCAGCAAAATGCGCTCGTCCAGATAATGTCCGTCCGGCGCCAACAGCGGCAGGCGCCCCACGCCGGGGTAGAAAAGCCCCACCTGCACCGGATAGCTGCCCGGCGGCGTCTCTGGCAGCAGGGTGATGTGGCGCACATCCTGTGCCACGTTAGCCGTCGACCAGAGCGGCCCCGCTTCATCGCTGCTGCCCCAGACGCGCCATTCCGTGTCGATGACCTGGGAAAAGACCATGTACGGATGGGTGGGCTGTCGCACCGTCTGCCAGTAGAGGGTCAGGGTGAACGTCTCCCCGGCGGCCAGCGAACGCGGCTCCAGCGTATAACCCACCAGGGTGACCTCGCCGCCGAAATTGGCCTGCAGCGGGTTGGGCCAGGCACCCTGGCGGGCAGCCAGCGCGGCCGTGCCGACGGTGATGCCGTCGTCCATACCGGTCGAGAGGCGGCCCGTCGCCGGCTCGTACAGGCCGACGCGCACGGTGAGGTTGCTGGGCGCATAGACCGCCTCCGGCAGGTCGACGCGGTAGACATCGACGAACGGCCGCCCAGGCCGCCAGGCCGTCGTCGGCGCCCGCCCCAGGCCAGGCCACGTGTCGCGCTGGGCCACCAGCACGCCCGCCTCGTCGATCAGATGGACATAGACGATGTAGGGCGTCGCGGTCTGGCGCAGCGGCTCCCAGACGACAGTGACAAAGAGCGGATCGCCAGGCTGCAGCGAGCCGGTACTCATCTCGACGGCAAGGACGCGCGCCACGTCGCCGAACTGGGCGACGGCAGGGCCGGCCGGCAGCTCCCTGGCGCGGGGTGGATAGCTCACCGCCGGCATCAGGCAGCCAAAGATGGCCAGCACCGCCACGGCGGCCATCCCCAGCGCCACGCCCCCCGCCGTCCACGCCGGGCGGCGCAGCCAGCGCTCCAGCCCGCCGACGACGACAACGGCAAAAGCTGGCAGGACGGGGAAGAGAAAGCGTCCCATCGGCCCGGCCGGCTGGATCAGGATGTAGTAGCAGACCACCGCCACAAAACCCACGATCGCCGCGCCCAGGATCGACAGCGCCGCGCCCGGCAGGCGGCCTCGCCTGGGCAGCAGGTAGCCCGCCAGCGCCAGGCCGCACAGAGCTAAAAGGCCGTCATAGACCGCCGCCGGCAGGGGAATCTGTCCGTAGCCAAAGCGACCCCACAGGCTGGTCCACAGGTAGGGCAGGCCCTGCCACAGCGCCCACCAGTTGCCGCTGGCTGGTCGGCCAGCCCACAGTTCGTTGACCTTGTTCAGCCCGGTCGGGTCGCCGTACAAGAGCCAGTTGCGGACGAACCACCAGCCGGCCACCAGCAGCGCCAGCCCCCCTATCAGCGCCATGCCGCCAAACCACTTTGCCACCTGCCGCTCCTGAGTGCGCACCCCCAGCAGCATCGCCAGAGCGATGACGCCGCCCAGCGCGAGCAGGTGGAACTTGGTCAAGAGCGCCAGGCCATAGGCCAGACCCAGCAAGATCAGGCAGCGGCGGTTGGGACCCTGCTGCGCCAGGTCGACGCTGAGCAGGAGGACGGCGGTGCTCATCGCCGCCGCGGCAATGTCGTTATTGATCGCCGCGCTCAGGTAGATGAACTGGGGCGTAAAGGCAACCAACGCCGCCGCGCCCCAGGCCAGCGGCAGGCGGTCCGGCCAGACCCGCCGGCCCAGGCGGTACGTCAGCCATACCGTCGCTGCGCCAAAGAGAACGTTGACCCAGCGGGGGATCAGCGCCGCCAGGTGCCCCTCACGGAAGGGCTCGGCCGGGCTGTGCAGGTACTGGAGCTTGTTGTCGACGCCCACTTCCCACAGCCGATAGCCCCAGAAAGGGTTGATCGGCTGCTCGTACTGGGCTGTGTGCGGCGAAGGCACCCACGCGCTGGCGACGGCGCTGACCAGGTAGTAGAGCGGCGGGTGGTGGCTCTGCGAGCGCACCGCCTCGGCTCCCTGCACCGGCAGGCGGTGGTCGACAACCAGGTGGCGAATGTAGCGGTAATGGCGAATCTCGTCGGTCGACTCGTGGAGGGGGTTGATCAGGCTGACCGCCAGGGCCAGGGCCAGAAAGGTCAGCAGGATCAGGGCGAGAGGGGCAAGCCTCCGGTCCATCCGTTGCGCGAGAAAACGACGCACCTTCATCCCCCGCTCCTTCAAGGCGCAACAGCAAGTGGCCCGATGCGGACCCACTCCTCTGCCGGTTGACCCGCCCCGTCGATGATGGGGACGTTCTCGATGGCCGGATAGACATACATCCCCACCCGCATTGCATACGTGCCCGGCGCGGCCTCTGGTGGGATGGCGATGTCGAACCAGTTGAGCACCGTGTCGCCGCTGCGCCAGAACGCCGGCAACATGCCCGGCCCGTCCGCCTGGGCAATCATCTCGCCATTCTCGTCCAGCAGGTGGTTGAACCAATGATAGTTGACATCCTCGTCCGGCGTCCGCTCAGGCTGCCAGACCAGCGTCCAGCGGAACGTGCTGCCGGGGCGCAACTCACCTTCCAGGCGATAGCCAAGCAGACGGGCGCCGTTGGCCCAGGCAACCGGCTCGGCCAGCGGCTGAAAGCCGGGAAGATCCGGCGCTCCGCCTGGCCAATGGTAGAAACGGTAGGCGCGCGCGCCTTCGCGCAGCCAGACCCGTTCGGCGACCAGTTCGGGCGTGAAATCCGCCAGCAGGGTCTCACCGTAGGTCATGTCGTAGGTTGACCAGTAGACGGCCGGCGCGGCGGGAAAGACAAGGGCGGTGCGGATGTCGACGGCGCGGTGCGGCTCGCCAAAGAAGAGGATGCCGGCCGTGGCGGGCATTTCATAGATGCGCGGCTCGTCGCCTTCGGCGAGGAGAATCACCTCCTCGCCGCCCAGCTCGGCGCGCAGGCGGCGGGCGGTCTGGGCAGCGCGGATGTCATAGGAAAGGGGCGTGTCGTAGCCCAGCAGCGTGTCGTGGCTCCAGACGAAGCGTTGCAATGCCACCACCTCCCAGGTCTGGGCGACGGCAGAGAGCACCAGCAGAGCCAGAAGCGCGAGCTGGAGCCAGCGGCCCGTCGGACGGCGGGCGATGGAGGAGACAAGCCAGCCAACGAGGATGAAAGGAGCGGGCAGGATGGACGTGAAATAGTGCGGCGCGTTGGGCACCACATGGCGGGCAAAGAAGAGGATCGGCATCAAAAACCACGTTGCAGCCAGCAGCGCGGCGGCGGTCTCGTCGTCGAGGCCGCGGCGCGCCTGGCGGGCAGCCCGTACCAGCGCCAGGGGCGCCGCGCCAAAAGCCAGCACCCCTTCCAGCGCAAAGAGCCCGCGCAGGTTGGGCGTGCTGGCGACAAACTCTGCATAGCGATCCGGTCCCACCAGCAGGCGCAATTCTCCTGCCGTGACCATGATCCAGCCAGCCCACAGAGACTCCCCATCGATGACGGCGGGCCGGCCCATCATCTGGCGGAGCAGGTGCAGGTCCACCCAATCGTGCCGGGCATTGAAGAGAAGATAGGGCACAAAGAGCAAACCCCCCAGCACAACGCCCAGGAGCAGCAGGCGCCAGTCGATGCGCCGCCGAAACATCAGCACCCACAGCGCGGTGAGAGCGACGAAGGGTACTGCCGCAAAGTGGATGTTGACCAGCCAGGCCGCTGCCAGACAGTGCAGCGGCAGCGCCCAGCGCCGCCGCCGGACAAAGGCCAGCCAGGCCGTGCAGGCGTAAAGGAGCGCAAAAGGAGCAAAGAACTCGACCTGCCAGATTTTGCGCGAATAGATGACGGCCCAGGGAGCCACGGCAAAGAGCAGCGCCGCCGTCACGGCCGCCAGCCGGCCGAACCAGCGCCGCGTCAGCAGATGGCAGCCCAGCACGGCCAGCACATTGAGCAGGGCAACAAACGCAGTGGCCACAGCGGGACTGGGCGAGAGGGCATAGGGGATGACCAGCAGCCAGGTCGTGCCGGGAAAGCTGTGCAGGCTCGTCGACGAAGGCGGGCCGACCCAGGCGATCTCTCCCAGGCGCGCCATGCGCAGTGCCCACTTGGAGATCTCGGCCTGGTCCCACAGAAACTCGGCGTGGTCGATGTGGTTGAGACGCAGGTAAGCGGCCAGAAGCAGGATGGCACCCAGCGCCACCCCTTCCAGGATCGCCAGACGGCGGTTGATGCCCAAGGCGACCTGTCCTCCCCCTATCACGCCAGCAGGCGGAGGCTTCCTGAGCCAATCAGGAAGCCTCCGTTGCTCACCTGGAAACCATCCCACAGATTTTACGGCCTACAATCGACATTCGGCTCGACGCGGAAATTGTCGAACCGAAAATCGACCGGCGTCACTTCATAGTCGCCCGCAACCAGGCCAACACGGGTCATTGCGCTCAGCCCGGCCATTCTCCAGTCGCCTCTGTAGATGCCGTTGATCAAGACAACCACCTCGTCCCCATCGACGCCCACTGCCAGATGCTGCCAGTTGGCGATATTGAGCCCAACTGCCTCGCCTTTAATCACACCGGGCTGATAGTTACAACCCTTGCGTGGGTATTCATACGTGGGGTTGTTGACCAGGAACCAGCCCAGGTCGGCGCTGCTGCCGTGTTCGGCTCCCACAGCGATGCAGAGCGCATAGAGATGCGTATTGGCCTCATTGGCGCCAAAGATGAGACCGCCGTTGGCCCAGTAGGGATAAAAGTTCCATTCCTCGTAGGGGGGCTGACCACGGAGAACGAGCACATCGACCTCGACACAGTACTTGTCGCTGGGCGGGCGGTAGGGAGCCAGAGCGTCGGGCTGGTAGAACCACGTATAGGGACCGCCCTGGTCGATCATGATGCGGTACACGCCGTCCTGATAGCGCAGGCGGTAGTAACTGTTGGTATTGGGAATCACCGTCTCTACGCGGGGCCAGCCACTGTTGGGGTCGCTGAAATTGTCAAAGTACACAGGCCTCGGCGTCGGCGTCGGTGTGGGCGTAGGGGTTGGTTCCCAGGCCACGAACGGCAGGGTGATGCGGTAGCCATAGTCGGCATAGATTCTCACATTGTCGATAAAAGCCCCCCAACCCGCGATGCCATCGCCATTGCTCGTGAAGCGAAAGGCGATCCACACCTGGTCTTGCTGTGCATAGGGGCGGAGGGAGAGCGTCCCGCTGACCCACGTGCCAACACGCCCTGATACCGCCGCCCCCTGGCAGGAACCCGCCAGGTCACTGGGATCGGTCGTAGCACACCAGCTAAACCAGTCGTTCGGCCCGGAATCCAGGAACCAGTCGAACTCGAGCCGCCCGTCGAAAGCGCGGCTCATATCGACAGGCCCGTAGACAAGCCATGTATCGAGAGAATTGGGGTAGGTATCGGTAATGGGGTTCAACAGACTGCCGTTGTCTCCACCACCGACCGCCCAGAGAGCAGTGCTGGCGCTGGTAAACGTGTAGCCCGTCGTTCCCCACAGGTATTCGCCGCCATCGGCAGTGCTCTGGTCATAGACCGTCCATCCCCCAGGGAAGGAATCTTCAAAATCGTCGCTGAAGATGAGATGCCACCCTTCGTAATAGGCGTGGGGTTCTGCCAGCGCAGGGAGCAGCGCAACGAGCAAAACAGCCAGGCCGGCCAGCCCGGCAATGAGGGCCAACCGGCCCCAGGCAACTGGGAATCGATTCTTCATCAAAACCTCCAGATAGCTCAAGCCCTTCAGGGCTATCCTGTCTGCTTGTGGATCAGGCGACTGCCCCGCTGGGGGCAGCGGGGGGATTGTACCATGATTCAAACCCCTGTCAAACCAGCCTTGTTGTCGCAAATCGCGTATCGCAAATCGCTCATCGCTTATCGCTTATCGCAAATTGCTTATCGCAAATTGCTTATCGCACCCGCTGCGGCCGGTCTCCGACCTCGCCGCCAACCGCTGGCAGTGACTGTTGGCAAATTGTTGGCTGCGAGTTGGGCACTCTCCTTCCCCGTCCGCTACACTTGGAATAGATGACCCGGGTCATCACGACGAAGCTGCACGACGGGCCCCAGGGGGAGAGGCCGGGTTGCGGTTCGTAGTTTGTAAAACTCAGGGGAGGTGCGACATGAAAATTTGCCGAGTTCTCAGAGTCCTGGTACTGTTCCTGGCGCTGGCGGGGAGCAACCTGCCCGTTGCGCACGCTGCCACGCTCACCGTCACCAACACGAATGACAGCGGCGCAGGTTCGCTGCGCCAGGTCATCGCCAGTGCTGCTTCTGGCGACATCATCGCCTTTGCGCCCGGTCTCACCGGCACGATCACGCTGACCAGCGGCGAGCTTTTGATCGACAAGGACCTGACCATCTTCGGACCCGGCGCGGCGAGTCTGGCGATCAGCGGCAACGACGCGAGCCGGGTGTTCAACGTTGCCAGCGGGGTTACAGTGAGCATCTATGGCGTGACGATCCGCGACGGACACACATCCAACGATGGGGGCGGCATTGCCACGATGGGCGCGCTGAGGCTGAGCCACGTAATTGTCAGCAGCAACTCCGCAGACAACGGCGGTGGTATCTCCGTTCTCACCGGAGGCGCGCTGACGTTGACCGATGTCACCATCAGCGGCAACACAGCAACTGCCGGCGGAGGCGTGGACGTCTATGCCGGTACGGCAACGATGAACAATGTGACCATCAGCGGTAACACCGTCAGCGAGGCAGGCGGCGGTATCTACAACGATGGAACGGCGACCCTGGTCAACGTCACGATCAGCGGCAACGCCGCAGCCACCGGTGGTGGCGGGATCAGCAACAAGGATACCGCCACCCTGACCAACGTGACCATCAGCAACAACAGCGGCGGTGGCTTCTTGCAGGACGGCTACTCGTACACGAGCGCCACACTCAGGAACACCCTCATCGCGAACAATACCGCCGCCAATTGCCATCTCAACAAAGCGCTGACTTCACAGGGCCACAATCTGAGCAGCGACAATTCCTGCGCTGGCTCTTTCACTGCTGTGGGCGACCTCAACAACACCAACCCGCTCCTGGGCGCGCTGGCCGACAACGGCGGCTCCACGCAGACACACGCCTTGCAGCCCGGCAGCCCGGCGATCGACGCCGGCACCAATGTCAACTGCCCCTACACCGACCAGCGCGGCGTCACCCGCCCGCTGGACGGCGATGGGAATAGTACCTTGATTTGCGACATCGGCGCCTTCGAGTACAATCCCTCCAGCGGCACAACCTCCTGGACCAGCGGCTGGGTGTCTATTGAGCCGGATCAGGTGCTCGGCTTCGCACACAACCTGGGCGGCAATCCGGACGACTATGCCGTGGATCTGTGGTTCAATGACACCGATGGCAATCTGGGCGTCAACCGCCGCAGCTATGGCGGCCTGGAGTGGAACAACGGCTGGTACGGGGCGCGCTGGCAGAGGCTGACGACCAACACGATCGAGGTCTATCGCTACCCTGACGACAACGTTGCCGATCAGGTCCGCGTCACGGTCTGGATTCCGGCTGCTGTCGCGGATCAGTGGGACAGTGGGTGGGTAGACATTGAGCAGGGGCAGACACTGCCGTTCAACCACAACCTGAACATCGCCGCCGATCATCTGACAGCGGCCCTGTGGTTCAGGAGCACGGCCTGGGACATCCACCACATCGCCTTTGGCGGCCTGTCCACCGATGACCCCGCCGCTCAGTACGGCGCCTACTGGCACCACCTGACGGCCAACGCAATTCAGGTAACCCGCTTGCCTGACGATCCTTACATCCAACAGGTGCGCGTGGTCGTACAGCGCGCCGCCACGCCACACTACGACAGCGGTTGGCAGAACATCGCAACGGGCAGTACACTCAACCTTGCCCACAACCTGAACTGGAATCCCGACCTGTTGATCGTGCGGGCGGAGTGTGATGACGAGGATCTGGGTATCAACCAGAGATATGCCGGCGGCGATCACAACGGCGGCTGGCGCGGCGCAAACCTGCAAAACCTGACCGCCAACTCTGTCACCGTTGCCCGGCGGGTGGACGATCCGTACTGCGATTACGTGCGCGTGCGCATCTGGAAACGCAGCCTGTCCGTCTATCTGCCGCTTGTGCTGCGCAACTTTTGACCCCCCAGGGAAAGCGCAAGAGAGGGGCCAGTCTCCTGACCGTGCCCCTCTCCCTTCTGCGGGAGCACAGGCCGAAAGGGCAAGAGTTCCTGGGCCACTCAAGGAGAGGCGGACAGGTGCAGGTCGAAGAGCAGGCGGTCGCTGCCCTCCGTCTGCACCGCCCAGCGCTCGCCTGTGTAGGGGTCGTACAGCCCCACCTCCAGCATCGCGGCCGCTGGGGCATCGGCCGGCAGCGTCAGCAGGTGAAGCTGGACGAAGCGGTCGCCGGGGCGCAGGGTCAAGGGATCGACCCACAGGCCGTCATCGCCCGTCAGCAGCGTGCCCCCCGCGTCGAGAAGGTGCGTAAAGACGGCCAGGCGCGGGCCATGATAGACGCCCGGCGGCGGCGGATTGGCCACGATGGGCAGCGGCGGCAGTCGCAGCGGCCCGGCAACCCGCCAGCCCAGCAGCAGACGGGCCTGACGGCCCGGCGCAGGCAGCTCTGCCCCCGCCCAGGCCAGCGAGACGAGTTCCAGACCGTTCTCGAAACGGCCTAACGACTCCCCCTCGGGCGGCAGGGCCACACGATAGAGCGTCAGCGGCGGGGCGTGGACAGGCACGCCTGCCGCCCCCTCCTCCACCAGTTGGGCCATGGTCGGCGACAGCGTGGGGAAGGAGGTAAGCAACAGCGCCGACGGCTCAGCGTCACCCGTGTAGACCAGCGCTCGCTGCGGATCGAAGAGGCGCACAGCCAGGTCATCCCGCCGCGCATCGACCTGCAACGCCAGGCGGTCCCACGGCCCCATCAGCAGGCTGCCCACCGCCCAGTCCGCCCTCTCCGTCTGCGCGTCCAGGTAGCGCGCCGCCTGGCGGTAATCGGCGCGGTAGAGAAAGCGCACCAGGCTGTCGGCAGGCCAGCGCAGGAAATAGTCGCCCAGGTCACGGCCGGCCGTCGACAGCAAAAAGCCCCCCAGCAGCAGGCCCGCCAGCACAGCCCCCCGGCGAGCAGTGTTCCCTTTCCAGCGCGCGGCCAGCCAGCGACCGGCATCGACCACAGCCAGCACAGGCAGGAGGTACGCCAGCGGCTGAACGACGAGCGAGTGACTGAGACTGGCCGCCGGCACGCTGAGCATCGTCGGCAGGAGGCCCAGCCCAAGCCACACGAGCAGCAGAAAGCGGCGCGCTTCCCGCCAGCGAAGCAGACAGCTCAGCACGCCCAGCCAGAACAGCGCCCCGCCGAAGGGGTTGAACACCGGCCGGCCGGGGATGTTGTACAGCGCCTCCGGGTCGCCGGTGGCATGGAACATACCCAGCGTGCGGACCACTGTCTCCCACAACGGGCGCGGGTCGCCGTCGAGCAAAGCCCACACGGGGCGGGCCAGTTCGACCACGCGGGCGTCCGCGCCGATGCCCTGCGCTGCCGCCGCGTCGCGCCCCGCCTGGATCGCCAGCGCCAGCGGCAGCGCCACAACAACGGCGATCCCCAGCGCCAGCGCATACCCCCGCCAGCAATCCCGCCACCGCTGGTGGTGAAAGAGGGCCAGGTAGAGGCCGAAAAGCACCAGCAGGGGCAGCAGCACGCGCGAAGCCGTGTAGGTGTAGAGGCTCACCCCCAGCGTCAGCCCCAGCGGGATCGCCCAGCCCGGCATGGGCCGCCGCCCCCCCAAAGGCGTCCAGAGCAGGTAGAGAACCAGCAGGACAAAGGGCGGCAGGCTGATCTGGCGCATGCCGATGCGGCTGTACATCAGCGACCAGAAAGAGACCGCCAGCGCCAGAGCCGCCGGCGCCGCAACAGCCGTGCCGAACAGCCGGCGCGCCAGAGCATAGGTCAGAGCAATCGCCAGGAGGCCAAAAGAAGCCGAAAGCAGATGTCCGCTGAGGACATTTGTGCCCAGCAGAGCCAGCACTCCCGCCCGCAGGTAGTGAAAGAGCGGCTCATGGCCCGAGGCGTCGAGAAAGTAGATCGGGAAATGGCCCTCCAGGACCTGCCCGGAGAGCGCAAAGATCTCGATCAGCTCATCGTCCCGCCAGCCGGGCGGCACAGCCTCCAGCCAGGCCAGCCGCAGCCACCAGCCCAGCAGCAACAGGGCGATCAGTGCCGCCCAGCGCAGCGCACCTTTCCTCTCCAGCGGTAACTGCTCAGGCTGGAGATCCACTGCGTGCTCGTAGCTTCTGCGAACGTCATTCTGAGGCGCGGAGCGCCGAAGCCTGCCCCGAGCAAAGCCGGAGGGAACCTCGTTATGGGAGGGGGCATTGCGCTCTGAGAACGAGATTCGTCGCGCCCTTCGGGCGCTCAGAATGACAGGCTGAGCAGTTACTTCCATCGGTTTCATGGGGCGATCACTTCGATGGGCGGCAGCAGCACGCGGTCGCCTGCTGGCGCGCCCGCCAGCAGCACGGGCAGCCGAACGATGTCGGGAAGGGTGTAGACGCCGACCGCCAGGCTGTACGTCCCTCGCGGCAGCTCCGCGCCGGGCGTCAGGCGGTGAATCTGGAGGAAGCAGTCGCCGCGCTGCCAGCCCCACGCCGGCACGTCCAGCCGATCCTCCTGGGCGACCAGGTTACCCTGCCCGTCGAGCAGGTGGACAAAGATCGCCGCCTGTCGGCCGTAACGGCGGGGGTCCTCCGCGCCGAGGGCCGCCGGGTCTCTGACCTGCCAGGCGGTGACCAGCTCCAGGGTCTCGCCAGGCCGGACAGCCGATCTCTCCAGCGCATAGCCGACCAGAATCGCCGCGCCGCCAAAATCGACCGGCAGCGAGAGCGGGTCGGCGATCTCGCGCCGCAACTGCGGCGTCACCGCCGCCCATGCCTCCTGCGGCGACCAGCGCAGGACGTCAAAGTAGGGATCGATGCCCTGCGGATCGACGACGACCCGCCCGGCTGCGTCCAGCGGCAACCAGGGCGCAAAGCGCAGGTCGAGCGGCGCGTTGGTCGGCAGGATCAGCAGCACCTCCGCCGCGTCGGGAAAGAGCAGCGCCCGTCGCCCGTCGAACCAGCGCAGCGTGATGTCGTCCCGCTGCACGCGCATCGCACCGATGAGGGGATCGAGGGGCAGGTCGGGAAAGGGCACCGAAAAGGCCACCACGCCGCTGTAGGTCCCCTCCTGGACGAAATCGGCGGCTTCCGCCAGGTTGTAGAAATAGGCCGCCCGCGTGTCGGGCGAGCAGCCCCAGCGAACGAAATAGTCATACCCTGTGGAGACGCCGACAACAACGAGCCACAGCGCGCCCAGCGCAGCCAGCGCCGCGCTCCAGCGCCGACCGAGGCGCGCCGTAGCCCAGCGCCACACTTCGACCGCGCCGACAGCGGGCAGGAGCAAGAGGGGCGCCTGAGCCGCTTTGGAATGGAGGGTGCTGGTCCACTCGCCAATGACCATGGAAGGCACCAGGCCCAGCGCCGCCCACAGCAAGACAAAAGCACAGGCTGGCCGCCGCCAGCGCCACAGGCAAAGCAACACGCCGCCGTAAAAGAACACGCTGACCAGCGGGTCGAGGATCGGCCGGCCGGGGAGGTTGTAGGTGACAAAGCTGTCGCCGCGGAAGCTGATCGTCCCCAACGCGCCCAACGCGTTGTGCAGCAGAGGCCGCAGGTCGCCGCCGAGCAGCGTCTGCAACGGCCCCGACAGCGTCTGCGTGCGCCCCCAGGCCGCCGGGTCGAGCAGGTGCGGCGCGGCCAGCAGCGCCGCAAGGATCAGCGCGCCGCCGAACCACAGGCCGTGGCGGCGGAAGCGTGCCCGGTCGAACAAGGCCAGGTAGACGAAAAAGAGGACAAAGGCCGCCGCAGCCGCCAGGGCCGCCTCGTAAGCGTAGGTCGAAGCGGCCAGCAGCACAGCCATCAGCAGCCAGGCCCACCAGCGAGGCCGCCCTTCCCGCCGGCCCAACGCCAGCCACAGGCAGTAGGCCGCCGCCGTCACCAGCGCCGGCGCCGGCTCCGAGTTGAGGGCAAAGCGACTATCGGCAACGGTCCAGAAC
>DAOTYD010000083.1:0-4682 GCA_034435295.1 Anaerolineae bacterium | reverse complement strand
TGGTAGAGCGCGGAAATCTGCGCCAGCAAGGTTTCATCCGGCTCAACCCCAGTCAGCCCCAGGGTTTGCGCTAACTGCGCCCTGGCCTGCCCCTGTTTACGGGAACTGGCAATAGACCAGACCAGCAAGCCGGTGAAAGCGAGCAAAATCACAAGCACGACCAGCAGAGTGACCATGTCCATAAAAAGCTCCTTTGGGCTGTTGTGTTCAAATCCTGACTTGATCCACGCCCAGGTTGGCAAACAGCGCGCCTTTGGCGCAGGCGTTCACACATTCCAGGCACATCACACACTCGCTCGAGAGCACCCGCCGGCCGCTTTGGATGTACCCGGCAATGTCAATGTCCATCGGGCACGCCTTCTGGCAGGCCCCGCAGGCGATGCACCTGTCGGCGTCGCCGGCGATCTTGAGCAGCGCAAAGCGAGCAGGGATTTTCTGCAATGTCGGGATGGGACACACGTACTTGCAAAAGGCGCGGTTGTCCTTGAGGGCGCAGGCCAGCGCGATGCCGACGGCGTAATAGAGCAGGTTGCCGCCCAGCAGCCAGTACAGCTCGGTTATGCTCTGCTCCACCACGCGATAGTTCAGGCCCCACCAGAGGGACGCCACCAGCCCCAGACTGAGCGCGCAATGGGCGTAGCGCAGATACTCCCACGGCCAGGGCAGGCGCGGGGTCTTGTGGCGGCGGAAAGGCAACAGATCCAGCACCATCGCCGTCCAGCACGCCCAGCCGCACCAGCCGCGATTGAAGATGAGCGGGCCGGCGAGTTTGGCGACCAGGTAGTGAATGACCGAGCCGGCGAAAAAGCCGGAGAGCAGGTAAAAGAAAAAGCCCTCGATCTGCATGTTCTCGCGCTGGACCAGCCCCAGAAAGACCAGCATATACGCGCCGATCAAGAATTGCGCCAGGCGGCGTCCCAGCGGCTTTTGGCGGGCCGGCAGCGCGGCATAGACGCCCAGGCCGACGGCCAGGGCCGCGCCGATGTAGCCAAAGTTGAACAGGTAAAAGATGCGCCCCGTGCTCAGCCACAGGGCTATGGCGACGCTCCAGAATACCGCCAGCATGATCAGCGGGATGGTGAGCAGGTCCAAAATCTTTTTTGTTTTCATACGACATCATTCGACAATTTCCAACACTTGCGGGCCGCCGTGTTTGCGGGCCATCAGACTACGGCAGGTCATGGCGTTCTCCCCAAGAAATAGAGCGCCAGCGCGCAGCAAAGCGCCAGCAGCACCGGCGCGACGCGATGGATGGTCAACAGCAGGGCATAATCCAGTTTCCCGGCGCTCATCAAGGCCCCGCTGGCAAACAGGGCAATGACGCACAGAGCGGCGATGACGAGCAAGCCCACGATGAACGCAAAGGAATCAGCCGGCCTGGATATGCTTGAAAACCGCAGAACCACCAGGATGACCGCGCCCAGAGCAATCAATTTGTGAATATTGAACCACAGGCCATTGTAGGGTTTCCCGATGTGACTCAGCCAAAATCCAAAAGCTACTGTCAGCACGAACAAGATACCGGGCAGCGTGAATTTCGACAGCGTTTCCAAAGGGCGCCTCCTTTCATCAAAGTGTGATTCCTGCCAGTGTCCATCAGCGTTTGAGCCTCCAGCGAGTGAAAGCGGATGGTGTGATTCCAAACCGGCGCGGACCCAAAGCGCAGCGAGACTGTACGGTTGATTTTACCCCACAGTTGCTCTGCCGTACAATCGAAAGTCGTCGAGATGCGCGCCAGCATTATGCCTGCTCCGTGGTCTGGGCCTCGGACGGACGTTTCTGAATCACGTTCCTGACCATCTCCCACATCGGCAGGTGGATGACGGGCAGAACGTTCTCTTTGACGACGACAAAGCCAAATCGCTCGTACATGCGGACGTTGCTCTCGGTCTCGGTCTCCAGATAGAGCGGGGTGCGGGTGCGTTCGCTTTCTTCGATCAGCGCCCGCAAGAGCTTGCCGCCGAACCCCTGCCCCTGCAAGGCCGGGGCCACGCCAATGATCTGGAGATAGGTGAAGGAGCGGCCCTTCATGATCTCTTGGCGGTCGGCGTCGAGCGGCCCAAAGATCGGCTCCATCTTTTTGGCAACTTTCCAGCCCATTTTCAGCGCCGCCCGCATCGCCCCACTGCGCACCATGCGCCATGGCGTCATGACGGCCAAATCGCCCAGCATCCATGCAGCAATACCCTCCAGGTTTTCCGAAGTGGTATAGACTTCCCCGTATTTCAGGCAATACAGGAGCGGGGTCTCGAAAGCGCCCGCTTTTTGCGTTGGCGTCGTGTCGCTCAAGACCACCTGCCAGATCGGGTCGTGTTCGAACGCATCAACCAGCACGGCTGCGGCCTGAGGGACGTCTCTTTTCTGCAGGGGGTACAGGGCATCCAATTTCCTCGTCATTGCAGGTTCCTTTTCGCTCATAGTTTTCTCCTCACACCACAAAGCGATAGACCAGCGCACCGGCCAGCCGCGCCAGCGCAACCTTGAACGGATTGGCTCGATGCGCCACGTAAAAGGTGCGGTCCGGGGCCAGCCAGCCTCGATCGCGCCAGTACGCATAATCATACGACCCCGGCGGCTCGCGCTGCCAGACCAATTGCTGTATCTTGAACGCCAGCAGGGAGACAAACGCGGGACTCAATGCCTGCTTTTGGGCGACGGCGTGATAGAGCTTGTCCGCAACTTTGTCCGCCGCCGCTTGGTAATGCGGCAGTTCCTCCGCCGAGGCCAGCGCGCCCATTTTCAACCCCGTCTGCCCCACCAGATGATAGCCCCAGGTAAGCAAGGCCGCGTTCATCGTGCGCAGCGTGTGGCCGGTGGCGCCGCCGCCGACCGTGGCCAGCGGATACGCGCACTTGCCGCCCAGCGCCGGGCGATGGCACAGGTAGGCCAGCCGATCCATCCAGGTCTTGACCAGGCCGCTCACGTCGTCCACATAGACCGGGCTGGCCAGGAGAAGGCCGTCGGCGGCGTCCATTTTGGCGCGGATGAGGGGGATGTCGTCCTTGAGCGGGCACCGGTCTTCCCCCCGGTCGAAACACACGCGGCAGCCCCGACACGGGCGGATGTCCATATCGCCCAGGAAGAGCGTCTCCCATTCCAACGGCGCGTTTTGTTGCGCCGCCAGCGCCTGCATCCGCGCCTCGATCATCTGCACGACGCGGGCAGTGTTGCCCTTTTTGCGGTAACTGCCAAGGCAGGCTAATATCTTCATCTTGTTTTTCTCGCTATCCTGTGTTCAGCACACCCAACAGAATCGGCAGCAGCCCAACGCCGTTGCTGACAAAGTGCATCACCAAACCGGCGGAACTGTTTTTGAGATACAAAACGGCAAAAGTCAGGCCGAGAGAAAGCGGCAGCAGGTTGAGCAAATCCCAGTACTTGAAGCCGTGAAAGAGCGTCCACAACAAGGCGTGGACGAGCAGGGTCCAACCGGCAAAGGCCAATTGCTGGCGCGGCAAAATCAACCCCCGCCACCAGAACTCCTCCCCCACCACATTTATCACCAACAGAATCAGCGAAAAGAAGAACAGGAACCAATTGCCGCGCAGCCCGCCGGTGGCAGCGTTGATGGTCTCCTGCGTCCAGACCGTTTGCGGGTTGACAAAAGCCGGCAGGTCCGCAGGCAGGGTGATGATTCCCTGTCCAATCAGCCAGCCGGTGATGCGCGTCATCACGAGGTAGAGCGCCATCTCGACGGCGAAAATTCCGGCCACAATCAGCAGGTCACGCAGCGAAAGCGGACGATAATTGAAACGCGCCATCAGCGCCGACCATTCGAGCGGGTTGCCTTCCAGCCGATAGGCCACAATCGCGGCTACCAGCATCACCAACAGGGGCAGGCCCAGGCCAAGCGAGTAGGCGTAGTAGGGCAACATGCCGCGCTTGATGAGGGCAGGCATCAGCAGATAAAAACCCGCTGCCAGCACGATGGCCGGAATGCCGAAGTAGAGCAGGGAGGCGTTAAGTCCGATTGGTTTCATCATTCATCTCGACTTGTGAGTCTATCAGAGAACACGACGAATCGGGCTGGGCGATATGCGCGGAGAGATGACGAAAGAACGCCACCGTCAGCCCGACAGCAAAGGCGCCCAGCACAATCCATGAGCCAACCATGCCAATATAAACGCCAATGGGGAAAATCAACCCCGCCAGGGTCTGGCTCACCGTTTGGGCAAGGACGACCACCCCCACCAGCGAAATCAGGATGAGCAGAGGGGCGGCGAGCAGGTAGCCGGGCGGTTTGCGCTGCCAGAGCAGGATACCTGCCAGGACAGTCGTCGGGACGATGACCGCCAGGTCAAGCCCGTGCGTGAACAGGGTCGTGTAGGGGCCAAGCACTTCGGGCGCGGTTCCGGCCAAGAGTGGGGGGAGCAATTCGCCTGTCCAGACCAGCAGCGTACCCAAACCGGCCACACACAAAAAGATCGCTATGCCGCGATGCGGAAAGCCCGGCCGGACTCGTTGGGCGAGCGCGCCGGCGTCCAGACTCGTCAGGGCAACCACAACCGCAAAGAAAGAGGCGGAAAACAGGGCGGTATAGACCAGGAACAACGAGTTAAAAGCCGCCGAAAAAGTCAGGGATGCGCTGTTGTAGAGAAAGTAGAACAGCACGCCGGTCAGCGCGAGGGGCGCATTTGGGGAGCCGCGCCGGGCAAGCCGGTAAAAGAAAACCAGCAGCGGCA
>DAOTYD010000082.1:0-21241 GCA_034435295.1 Anaerolineae bacterium | reverse complement strand
CCTCACCCATGAGGAGATCGGCCAACAGGCAGGCTTGAGGGGAAATGGCACGGGGGGTAGCCAAGACAGGCTGTATCTCTTGCGGAGCAGGGCCTGGCGAGGCTGTAACGGTGGGAGATACGCCTGTCGGCTCAGCCGCGATGGGGGAAGATGGCGGCGCGACCGATCCCCCGCAGGCAGATAACCCCAGGACCAGGCAGGCAGTCAGGATGAAGCAAAGCGGTTTCATTGCTCCCTCTTCAGTATCCAGCAAGATCATTGGGCCTCCCCGCGTTGTTGGGCCTGCTCGCGTAATCGTCGCGCATAGGTGCTGCTATCCTCAATGTCGCTCCGGTCTTTCCACAGGCCGATCAATCCGGCCTGGCGTAACTGACGCACAGTGAGGCGGAGTTGCGTTCTGGTCATGCCAGGCCTGGGCAGGACGATGATTTCAACCCTATCGCCGCGCCTGTAAGGTAGACCGGTGAGATGGATCTGGCCATCCTTGACAATCACTTCCTCACATCTTATGACTTCCATTTTTGATTTCTCCTCATATCTCGTGCGCTCACAAGGAGTCTGCGACCCTGGCCGCCGTTCATGGTGCCAGCAACCTGGCTTTGGTCTCCTGGATCAACTGCTCTGGCGGCAAAGATAGGCCCAACAGGACATTGAAGCCGCCAGCCTTACACACGTCTGGCACATCGAACAGGTGAGGGGTCTCTAACTCGTCAATGCCGCAGAGCAAACCTCAGAGATCTGCAGTACACGGAAATCCCTGTACAAAACCAATGACTCTAATTGCCGCCCAATAGCCTGCACATCACCTGCGGCGATCCGGGTGTAGCGAGGCGAAGCCGTCAGGTGGATGCACGCCGTGCGCCCCCCTTCGCTCGAAATTGTACCACCAGCCAACAAACACTACAAGGCAGTTTCCTTGCCCGGCCTGCTGGGCAGCGGAGGGCCGACGCTCGGCGCGGTCATTGTCTTGCTGTTGCCCCACAACGGGGCTGGCCTGGGCGACCTCTTCCGCTCTCCAGGATGCGCGCCTCCCTCTGGCGGTATCTCTTTGCCCTACCGCATAGGCCCATAGCCCTTTTCCTCCAGCAAGTCACGCAGCGCCGCCGGGTCATGGACCGGCGGGCGGCAGGTGGCGTCGAAGCAGACATAGGCCGTGGCGCGGCCATCGACAAGGTCGCGGCCCCGCAACAGCGGCAGCGGCGCGGGGTCGCCCGGCGCGCCCAGGGCGACGACCTGGTGCGGGCGGTAGCCGTCGCGACAGGCTGCCAGCAGCGCCTGCGTGTCGTCCACGGCGGGGAAGCCGACAATCGCCACCTGACGCGGGTGGGCCAGCGCATAGCTCAACCCGGTCAGCCAGTGGCCAAAGGCCAGCGGGTAGCGCGCCAGGAGCGGCAGCAGGAGGCGCATGCTCGCCAGGGCAGCGTCGCTGTAGCGCGGTTCGCCGGCCAGGTCGGCCAGGCGGAGCAGGGCGACGGTGGCCACGGCGCTGCCGGAGGGCACAGCGTTGTCCTGCAGCTCGCGCGGGCGGACGAGCAGCGCTTCGTGGTCAGCGCTGGTGTCGAAAAAGCCGCCGTCGGGCGCGCCAAAGCGCTCGAGCATGGCATCGGCCAGCTCGCGGGCGGCGTCGAACCAGCGCCGCTCGAAAGTGGTCTGGTACAGTTCCAGCAGGCCGTCGATCAGGCCGGCATAGTCTTCCAGATAGCCGTCGATTTTGGCGACGCCGTCCTTCCAGACGTGGAGGAGGCGGCCGTCATCCAGGCGCAGGGCGCGCAGGAGAAAATCGGCGTTGCGCGCAGCGACCTGGCGGTAGTCGGCGCGCCCCAGCGCACGGGCGGCCTCGGCAAAGGCAGCGAGCATCAGGCCGTTCCAGGAAGTCAGCACCTTTTCGTCCCGCCTGGGAGCGGGGCGGCGCTGGCGCGCTTCCAGCAGGCGACGGCGGGCTGCGGCCAGGGCCTGGCGTTCTGCGAGCGAGCCTTTCAGTTCGAGGATGTTTCGGCCCTCGAAATTACCCTCTTCGGTGACGCCGTAGGCGGCGAGGAAGGGAGCGGCCTGGTCGCCCAGCAGGGCGCGGATTTCGGCCGGCGTCCACAGATAAAAGCTGCCCTCGCCCTCCTCGCTGTCGGCGTCCTGGGTGGCGTAAAAACCGCCAGCGGGGTCGGTCATCTCGCGGACGACATAATCCAGGCTTTCTTCGACGATGGCGCGGTAGAATGGGTCGCCCCTGAGCTGCCAGGCATGCAGGTAGACGCGGGCCAGTTGGGCGACGTCGTAGAGCATCTTTTCAAAGTGAGGCACCGTCCAGTGGGCATCGACCGAATAGCGGTGAAAGCCGCCGCCGAGCTGGTCATAGAGGCCGCCGCGGGCCATCGCTTCCAGGGTGTGGATGACCATCTGCAGGGCCGCGGCATCACCGGTGACGAGCGCGTAGCGCAGGAGGAACTCGAGGATCATCGGCTGGGGAAACTTGGGCGCGCCGCCCCAGCCGCCGTAGCGGGGGTCAAAGCTCTGGCGGATAGAGTGGACAGCCTGGTGAAGGATGGCAGGTTGCAGGGTCTGGGATTGCAGGGTTTCGGGTTCGAGAGGAAACATCTGGCGCTGGATGGCCTGGGCCAGGCGAAGGCCTCCTTCGGCCAGTTCACGGCGGCGGGTCTGCCAGGCATTGGCGACGGCAGAGAGCACCTGGGTGAAGGAGGGCAGGCCGTGGCGCGGCGTCGGCGGGAAGTAGGTGCCGCCGTAGAAGGGGAGGCCATCGGGCGTGAGAAAGACGCTCATGGGCCAGCCGCCGCTGCCGGTGAGCGCCTGCACGGCAGCCATGTAGATGCGGTCGAGGTCAGGCCGCTCCTCGCGGTCAACCTTGATGCTGACGAAATGCTCGTTGAGGATCGCGGCCACGTTTTCGTCCTCGAAGGACTCGTGGGCCATGACGTGGCACCAGTGGCATGCGGCGTAGCCGATGCTGAGAAAGATGGGTTTATCCTCCTGCTGCGCCTTTTCCAGCGCCTCGGCGCCCCAGGGATACCAGTCCACCGGGTTATCGGCGTGCTGGAGGAGGTAGGGGCTGCTTTCACGGGCCAGTCTGTTCATCGTCAGCACCTCCAGATGGGGGCATTGTACCACAGCGGCAGAATAAAGTCAATGTATTTCTACTAAATAAGCAGGCGCCCCATTGCCCTGCGGCGCAGGACAACTGCTCGCAGTTGTCCTGCCAGCGGCGCTGAGGTTGCGATTTCCTGTCAGGCGTGGTAAGATAGAAGGCGCGCTGGGGCGTGGCCAAGTGGTAAGGCAGCGGACTTTGAATCCGTTATCCGCAGGTTCGAATCCTGCCGCCCCAGCCCTCTGCTCCCATCGCGTCCCTCCCTTCCTCGACAAGTCCAGAGCGATGCCTTCCGCGCCCGTCCCACCGGCGTCCTACCCATGCTGAAAGCCATGATACGCCGCCCCCAGCAGCGCCACCGCTGGATGAAGAACAACGTGCAGCGGAATGCGCGCCATCAGGTCGGCAAAGCGGCCCTTGCTGAGAAAAGCGCGCAGAAAGCGCCCCGTCGTCAGCGCCGGTAAAATGCGCGGCGGGATGCCGCCCGCCAGATAGACGCCGCCGGTCGCCAGCACTTTGAGCGCCAGGTTGGCCGCCTCGTTGCCCAGGATGCTGACGAACAGATCGAGCGTCGCCGTGCACAGTTCGCACGGTCGCTCGCGGTCGAGGGCAGCCTCGACGATGACCGGCGCGCGGTCGCGCGCCCCGGCCAGCCTCTCCGCCAGCCAGGACGGCTCCTCAGCATAGCCGCTCTCCTTGAGATAGTCATAGATGTTGGGCAGCCCCATGCCGGAGGCGACGCGCTCGTAACTGACGTGGCCAAAGCGTTCCATCAGGTAGCGCAGCAGACCCACTTCGATGGCAGAGGTGGGGCCAAAGCTGGCATGTCCGCCCTCCGAGGGATGCGGCTGATAGCGGTCGCCGTCCCAGGTCAGAAAGCCCTCGCCCAGGCCGGTACCTGGCGCGATCACCGCGATGACACCCCGCGGGTCGCGCCGCCCCTCGTTGAGCGTGTAGAGATCGCCCGGCTCGAGGAAAGGAATCGCATAAGCCGTAGCGACCAGGTCGTTGAGCAACGAGACGGAATCCAGGCCCAGCGTCTGCCGCATCTGCCCCTCGTCGACCACCCAGGGCAGGTTGGTGATCTCGGCGCGGCCATCGACGACGGGGCCGGGCACACCCAGGCTGGCCCGTTCCACCGGCACGTCGATCCCGGCGAGGAACCCGGCCACCAACGCCTCCAGGCTGGGATAAGCGGCGCTGGGAAAAGTCGAATCGAACAAAGGGGCCCGTGGACCCTTCTCTGGATCAAAGACCGCCAGGCGGGTCTTGGTGCCGCCAACGTCGCCAGCCAGTAACATCGCCCCTCCTCAATAGTGAATGTTGACCAGCGTCCCCACCGACGCCCAGTTGAAGAGCCACTGCGCCTCTGGCGTGGGCAGGTTGACGCAGCCGTGGCTCATCGGATGGCCGAAATTAGAGTGCCAGTAGGTGCCATGGAGGCCATAGCCACGGTAAAAGTACATCGTGTAGGGAACAGCAGGCAGGTAATAGCCGGGGCCGGACATGTCTGCCGCCGTGTACTTGACATAGATGCGGTACTGACCGGTCGGCGTTGGCGTGCCCGGCAAGCCCGTGGAGACGAGCGTGCTGCGGACGGCCGTGCTGCCCTCGTAAGCCGTCAGCCGCTGCGCAGTCAGGTCGATGTCGATCCAGCGCTCGCTTCCAGAGACAGGCGGCGAGACCGGCGGTGAGGACCCGCCGCCAGCGGGGATGCGCAGCACCTGCCCAACATAGATGCGCGACGGGTTGCCGATATTGTTCAGCCAGGCCAGCGTCCACATCGATACGCCGTAACGCAGGGCAATGGCCGATAGCGTGTCGCCACGGCGGACGGTATAGGTGGTGGAGGACGCCGGCGGCGAGGAAGGGGGAGAAGCCGTCGTCCCACGGCCGGGGATGACCAACTGCTGTCCGCTGTAGATGCGGTTCGGGTTGACGATGCCGTTGGCCGAGGCCAGCGCCTGCGTCGTCAGCCCATAGCGCGCGGCGATGAGCGAGAGCGTCTCGCCCGGCTGGACCACGTGCGTGGCCGCAGCGACAGCCGGCGGCGCGGGCGCGCTGCCGCCGGTGGGGATGACCAGCCGCTGGCCGACATAGATGCGGTTGGCGTTGCCCAGCCCGTTGGCCGCGACCAGCACATCCACCGTCACGCCGTAGCGCAGGCCGATGCGAAAGAGGTTTTCGCCCGGCTGGACCACGTGGATCAGCGGCTCGTCCGCCGCAGCCGGCGCCGCCAGCGCCAGCAGCAGCACGAGCGCCATCGCCAGAGCCCACATCCTACGCATCATGCTCCCCTCCTTCCCCTGCCTGGCCTCCTCTGCGCCAGTGCAGCCAGCGCATGGCGGCCAGCAGGCGCGGTGCCGCAACCGTGTAGAGCGAGTAGAGCAAAGGGGCCGCCGGATAATCATAGGCGCCGATGTGGCGCACCATTTCGGCCCCAAAGCCCTGCTTGAAGCGATAGACCCCCCACAGCGGGTCCGTCTCGTCCATCACCTCCGGCGCGCCCCACAGGTCATAGACCGTGCAGCCCTGCGCCCTGGCCCAGCGTATCGCCTCCCACTGCAAGAGATGGTTGGGCATCTTGTCGCGGTGGGCCGAGCGCGAGGCGCCGTACAGATACCACGCCTTGCGGCCCAGGCGAAACAGGAACAGCATGGCCACGGGCTCGCCATCGACCTCGGCAATCAGCGGATGACCCAACCCGGCCTGGATGAACGTCTCCCACACATCGCGGTAATAGCTCTCCGGCCGGATGACAAAATGGTTGCGCAGGCTGGTCTCGTGATAGAGCTGGTAGAGCAGACCCAGATCATCCAATCCGCCGGGGCGCACCTGTACCCCGCTGCGCTGGGCCAGGCCAATGTTATAGCGCCACTTGGATTTCATGCGCGCCAGCAGGTCGTTCTCTGCCAGCGTCAGGTCGACGTGCAGCGTGTTGCGGAACTGCACCTGCTGCCGCGAAAAGCGCCACCCGCGCCGCTCCAGCCGCGCCACGACGTCGACAGCATAGGGCCCGTCGAGGCGCACGTCGGGGTCGATCTTGAGCAGGAGCGCCCGCCTTTGCCGCGCCAACGCCTCCAGATCGGACAGCACCCCCTCCAGCAGTTCCCCGTCGGCCCAGTCGAGCAGCGGTCCTTTGGGCACATAGGCGACGCGCAACGGCAGCGGGCCGAGGCGGCGCGTGAGGAGCAGTGCTGCCGCGCGCGGCTGACCGTCCTGCTCCCAGAGCCAGTGATCGGCTTGCCAGCCGTAGCGCCCCTTCACCTCACCCCAGGCCCAGCTTTGCAGGACGTGCGGGTCGGGCAGTTGCGCCAGCGCCTGCTGCCACTCCGCCGCCGCCGTGACCTCTCTCCGCTTCAGGCGTGTCGTCTCCAAAGCGCTCCTCTGCCCCCATGATGCAGGGAATCGGCTATTCTGTCAATACGGGTTTCGACACAGATTTCTGCCCTGAGCGGGCGTCCCCGCCCGCCCGGCAACGCGGACGGGACGTCCACGCTCCCTGGGAGGGCGGGCGTCCCCGCCCGCCCGGCAGCGCGAACAGGACGTCCGCGCTCCCTGGGAGGGCGGGCGTCCCCGCCCGCCCGGCAGCGCGGACGGGACGTCCGTGTTTCCTGGGGTCGCTGGTGCTCTCCTGTCGTTCTGAGCGAGCCGCCGAAGGCAGCGAAGCCTGCCCTGAATGTCAAAGCGGAGTCATTCTGCAGCGAGGAACGGGATTCCCTTCGACTTCGCTCAGGGCAAGCTTCGTCGCTTCGGCCGCTTCGCGGCCTTCGCTCCTCAGAATGACAGCGAGGAGTAGGATGGAAATTGTGATCCTGTTCCTGAACCCGGGTGTTCGTAGCAAAAGCACAGAGCGCCCCACCTTGCCCTGCTCCCGCCGGGTCTGTGATCCGGCGGCCCCCACTGGGGGGCACAGATCCGCCGGGCAAGGGATGCCCCACGTCAGCGTTCTGCTGCGAACACCCGAACCCTCTGGTCATCATCGCAGTTGCGCCAATCCGTGCTATAATGGCGGGAGGAGGATCGGATATGCCCTTGCTCTTCTACCCTTCATTCCAGGCGTTGGCCCTGGCCGATGTCATCTTCAACGAGGTCGCCGGGCGGGTGCCGGGCTTTGTCGGCCGCCTGGGGGCATTTTGGCACTGGCGCCTGCCCGGCGGCACGCTGGTCACCTTCCAGCTAGACTATGCCGTCACGCCGGAACGCTGGGACACCATCCGCGCTCAGGCGACCAACCCCCGCGCGGGCGTGTTCAATAGCTGCGATTTTCCCTTTTCCCTCTACGCCACGGCCCTCGCCTCGCCGCCCTTCATCCACGACTTGCAGGGGGTCGCCGAGTGGTCCAACCGCCTCTATTTCAGCATGAACCAGCTCATCGCCGAGATGACCCAGTGGCTGCACATGCTCAACGCGGCGGTCATCGCCCCCCACGTCGCGCCGCCCGCCTCTTTTCCCTACCTCAACCCGCTGGAGCGCGAGATCGTCCAGTACGCTGTCGAAAGGCTGGACGGCAGGTTTGCCCTGGACAGCCTGCTCGAAGCCTTTGGCGAGCGCATCTCCCGCCGCCGCCTGAGCCGGCTGGCCCAGGAGTGGGAGGCGCTGGGCCTGCTCACCTCCAGCCCGCGCCGGGTCACCTACGCCCTGCGCGCGCTGGTCGAAAACGACTGACAAAACCGAAGTGTGGTATAATGCAAGCCTATGGTTATGGGATTGAAGGGATTTGTCACCAAGATCGTCGGCGACACAAACAGCCGTGAAATCGCCCGGCTGCAAAGAATCGTCGAACGGATCAACGCGCTGGAGCCAGCGCAACAGGCCCTCTCCGACGAACAACTGGCGGCCCAGACGGTGCAGTTTCGGCGGCGGCTGGCCCGCGGCGAGAGCCTGAATGACCTGCTGGTCGAGGCTTTTGCCGCCGTGCGCGAGGCCGCCCGCCGCACCATCGGCCTGCGCCCCTACGACGTCCAGCTCATCGGCGGCATGATCCTCCACCAGGGCAAGATCGCCGAAATGAAGACAGGCGAGGGCAAGACCCTCGTCGCGGCCATGCCGCTCTACCTGAACGGCCTCAGCCTGAACCCGGCGTGGGTCGAGCTGGCCCGCCGCAAGTGGGGCAACGACCCCGAGCAGTGGCTGTTCGAGCCGCTGGACGACGTGCCCGTCGGCCAGGGCGCCCACCTGGTCACCCCCAACGACTATCTCTCCAAGTTCGGCCTGCAATGGATGGGGCCGATTTATCACGCGCTGGGCCTCAGCGCCGGCGTGATCCAGTCGGCTGGGGCCGAGCCGGGGCTGGACTCGTTTCTCTACGATCCCGACTATGCTTCCCCCGATGACCGCTACCTGAGCCTTCGCCCTGTCCCGCGCCGCCAGGCCTACCGCGCCGACATCACCTACGGCACCAACAACGAGTTCGGCTTTGACTATCTGCGCGACAACATGGCGCGCGACCTGGACGATTGCGTGCAGCGCGAGCTGGTCTATGCCATCGTCGACGAGATCGACAACATCCTCATCGACGAGGCGCGCACGCCGCTCATCATCTCCGGCCCCGCCGAAGAATCGTCCGATCTCTACGTGCGCTTCTCCGAGATCGCCCGCCGCCTGCGCCGCGACGTCGACTATGAAGTCGACGAGCGCACGCAGAACGTCACGCTGACCGAAGCCGGCATCGACCGCGTCGAGTCGCAACTGCCCGAGATCGGCCCTGGCGAGAGCCTGTATGACCCCCAGCACGCCCACATGCTGGCCTACCTGGACAACGCCCTGCGCGCGCACGTCATCTACCAGCGGGACAAGCATTACATCGTCAAGGACGGCCAGGTGATCATCGTCGACGAGTTCACCGGCCGGCTGATGCACGGCCGCCGCTACTCCGAGGGCCTGCACCAGGCCATCGAGGCCAAAGAGGGCGTCGCCGTGCGCGAGGAGAGCCTCACCTATGCCACCATCACCTTCCAGAACTTTTTCCGCATGTACCGCAAGCTGGCCGGCATGACCGGCACGGCAGCGACGGAGAAGGAAGAGTTCCGCAAAATCTACAACCTGGATGTCGTCGTCCTGCCCACCAACATCGAATACCGCGCCACCTACGGCGACCTGGTCGCTCGACAGGTGCCGGCAAACTCGCTGGAGAACGTCTCGTTCGAGAGCGTGCTGAACGGGCGGGGCGACACGCCGGTCACGATCTATGAAGGGCCAGGCGAGCTCTACTACCAGCGGCTCGACCTGGAAGACGTCATCTACCAGTCGGAAGATGCCAAGTTCCGCGCCGTTGTGCGCGAAATTGCCGCGCTGCATCAGGCCGGCCGGCCAGTGCTGGTCGGCACCGTCGCCATCGAAACCTCCGAGCGCATCGCGCGGATGCTCAAGCGGGAGGGCATCCCCCACAACGTCCTCAACGCCAAATACCACGAGCAGGAAGCGGTCATCATCGCCCAGGCCGGGCGCCCCGGCGCCGTGACCATCGCCACCAACATGGCCGGCCGTGGCGTCGACATCCTCCTCGGCGGCAACGTCGAAGGGCTGGCCCGCGACCGGCTGCGTCGCGAGGGCTATGACCTGACCACCATCCGCCAGCGCGATTGGAGCGAGGCCGTCGATATGCTGCGGCGCGGCGAGGACCCCACCCGCGTCTACAGCGAGCCGTGGGCCGAAGCGCTACAGAAAGCCGCCGCCGACTGCGCCGCCGACCGCCAGCGGGTCATTCAGCTCGGCGGGCTGCATGTCATCGGCACCGAGCGGCACGAGGCCCGCCGCATCGACAACCAGTTGCGCGGCCGCGCCGGCCGCCAGGGCGACCCCGGATCGTCGCGCTTTTTCATCTCGCTGGAGGACGAACTCATGCGCCGCTTTGGCGGCGAGCGCATCCAGGGCTTTATGGCCCGCGCCGGCATGGAAGACACGCCGCTCGAGTTCGGCATCCTCAGCAAAACCATCGAGTCGGTGCAAACGCGGGTGGAAGGATACAACTTTGACATCCGCAAGCACGTCCTGGAATACGACGACGTCGTCAACAAACAGCGCGAGGTCATCTATGCCCAGCGCCGCGAGCTGCTGTCCAAGAGCGACCTCAAGGACCAGATTCTGCGCATGGTCGGCGAGGAGATCGAGGCCGCTTTGAACGTCCATTGTGCGGGGGACGACGAAGAGGAGTGGGACCTGAAAGGGCTGCACGCGGAACTGCGCACCTTTTTGCCCCTGCCGGCGGACCTGAACTATCACCGTTGGGCGAACCTGACGCGGCAGGAGATCGCCGCCGGGCTGGAAGAACTGGCCGAGCGCAGCTATGAAGAGCTCAACCAAAAGCTGGGCCATCAGGTCTACCGCGACCACGTGCAGGAAGAGATCACCCTGACCATGCTGCGCGTCAGCAGCCACCCGCTGCGCCGCCTGGCCTACCGCCACTTTGTCGACAGGCTGGGCCGCGAGCCGGACGAAGAGCTGGCCGAATTGCCGCTGCGTCGCCTGCCGGATGAGATGAAAGAGCATCTCGAGGCCGCCTTTGGCCAGGCCGTGCGCCTCTACCGCGACCGACACCTGATCCTCGGCGCGGTGGACTCGCTGTGGATCCGCCACCTGACCGACCTGGCTGCCTTGCGCGAGGGCATCGGCCTGCGCGCCTTTGGCCAGCAGAACCCGCTGGTGGCCTACCGCAAAGAGGCCCACGAGATGTACCAGGCGCTGCTGGGGCAGGTGCAATCCCTGGTCGCCCGCCAGGCGCTGCTGCCGCCGCCGGGCGCAATGCCGCAGCCCCGACGCCAGCCCCAGCTTCGCGCCAGCCGGCCGGGCATGCCCGTGGCCGCCACACCGGCCCGCCAACCGGCGACTGCAAGGGCAAAGCAACAACCCGCCGCCGCAGCAGGAGGACAGACCGCCGCCCCCAAAACGCCAGGGCGCAACGATCCCTGCTGGTGCGGCAGCGGCAAAAAGTACAAGGTGTGTCACATGCGTCAGGATGCCGAGTCCCAACGCAGGCCAACGACCGCAACACGTCCACCCCAGACACCCAGTCGCCGCCGACGCCATCGCTGAGAGGGAACAGGCAGAGAGGAGAGAGGTATGGATCAAGAGGACCTGGTCGGCCGCTTGATGGCCGACATGGATGCAGACCTGCTGCATTTTTTGCAGACCAAAGCCAACTCTTTCGTCAAATGGGATCTGCTGCGCTTTTTCCACGAAAACCCTCACACCACGGACACAGCGGCCAACATTGCCCGTTACGCCGGCCGCGCCGTCGAGACGACCGAGGCGGATCTGATCGATCTGGCCAGAGAAGGCGTGCTTTCGACAACCCGGCTGGGGGAAATGACCGTCTACTCCCTCAGCAACAACCCGGAAATCCGCAACCTGCTCCAACGCTTTGTCAAAGCCTCCGACGACCGCGATTTTCGGGTCAAGGCCGTCTTTCACGTCATCCGCAGCATGCGCTGAGGGAGAGCAGCGATGGGCAAGGAGACAGAGCTGGAGCGCGTCAAGACCGGCATTCCCGGCCTTGACGAGATCCTGTGCGGCGGGCTGCTCCGCCAGACTGCGGTGCTGGTCGAAGGCGCCCCCGGCACGGGCAAGACGACGTTCGGCATGCAGTTCATCCACCACGGCATCGTGGCCTGCAACGAGCCGGGCATCATCCTGACCTTTGAGCAATTCCCCAGCCAATACTACCGCGACGCAGCCAACTTTGGCTGGGACTTTCGCCGCCTGGAAGAAGAGGGCAGGCTGCGCATCATCATGACCAGCCCCGAAGTGTCGCGCGCGCTGGTCGAAGAGACGGGCGGGCAGATCGAGCGGCTGACCCGCCAGATGGGCGCCCGCCGTATCCTGGTCGACAGCCTCTCCCATTTCGAGCGCCTGGCCGACAGCCCCGTCCAGTTCCGGCAGATGATCTATGGCTTTATCAACGGCCTCAAGCGCGAAGGGCTGACCGCCGTGCTGACGCGGGAGAGCTATGCCCTGCTGGGCGAGATCGAAGGACAGGACGAAAGCGTCCCCTTTGTGGTCGACAACTATATCCTGCTGCGCTATGTAGAGATGGACAGCACGCTGCACAAGGCGCTGCTGGTGCTCAAGATGCGCGGCAGCGACCACGACAAGAGCATCCGCCGTTTCACGATCACCTCGAAGGGCATGGAGGTGCTGTCCAAATTCGAAGGGCAGGAGGGCATTCTCAGCGGCAGCCCGCGCCGCATGGCCGAGTCCTTCATCGAGGCTTTTGTGCGCCGCCAGGGGGAAGGCCGATGATCGCGATCGCGGTTCGGCTCACCGCTGCGGCAGGCTGGGTGGGCATCACTTTTCTGGTGTTGACCCTGTGGCGCATCGCCCGCTTCTATGAAAAATCGGCCAACCAGCGCGCCTACTCCGGCCTCTTCCTGCCGCCGCTCTTCCTCCTGCCACTGGGGGCGCTCTATTACGTGGTCCTGAACGTCAATTTTGTGGGCAATTGGCTGCCCGATGCCCTGTTCTTTCTGGGAGGTCTCTCGCTCGCAGCAGGCACGTTCCTGCTGGGGCGCGTGATGGCAGGCGAGAAGTGAGCAGCGAGATGGGCTGGATCGAGTTCATCTTCACCCCGCTGGGGCCGCTGGCCCTGGCCGCGCTGATCGCGGCGGTCTATCTCTACGCCAACCTGAGCCGCCGGCTCGGCGCGGTGACCAAGATGCCGCCCTA
This sequence comes from Anaerolineae bacterium, assembly GCA_034435295.1. Lineage (GTDB taxonomy): Bacteria > Chloroflexota > Anaerolineae > B4-G1 > DUEL01 > DAOTYD01. The sequence continues at coordinate 8,484 of DAOTYD010000082.1, read as the reverse complement.
CTACCGCTGGTTCCTGCCCGGCGGTGTGCTCATGGCGCTGGCCTTTGCCGTCTGGGTGATGCAGCGGGCAGCTTCGCTCACCTGCCTGGAAACAGTTGCCTTTCTGGCAACGCCAGTATTCGGCCTGTTCTTCTTCCACATCCCGCTGCTCATCGGCGTGGGGATCAACGTCGCCGTCGTGTGGCGCTACTGGTCATGGCTGCTGCTGGGGGAACGTTGATCATACCGCCCTGGCTGCCGGATACGTTTGGGTGGGGACACGGATGAGGGAAAAATCGATGCTCGAACCAGGGGACAGGGCAACACAAATCCAGTGGAACGTCAAGACAGACCAACGGGCGTTGCTGAAGCAGATGCCCAAAATCGACCTCCACCGCCATCTGGAGGGGTCGCTGCGGCTGCAGACCCTGGCCGAGATCGCCATCGAGCACGGCATCGACCTGCCGACCTACAGCACTGAAGAACTGCGTCCCTACGTCCAGGTACTCCCCGGCGAGCAGGACTTTCACACCTTCCTGGCCAAGTTCCGCCTGCTGCGCAAATTCTACCAGAGCCAGGAGGCGGTCGAGCGGGTGGCTTATGAAGCAGTGGCCGATGCGGCGGCGGACAATGTGCGCTACCTGGAGCTGCGCTTCAATCCCGTCGCCCTCTCCCGCGCCCAGGGCTTTGGCTTTTCCCAGGTCACCGGCTGGGTCTGCCAGGCCATTGCCCGCGCTCAGGGCGACTATGCCATCCGCGTGCGCCTCATCCTCCAGATCGGGCGCGACGAAAGCCTGGACACCGCCGCCCAGATCATCCAGGTCGCCCACGCTTACCGCGAGCGGGGCGTGGTTGGCATCGACCTGGCTGGCGACGAGATCAACTACCCACCCCACCGCTTTGCCGAGCTGTTCAGCCGCGCGCGGGAGGACGGGCTGGGCATCACCGTCCACGCCGGCGAAGCAGGCGGCGCCCAAAACGTGCGTACCGCCGTCGAGCTGCTCAAGGCCCAGCGCATCGGCCACGGCGTGCGCGTCGTCGAGGACTCGACCGTGGTCCATTTCGTCCGCCAACAACAGATCGCCTTCGAGGTCTGCCCCACCAGCAATTTCCAGACCGGCGTGGTGCATTCGCTCACCCACCACCCCCTGCCCGATATGCTGGCCCTCAAACTGCACGTGACCATCAACACCGACGACCCCAGCATCTCCGACACGACGCTCACCGACGAATACCTGGTCGCCACAAAAGTGCTCGGCCTGAGCATGGAGCAGATCGAAAAGGCCAACCTGACCGCTATCGACGCCGCTTTTCTGCCGGAAGAAGAGAAAGACGAACTGCGCAAACAGTTCGAGCAATGGTACAAGGAGCAGCCCCAGGCAGCTTCCCCCACCCCACTCGATGAGTAACGTCATGCAACAGACCTTGCGAAACCGCATTGCCACACTCCTGCAAGAGGCGCTGCAGGCAGCCCAGGCCGCAGGCGACCTGCCCGCCTTCGAGGTGGGCGCCATTCCCGTCGAGCGCGCGCGCCACGAAGAGCACGGCGACTATTCGACCGCGGTCTGCCTGAGGCTGGCCCGTCAGGCGCGCATGAACCCGCTCGAGATCGCTCAGCGGGCCATCGCTCACCTGCCGGCGGCCTCCTTCATCGAACGGGCCGAGGCCGCTCCGCCAGGCTACATCAACTTTTCCCTCGACCCCAGGTGGCTGGCGACTCAGGTCGAGGCGATCCTGGACGCTGGCGAGAGCTTTGGCCACGTCGACGTCGGCCAGGGCCGCCGCGTGCAGGTCGAGTTCGTCAGCGCCAACCCTACCGGCCCCCTCACCGTCGGCTCGACCCGCAACGCCGTCCTGGGCGACGGGCTGGCGGCGGTGCTGGGGGCCGCCGGCTATCAGGTCGAGCGGGAGTATTACGTCAACGACGCCGGCTCCCAGGTGCGCCGTCTCGGCGAGTCGGTGCTGGCCCGCTACGCCCAGGCGCTGGGCCAGGACGTCCCCTTCCCCGAGGACGGCTACCACGGCACCTACATCAGCGAGATGGGCCAGCAACTGGCCCGCCAGGCCGGCCGCCGCTACCTGGAATTGCCGCGCCGCACCGCCGTCACCGAGATCGCCGACTGGGCCATGGCGCAAATCCTGGACGGCATCCGCGCCGACCTGGAAGCGCTGGGCGTCCGCTTTGACACCTGGCGGCACGAGCGCTCCTTCCGCGAGTCGGGCCTGCTCGACCGCGTCCTGGACATGCTGCGGGCCAGCGGCCACATCGTCGAGTACGATGACGCGGTCTGGTTCCGCCACCCCGACCTGGAGCAGGACGCCGTCCTGATCCGCTCCCCCCAGGTCGTCGCCGAGCCGACGGAGCGGCCCACCTACCTGGCCTCCGACGCGGCCTATCTGCTGGACAAGCTGGTCGAGCGGGGGTTCGACATTGCCATCTACGTCTGGGGCGCCGACCACCACGGCGACGTGCCGCGCGTCAAGGCCGTCGCCCACGCCCTCGGCATCGCCCCCGAACGGGTGGTGATCATCCTCTACCAACTGGTCACTCTCTGGCAGGGTGGCGAGGAAGTGCGCATGTCCAAGCGCAGCGGCGATTTCGTCACCCTGCGCGAGCTGCTGGATGACGTCGGCCCCGACCCCATCCGCTTCATGCTGATGGCCCGCACCGCCGATTCGACCGTCGATTTCGACCTCGACCTGGCGGTGGAACAGTCGGATCGCAACCCGGTCTATTACGTCCAGTACGCCCACGCGCGCATCGCCAGCATTCTGCGCCACGCCGGGGAGCAGGGATGGCCGCTCGACCAGACGGCCAACCTGGCGCTGCTGGCTCATCCCAGCGAAATGGCTCTCATCCGCAAGATGCTCGAACTGCCCGAGATCATCGAACAGGCAGCAAGCAAACTGAGCCCACACTTTTTGCCCTTTTACGCACAGGAGCTGGCCGCTGTCTTTCACGCCTTTTACCACGAATGCCGCGTCGTCTCCTCCGACCCCGCCGAGGCCGAACTGACCCGCGCGCGGCTGCGGCTGGTGCAGGCGGCCAAAAGCGTGCTGGCCCGCGTCCTGCGCCTGATGGGGATGAACACACCGGAACGTATGTGAGGAGGAAAAGCTGGATGGGATTGAAACCCGACCACTGGATTCGCAAGATGGCAATGGAGCACGGCATGATTGAGCCGTTCGTCGGCCACCAGGTGCGCGACGGCCTGATCTCTTTCGGCCTGTCGTCGTATGGCTATGACATTCGCGTGGCGGAGGATTTCAAGATCTTTACGCCCGGCCTGGGGGACCTGACCGTCGTCGACCCCAAGCGCTTCGACACGCGCTCGATGGTCGACTATAGCGGAGACGTGTGCGTCATTCCCCCCAACTCTTTTGCGCTGGCGCGCTCGGTGGAATATTTCCGCATTCCGCGCAACGTGCTCTGTCTCTGCATCGGCAAATCGACCTATGCGCGCTGCGGCATCATCGTGAACATCACGCCCTTTGAACCCGAATGGGAGGGCTTTGTCACGCTCGAAATCAGCAACACCACCCCCCTGCCGGCCAAGATCTATGCCGGCGAGGGGCTGGCCCAGGTGCTCTTTTTCGAGGGGGACGAGGTATGCCAGACCTCCTATGCGGACAAGAAAGGCAAGTATCAGGGGCAGCAAAACATCGTCCTGCCGCGTCTGTAAAAGACAGAAAAGCAACCTTTATTCTTTCGGTTTTTTGCCACAGATTTCACAGATTGCACAAATTTCAGAACCATGCGGGTTGAGCAAAAGGCCTTTATCCTTTCTCTCTCCCTGAGCGGACTGGCTCTGGCTCTGCTCATCGGCCTCACGCTGGCTGCCCCCCCAGCCCCCGCTGTTCTTTTCCCGGCGCTGCTCTTTCTGCCGCTGATTGTCTTTACGACAACTTTCGGCGTGCCGTTGGGCGGCGGATATGTCTCCCTGCTGCCAATGACAACCGGCGCCGCCTTCCTGGTCATTGGCCCTGTGCCCACCGCCTGGATCGCCTGGCTCGGCGCGCTGCTCCACATCGCCGTGCGCTATCGCTGGGCCGAGCAGTTGGAGGCGCGGCAGCTCTCCTTCGAATGGACAGCAAGCACTGCCCTGGCCAACGCTGCCATGCAGGCGCTGGCCGTCCTGGCCTCCGGTTTCGTCTACCAGGCGCTGGGCCAGACCACGCCCCTGACCGCGTTGGAGCTGCCGCAGATCCCGCCGATGTTGCTGAGCGGCCTGACCTACCTGGCTGTCAACCACATCATCGCCAGCATCTTTATCCGCCTGCGCGGCATACCTCTGCTGCGCCATTATTTGCGCTCGCTGCCCGGCCTCCTCGCTTTCGAGGGGGCGCCGTCGATCTTTGCCCCGCTGATGGCCCTCCTCTACACTCGCCTGGGCCTGTTCCAGTTTCTGCTCTTTGCCCTGATCCTGGTCGTCGCCTCGCTCATCACCCGCCGCCTCGACCGTGCCACGCGACGGCTGGAGCGCCGCGTGCAGGAGTTGAATAGCCTGCAGGCTGTCGGACAGGCGCTCAGCGCCAGCCTGGACATCGAGGCTGTCGTCTCGGCCATCTACGAGCAGGTGAAACGGCTCATGCCGGCGCAGAACCTGTACATCGCCCTCTACAATGCCGAGGCGGACGAGGTCACTTTCCCTCTGGCAGTGGAAGAGGGAAAGAGGGTGCAATGGCGGTCGCGTCGCACGGGCAAAGGGCTGACCGAGCATATCCTGCGCACACAGGCCCCCCTTCTCATCTGTGGGCGCCTCAAGGAGACGCTCGACCAACTGGGCGTCGAGCAGATCGGCCGGCCGGCCTCCTCCTGGCTGGGCGTACCGCTTATGGCCGCCGCCGAGCCTGTCGGCGTCATTGCTGTCCAGTCCTACGACGACCCGGCGGCCTACGACACCTCTCATCTGGAGGTCCTGACGACCATCGCTTCCCAGGCCGCCGTGGCGATCCAGAACGCCCGCCTCTACGCGCGCACTGACGAGGCCCTGGCCCGCCGCGTCCAGGAGATGGACTCGATCCTGCGCACGACGCAAGAGGGCATCCTGCTGCTCGATCTGGAGCGGCGCATCGTCACGGCCAACCGCGCGCTGAGCGATTTCTTCGGCGTGACTCAGCTCGAACTGGTTGGACAGCAACTGGAGACGGTCCAGGCTCGCGGAAAGATCCTGATCGAGCTGATGGGCTATACCTCCGCCAGCCTGGCCGCTGACTGCGCGCTGCTGACGCACGGCGAGGTCAGCTTGACGCGGCGCGAGGCCATTGTCCCCGGCCCCAGCGAGCGCCATCTGGAGCACACACTGACGCCGGTGCGCGACCGGCGTGGAGCTATCAGCGGCTGGCTGATGGTCTTTCGCGACGTGACGGAGGAGCGCGAACTGGCCCGTCTGCGTGAAGACCTGATCCACATGCTCGTCCACGACCTGCGCTCGCCTCTCACCGCCATGCAGGGCAGCCTGGAGATGATCGACTCACTGATCGCGGCAGAGAAAGGCAACGATCTGAGCGAGCTGGTGACGCTGGCCCGACGAAGCAATCAGCGCATGCTGCGCATGGTCAACGAGCTGCTTGACGTGAGCAAGCTCGAGAGCGGGAAGATGATCATTCACCCGCAGAAAGTGACGGCGGCCTGGCTGCTGGAAGAAGCGTACAATCGCCTGGCGTCGCTGATCGCCCAGACCAACCTCGATGTCCAAAGCGACATTGCGCCCGACCTGCCGTCGCTGTATGTCGACCCCGACCTGATCAGCCGGGTGGTGGTCAATCTGCTGGACAATGCGATCAAGTTCACACCCGACGGAGGAAAGATCCGGCTGTGGGCTCGCCGGGGGCCCGACTCGGAGCCAACCACATTGCTGCTCGGCGTCAGCGACACGGGGCCGGGCATTCCGCCGCACGAACAGTCACGCCTGTTCAAAAAGTTCCAGGCTGCTTCTGTCCATGGCCGCCGCGTGGGCACGGGGCTGGGGCTGCCTTTCTGCAAGCTCGCCGTCGAGGCGCACGGCGGCCGCATCTGGGTAGAAAGCGAAGAGGGCAAAGGGAGCACGTTCAGCATGCTCCTGCCCGTAGCGGCAGAATAAAACGCCGCTGGGAGCGCGGACATCCCGTCCGCGCCGGGCGGGCGGGGACGCCCGCGACCCCAGAAAACGCAGACGCATCGTCCTGCGAGCGCGGACGTCCCGTCCGCACCGGGCGGGCGGGGACGCCCGCGATCCCAGGAAACACGGATGTCAGGACAACTGCTCGCAGTTGTCCTACGCCGCCGCGTAAGGGGTTGCCTCTTCCCAAAATTGTGGTATAATATCGCTTGCCAGCGGGCATAGTTCAGTTGGTAGAACACCTCCTTGCCAAGGAGAAGGTCATGGGTTCGAGTCCCATTGCCCGCTCACTTTTTGTGCGGCGACGTAGCCAAGTGGTAAGGCAGAGGTCTGCAAAACCTTTATTCGCCGGTTCGAGTCCGGCCGTCGCCTCTGATAGAGCTCTTTTCCAAACGGGCAGTCGGGCTGACTGCCCGTTTGCATAAGGGGCGGTGGCGAAAAGGCAGACGCCGGGGACTTAAAATCCTCTGTCCGCAAGGACGTGTGGGTTCGAATCCCACCCGCCCTATCAGATCCGGCCCGCGCGCAGCCAGGCGGCGGGCTTTTTCCGCCACGCTGCCCACCCTACCCCCAGCAGCGCCAGCAGCGTAATGACCGCCCCCACGCCCAGCGAAAGCGGCGCATAGACCAGGGTGACGCGATGCTCCCCCGCCGGCACACAGACCGCGCGCAACGCATAGTCGGCGCGCAAGAGCGGCACGGCCTGCCCGTCAACGTGGGCGCGCCAGCCCGGATAGTCCGGCTCGCCGATCACCAACACCCCCGCCGCCTCGGCGCGCACGACCATCTCGACGCGGTTGTTGCCCACGCGGCGAAAGAGGACCTCCTCCGCCCCCGTCGCCTGCGCCACCGGGCAGAGCGACTCCTCTTCCAGCAGGACAACCGCCCGCGGGTCAAAGGCCGCATCGTTGAGCCGCGCCAGCAACGCCTCGCCCTCGACCACCTCGACCCCGTGCACCAGCCACGCCCGCGGCAGGGCCGTCGGCCGCTCATAGACCCACGCCCCACCCTGCTCGCCGATCAGCCGGGGCGCTCCCTCCTCGTCCGCGAAATCCATCGGCTGGGCCGTCACCAGATAGCGCGCCCCAAGCAGGTCATAGGCCCGTGCCCGCGGATCGACCACCGCTGTGGTGAAGCGGTAGTAACGCTCCAGTTCCAGCGGATCGTAGCCAAAGACGCTCTCGACACCCATTGCCATGCCGTGATTTTGCTCGAAAATCCCCACCCCCCACGGTAGCACGCGCCCTTCCTCGCCCGCCGTCAGTTCCGCGACGCCGCGCCAGCAGGCGCTTTCCTCCACCGCCGCTGGCTGCAGCAGCGGCCGGCCCCAACTCCACAGGTCAATCAGCAGCAGGCCAACCGCCAGCGCCGTCCCCAGCCGCAGCGACAGCCGCCGCGTGCCCCACGCTCCCAAAAGGCCCACCGTCAGCAGGAAAAAGAACAGAAAGAGAGCCGTGTAATGGGCCACATGCCACAGCCGGCCCACCTCGGCGTTGCTGTCGCGCTGCAGGGCAAAGAGGACAAAGCCCGCCAGGACGACCAGCGCCGCCAATGCGCCGACGAGCCACATCGCCGGGCCGCGCATCCAGCGCCGCAACAAACGACCGGCCTTCTCCGGCTGTTGACGCAGCCAGCTCAGCGCCAGTCCGCCCAGCGCCGCCACGGCAAAGACAAAGAGAAAGCCCGCTCGCGCCGGCGCCCGCGTTGCACCAAAGAACGGCAGGAAATAAAAAGCCAGCCGGTGCAGCACCGCGAAAGGCCCCAGCGCCAGCAACAGGCCCGCGCCCGCCAGTCCCACCAGCAGCGGCGCGCGACGATGACGCAGCCGCCAGCCCACCAGCAGCGCCAGCAACAGCGGCAGCAGGCCGGCGTACAGGACAAACTCTTCGAACGGCCCGTCGCCCCAGTAGCCAATGCGCACCGGCTCGCCAAAGAAATAGGGCACCAGCAGGGTCAGCAAATAGCCGGGCGACCAGGAGTAGCTGGCGGCAAAGGCATAGTCGGTCCCCTGGCGGGTCGACAGGCGCAGGAACTCGATCGTGGGGATCCACTGCACCGCCGCCAGCGCCAGCCCGGTCAGGCCCATCAGCGCCGGGAGGACCAACGCGCGCGGGAAGGCGCGCCAGTCACCCGCCGCCCGCCCCCCTTCCCAGGCCAGACAGAGCGCATAGACGGCGGCAACCAGCGCCACGTAGTAGAAAGAGGCCGTGTGCCCCGCCAGCAGCGCCATGGCGACAGGCAGGCCACCCAGCAGCGCATCCTCCCAGCGCCCCCGCTGCACCGCCCGCTGGAGCGCCCAGAGGATCAGCGGCAGCCAGGCCTGGGTCATCACGACGCCGATGTGCCCGGCATAAACGCGGGCGAAGAAATAGCCGCTGAAGGCAAAAGCGGCCGCCCCCAAGAG
>DAOTYD010000081.1:0-5895 GCA_034435295.1 Anaerolineae bacterium | reverse complement strand
AGGACGCCCGCGATCCCAGGAAACGACGGGTAAGATTCCCTTCGGCTTCGCTATGTTCCCCTCTCTCCGAAATCTCTCCCCTCCCTATCAGCAGCCGCTGCCCCCTTCTCTAGGGAATGTTCTGATCTACAAACCCTCCCCCTTCTGCTATGCTCCTTATGGCTGACAAGCGTCAGGAGGGAGGGAAAGATGAAAGAAAGGAGGATGTCTGTCAGGGCTCTTGCGCTGAGTTTGCTTCTTGCCTTGCTGCTGTCAGACCCCGTGCGGGCAGCGGCTCTGCCCGTTCGCCACGCGGCTGAGGGCGGCGCTGCCCTGCGGCCAGCGTCCGCTCTGCGAGAGCGCCGTCTGGGGACAGAGCCGGCGTTGCGCGTCGTGCGCTCCGATGAACGGGGAGTCGAACTCGAGCTCTCGACGCCCGCTTTTCAGGTCGTGACGGACAGCTCAGACGCGGGTCCCTGTCGCCTCATTCGCGTGCCTGGCTTTGGCGAGACGACCGCTGCGGGCTGGCCTGCTCTCCCCGTCCGCGCGGCGATGGTGGGCATTCCCCCTCAGGCAGCACCGACCCTGACCGTGCTGAGCGCAGAGGTCGAGACGCGGCGCGGCGAGGGCGACCTTTGCCCGGCGGTGCAATTCGTCGAGGAATGGGACGAGCATGGCCAGAGCACGCTCGTCGAAGCGCGGCTGCGGGACAGAGAAGCCTACGCCACAGCGGGCTTTTACCCCCCTCTCCTGGCCGAGGTCGCCTCGACGGCCTTTGTCCGCAGCCAGCGCGTGGCGCAGGTCCGCTTCTATCCTTTCCGCTACAACCCTGTGACCGGCGAGCTAAAGTACTACCGCACCATCCGCGTGCGGCTGGATTTTGGCGTCGCGGGAGGGGGCGCCTTGGTCGACGAGGGAGGATTCGAGGAGGTGATCAGCCGCTCCCTCTTGAACGCCGCAGAGGCCCGCCAGTGGCGCACATCCCCCGCGCCGGCCCCCCTCGCCGCAGGGATGACGGTCGAAGGCGGGCCGCTGTTCCAGGTTCTGGTCGATCAGGACGGCATCTACCGCCTGACCCATGCTGACCTGCTGGCGGCTGGCCTCCCCCTCGATCAGATCGACCCGCGCACGTTGCACCTCTTCCATCGGCAAACAGAGGTGGCCATCTGGGTTGTCGGCGAGGAGGATGGCACTTTGGACCCGCAGGACTATGTGCTCTTCTACGGCCAGAAGATGGACAGCCGCTACACGGACGTCAACGTCTATCGGCTCACCTGGGGCGGAGGATGGGGCCTGCGGATGGGCCAGGTGGACGGCAGTATTGTCGTTGGGGCGCCGCTGCTGTCGCACTTTCGCACCGCGCAACGTGTCGAGGAGAACCGCGTGTACGACTCCCGCTACACCAGCGGACCTGATGACGACCACTGGTACTGGACCCAGGTTGTTGCTTTTGCGCCGATCTCTTTCGACTACAGGACGACGCTGCAGCACATTGCCACGGCCCCTTTCAGCGCCACAGTCCGCGGCCTGTTGCGCGGGGTGACCGCTTATCCCGCCAGCGTCTACAGACACCACGCCCGCATCTACCTGAACGGTTATCTGATCGGAGATGCGCTCTGGGCTGTGGGCGCCGAATACTCCTTTGCTGTTGATGTGCCCTCCTCGGTTCTGACCGAAGGACTCAACACGATCACGGTCGAGATTCCCCGCGACCAGGGCGGGGTCTATGAACTGCTCTATGTCAATCGCTTCGAGATCGAGTATGACGACACCTTCACGGCGGAACAGGATCGGCTGGCCTTTGACGGCGACGCTGCCGGGACCTGGACCTTTCGCCTCGACGGTTTTTCTGCTCCCACTGTTGCTGTCTTTGACATCACCGAGCCGTTTGCTCCCTCGCGCATCGTCAACAGCACCGTCGAATGGGACGGCAACGCCTATAGCTGCTCTTTCGGGCAGACCATCGCCGGCGGCCATCGCTATCTGGCGCTGACGCCGGAGCAGTGGCTTTCCCCTCTGCGCATCGAGCCAGTGCAGCTTGCGGGCCTGCGCTCGCCGGACAACGGCGCCGATTACATCCTCATCACCCACGCCGACTTTTACACCGCCGTTCTGCCGCTGGCCGACTACCGCGCCGCGCAGGGGCTGCGCACGGTCGTTGTGGACGTGCAGGACATCTACAACGAGTTCAACGACGGCATTTTCGACCCGCAGGCCATCCGCGATTTCCTGGCCTATGCGTATGCGAACTGGACCAGGCCGGCGCCGTCCTATGTTCTGCTCGTCGGCGATGGCAACTATGATTTCAAGAACTATGGAGGGCATAACGAGCCGAACTTTGTACCGCCCTATCTGGCCGATGTAGACCTGTGGGTCAAAGAGGTGCCGGTCGACAACCGCTATGTCTGCGTCAGCGGGGATGACGTTTTGCCGGACATGCACATCGGGCGGTTGCCGGTCAAGACCAGCGCCGAGGCGACGGCGGTGGTGAACAAGATTTTGAACTATGAGCAGGCCCCGCCGCCAGGGGAGTGGAACCAGCGCGTGCTCTTTGTGGCCGACAATGCCGACAGCGCGGGCAATTTCGCTCAGTATTCCGACGTCCTGGTCAATGGCTATCTGCCCTCGCCCTATCAGCCTGTGCGCGTCTATTTGGGGGTCACGCACCCTTACGAGATGCCGTCGGTGGCAGCGCATGCGGCGGTCATCCAGGGGATCAATGAGGGCGCCCTGGTGGTGAACTATATCGGCCATGCGGGGACCCTGCTCTGGGCAATCGAAAAGCTCTTGCAGGCCAGCGAGGTGCCGCAACTGGTCAACGGCGGGCGCCTGCCGCTGGTCGTGGCGATGGCCTGCTCGGACGGCTACTTTATCCTGCCCAGCAACGCGACCACTGACTTTTCTTCCACCGCAGAACGGATGGTCCGCGCGCCCGGCGGCGGCGCAATTGCCAGTTGGTCCGCTACCGGCCTGGGGCTGGCTTACATCCACGATTTCCTCAACCGCGGGTTGTTCGATGCGCTCTTTTTCGACGACGTGACCCGCCTGGGACCGGCCACGATGCAGGGCAAGCTCTACCTGTACAGTCAGACCTCGGCGGGCAACGATCAGATCGAAGAGTACACGCTCTTTGGCGACCCGGCGCTGGCGCTGAACGTTCTGCCGGCGGACGTGGGGGTTGCCCAGCGCGTCGAGCCGGCAGGCGAGCTCCACCCGGGCGATGTCATCACCTACACACTGGTCTATTCCAACGCCGGGCCGGCCACCGCTCACCACGTCGTCATCACGGACCTGTTGCCCTCTGCGCTGGTCAGCCCGCTTGTGACCTTTTCCGGCGCGGCCGTCACCCCGCGGGCAGACAGCCGCTTTGTCTGGGATGTTGCCGATCTGGCGGCCGGGCAGGGCGGCGTGATCACGGTGACGGCGACGGTCGATCTGTCCTTTGTGGGCTGGCTCTCCCACACGGTGACCATCGGCACCACGACGGGCGAGACGGACACGAGCAACAACGTCGCTGCTCCTCTCTCTTCCCACGTCGTCGCGGCGGACCTGCTGGTCTGGCTGGAGGGGCCTGAGGATGTCGAGCCGGGTGTGCCTGTCACTTACACGGTCAACTATCTCAATGCCGGCCAGGCTGCGGCGGAGGATGTCGTCATCCGCTACACGCCTTCCGCCGGCGTGACGACCGTTCGTCGTTCTGCTGCCTGCCAATGGAATCTGGGCGTGGTGGACGGGGGAGAAGGGGGTAGCATCGCCCTGCCTGTCCAGGTGGACGCTGCCTACAGGGGATGGGTGACCCATACCGTCGGCATCTCGACCTCTGCCTGGGAGATCTCTGACTCCAACAACCTGGCAGTGATGAGAGTCAGGGTGGGCTTCCCGGTCCTCGTTGACCTGCTCCGCTTCGAGGGCGTGACGCGGGGCAACAGGGTCACCGTCTTTTGGGAGACGGCCTCGGAAGTGGGCCTGGTCGGCTTCAACCTCTACCGCAGCACTCAGCGCAACGGCCCCTATCTCCTTGTCAACAGCACCCTGATCCCGGCCAGGCATGCGGGCCTGCCTGTGGGGGCAAGCTACACCTGGCAAGAGAGGCTGCGCCCGGGCCGGGCCTACTACTACATCCTGGAGCCGGTGACGGTGTTTGGCCCGGCGGCGCGGCATGGCCCCATTGCCGTTCAGACCTCTCCACGCCTCGCTCGCTGAGAGTTGGACCTCCGAGGCGCTGTCCTCGGAGGTCTCTTTACATTGTCCTCCCGCAGGTTAGAACATCTGTGAAATCTGTGTAATCTGTGGCAAAAGTCTGTGGCAAAAAAGCGGCGGGCCCCCACTGCTACGAACAGCCGTCCGTTGTGGCATTTGCGCAAAACCCCGCCTCATAGTAAGATACAGCCACCCTGACCCCATTCAAGGCAGTTCCGCCCGCGATCAGGGGGTGCCTGGCATCTTGGATCGAGGAGGGCCAACATGGAAATGCCGCCTGAGCTCTTGCAGGTCTTTGCCCGTACCTGTCTCTACACCGACGAGCAGGACTATACCATCGTCAGTCTTCCCCTGACCGTGCTCGACCGCGCTGCTCCTCTGCTGGAGGTTCTGGAACCTTTCAGCGCTTTGATTGTCGATAAAGACGAGGTCACGCTGGTCCTGCCCACCGATTCATGGACTGTGCTGCGCGAGCAGTTCGAAGCCCAGGCGGAGGAGGGCTACCGCCTGATCACGCTCGATCTGCCGCTGGAGCTGGGGCTGGTCGGCTATATCGCCAGACTGACCCATGTGGTGGCCCAGGCCGGGGTGAGCCTGCTGGTCTTTTCTGCCTACCAGCGCGACCATCTGCTGGTGCCGGCGGAGGACTTTGACCGCGCCATGCAGGCGCTGGGGGCGCTGATTTCTGCCTGTCAGCCATAGGCCCGCGGGGGGTGGTCTCGCAGGCAGAGAAGAGAGATCGCATTGATCGGCGAAACGCTGGGCAAATATCAGGTCGTCGAGCACCTGGGGCGCGGCGGGATGGCCGAGGTGTACAAGGCCTACCAGCCGGCGCTGGAACGCTGGGTGGCGATCAAGGTGTTGCACGCCTTTCTGGCGGTGGAAAAAGATTTCCTGACCCGCTTCCAGCGGGAGGCCAGGGCGGTCGCCGCGCTGCGTCATCCCAATATCGTGCAGGTCTATGATTTCGACTATGACCAGACGCGGCGCGTCTACTATATGGTGATGGAGTTCATCGACGGCCCCACGCTCAAGGAGCGGCTGCGCGACCTGGAGGCGCAGGGGGCGTGGATGGAGATCGAGGAGGCGGCGCGGGTCACTGCGGCGGTGGCCGATGCGCTCGATTACGCCCACCGCCGGGGGATGGTTCACCGCGATGTCAAGCCGGCCAACATCATGTTCAACAGCGAAGGCCAGGTGATCCTCACCGACTTTGGCATCGCCAGGATGGTCAACCTGAGCGGCGTGACGGCCAGCGGCGCGGTTGTCGGCACGCCTGCCTATATCTCCCCCGAACAGGGCCTCGGACGGGCTGGCGACGAGCGTTCGGACATCTACTCGCTGGGCGTCGTCTTTTACCAGTTGCTCACCGGCGTCCTGCCATTCGAGGCCGATACGCCGATGGGCGTGGTGCTCAAGCACATTAACGACCCCCTGCCCGCGCCGCGCTCCATCCGCCCTGACCTGCCGCCGCATCTGGAGGAGATTCTCTTCCGCGTGCTGGCCAAGGAACCGGACCATCGCTATCAGACGGCGGCCGAGTTTGCTCGCGAGCTGCGGGCAGCAGTTGGCAAACCACTGCCTGTCGAGACGGCCGTCGTGACGCCGGAAAGCAAGACCAGGGTGCTGCCCCGCCCGGCTCAGGCTCCGCCAGCCCAGGTGACACCCCCGCCCGCTGCGGCGACGCCTCCCCCCGCTGCGGTGACGCCTCTGCCC
>DAOTYD010000080.1:0-42290 GCA_034435295.1 Anaerolineae bacterium | reverse complement strand
AATCCAACCCCCCCCAAAGATCGCCTCGGGAGCTTTGCACACTTGCATACTTGCACACTTGCATACTTGCATACTTTAAGGAGGAACTATGATCGCCCCCAACCCCACTGCCCTGCTCAAGCCCCTCAAGGGCATCGTAACCGTGACAGACGGCGAGATTCACGTTGTAGACGAGCAACGCCTGCGCGGCCCTGCCGTCGACACGCTGGTTGCCAACGCCGTCTTTGCCGAGGGCGAAACGCGCGCCATGGCCCGTTACCTGCTCTGGGAACTGGGCCAGGCGCTGGGCATCCGTCCCGCCTCGATCCACACCCTCTACATCGCCCGCGGCCGTGGCCAGACGCGCGACCGCTGGACGACGCCGGCGATGAACCTGCGCACTTTGACCTATGACATGGCCCGCGCCGTCTTTCGCGCCGCCCTGCAGCGCAACGTGGCCGCCATGATCTTTGAGATCGCCCGTTCCGAGATCGGCTATACCGACCAGCGCCCGGCCGAGTACGCCACTGCGATCATCGGCGCAGCGATTCGCGAGGGCTACCGCGGCCCCCTCTTCCTCCAGGGCGACCACTTCCAGGTCAGCGCCAGCAAATACGCCAAAGATCCCGCGCCCGAACTTGCCGCCGTCGAAGACCTGATCCGCGAGGCCATCGCCGCTGGCTTTTTCAACATCGACATCGACACCTCCACCCTGGTCGACCTGACCCAGCCCACGGTGACCGAACAGCAGCGCACCAACTTTACCCTCTGCGCCCGCTTCACCCAGTTCATCCGCGGCCTGGAGCCGCCCGCTGTGACCATCTCCGTCGGCGGGGAGATCGGCGAGGTCGGCGGCAAGAACTCGACCGAGGAGGAGCTGCGCGCCTTTATGGACGGCTACAACGCCTCCCTGCCGCCGGACATGCCCGGCCTGAGCAAGCTGAGCATCCAGACCGGCACCTCGCACGGCGGCGTCGTCCTGCCCGACGGCACGCTGGCCCGCGTCAAGATCGATTTCGACGTGCTGCAAAGGCTGGGCTACATCGGCCGCGAGGAGTATGGCATGGCCGGCGCGGTGCAACACGGCGCCTCCACCCTCCCGCCCGAGGCCTTCCACAAGTTCGCCGAGGCCAACGCCTGCGAGGTGCACCTGGCCACCGGCTTCCAGAATCTGGTCTATGACCACCCGCTCTTCCCCGCCGAGCTCAAAGCCACCATCTATGCCTACCTGAAAGAGCACCACGCCAACGAGTGGAAAGAAGGACAGACTGAGGAGCAGTTCTACTACAACAGCCGCAAGCGGGGGCTGGGGCCCTTCAAGCGGGCGCTCTGGGAGATGCCGGAGGACGTGCGCGCCGCCATCGGCCAGGACCTGGAAGCCCAGTTCGGCTTCCTCTTCGAGCAGTTGGCCGTCACCGACTCGGTCGATATGGTCGAGGCGCACGTTCAGCCGCCAGAGATCCACAAAACCCCGTCTGACTTTGGCCTGAGCGGCGACCTGGAAATCGCCCACGACCTGGCGGATTGAACCGCAGGGGCGCCTGACCACCGGGAACGCCGGGTTCGCGTAATTGCCTGCCCTCCCGCAGGTTTGAGCGCAACCTTCTAACCTGCGGGAGGGTAGAGATACGCAGTCGGCGAACCCGGCGGTCAAGCCGTCAGTCATGCGTCAGCTTGTTGTCCGCCTGGGCGCTTTCCTTTCCCGTCAACTTGCCTTATAATACAGGCGTGCGGGCAAGGAACCGCGAGTATAACGATCAGAGGAGGGAATACGATGAGTGATCTATACGATAGGGTAAGCGATGAGCGCTCCTGGTTGGAGAAGCTGATTGGCAAAATCCCAGGCTACAAGGGCTACAAAGAAAAGGAGATGCGCCGCGAGTCGGACAAGCTCCTGCGCGAGACGATCGCCACCCAGATGGCCGCGCAACGTCAGCGCATGGACGACCTGCAGAAGCAGCTCATCAGCGCCGGCCGCTTCGAGTATCTGGACGAAATGGGCAACGCCACGGTCAAGCTCCAGACCTTTATCGACCGCGTGCAGAAGGCATCCTACGGCTACGCCGGCCTCTTCGACGCCGTGCGGGTGAAGGAAGACGATCTGGATCGGCTGTACGATTTCGACCAGCAGTTGCTGAGCTATGCCGAGCGGCTGTCGGACGCGCTGAACAACCTGGAGACCTCCATCATCGGCGGCGAAGGGCTGGCCGAGGCCGTCCGCCAGGTACTGAGCATCTGCGCCGAGGCCAACTCGACCTTTGACGGGCGCGAGCAAGTCATCCTGGGCGCAGTCTAGCCCTGGCTCTCAGAGAGCTTAAGGAGGAAGAAAAATGGCACGGATTTTTGACATTATCGAGTTCATGGACGAGGGCGCGCTCGAGATCGTCCATCGTTTCCCCGAGCGCGGAGCTGGTGATTTCCGCATCGGCTCTCAGGTCATCGTCCGCGAGAGCCAGGCAGCGGTCTTTTTCCGCGACGGCAAGGCGCTCGATGTCTTTGGCCCTGGCCGCCACACGATCACCACCGCGAACATTCCCTACCTGATCGAGTTTGTCGGCAGGCACCTCTTTTCGGAGCAGACCCCCTTCAAAGCCGAGGTCTACTTTGTCACCACGCGCGAGTTCCTCGACATGAAGTGGGGCACGCCGGAGCCGATCACCGTCCGCGACCCGGTGCTGCGCATGGCCCGCCTGCGCGCCTTTGGCACCTTCGCCATGCAGGTCGCCGACCCGCAGTTGTTCGTCAACAAGATCGTCGGCACGCAGCGGCTGTACCGCACCGTCGACGTCGAAAAGTTCCTGCGCAGCATCATCATCAGCAAGCTGACCGACCTGCTAGGCGAGATGGGTCGCTCGATCCTGGACATCCCGGCGATGGTCGAAGAGCTGGGTTCTGGCGTGCGGGCCAAGGCTGCCGACGACTTTACGGCGCGCGGCATCAACCTGACCGGCGTCTATATCGAGTCGATCAGCCCGACCGAAGAGACAGCCAAGGCCATCGACGAGGCAGCGGCGATGGGCGCCATCGGCGACATGAGCGCCTACATGCAGTTCCAGGCCGCCCGCGCCATGCGCGACGCCGCTCAGCAGCAGGGCGAGGCCGGCACGATGACCGGCGCTGGCGTAGGACTGGGCGCTGGAGCGGGTATGGGTATAGCTATGGCCCAGATGATGAGCCAGGCCATGCAGCAGCGGCCGCCCCAGGAAGCGCCCACAGCGCCAGCAGCGCCAGCAGCGGCTGCCCCCGCCACACCGCAGACCGCCGCCGACATCCAGGCCCTGCTGGACAACCTGGACCTGCGGCTGGCCAAGGGCGAGATCAGCGAAGAGGCCTACAACCGCCTCTACAGCAAGTGGGAAGCCAGGCTCAAGGAAATGGGCGGATAGCCCGACAACAGGAACAAAGAAACAGGGGCGACGGGCGTCGCCCCTGTTTTCCTTGGGAGTAATTACCTGCCACCCTATGTTGCGTTGATCGCCAGGTGCGGGAACCATCCACGAACAGACCACGAATACTCGAATGATGACCCTATTCGTGCATTCGTGAAGCATTCGTGGACGGCTTGCCCCGCCAAACAGAACCGTTGGGCGCTTTTTGCCTATTGCTTTCTGCCCACGTAGATTCCGTACCCAATATAATCGCTATGCTCACGAAAGAACTCGAACACCGCATTCATTCGTTTTCGTATTCTTGCATTGAACAGCCACTTCCACATGATCCTTGCCGCATTCAGAAACCCTTCGTCTCGAAACATACGGCGCTGGCGCATCCCCATCTCACCAGTAACAACTTCCAAATCGGCCATCCCACATTCCTGAAACAACGCCTTCCATTCATCAAATGTGAGTGTGTTGCGGATGCAAAATACGCAAGCCGAAGACGTCGCCGCACGGAAAAGACTGTCTGTTGGTTGTTTGTAGAAACTCAACTCCAGCCAACCGATAAAACCCCCAGGTTGGGTTACCCTGAGTGCTTCACGGATTGCCTGTTTCTTATCGGCTACGAGGATGAGAAACGCCTGAGAAAAGGTGACATCAAACTCGTTAGCAGGGAAAGGCAAATCAAGCGCATCTCCAATCTGAAAGCTGGCCTGCTCTGAGACCTTCCGCCTTCGAGCCAACTCGTTTGCCTGTTCTACAAGTCTCTCTTCGATATCCACGCCTGTGATTTGACATCCATATCTCTTTGCCAGGTACACAGCGCTTGTGCCTTTGCCGCATCCAACATCCAGAACTCGGCTTCCTCTGGCAATGTGACATTTCTCGGCAAGTCTCTCTGTAGCCCACAAACCGCCAGGGTGAAGCACAGTCATTCCAACGTGATACGCCATAAAGTCAAAGATGTCGCACTGTTCAATAGAACACCTGGCTTCTTCCATTGGCACTCAGCTCCCCCTGTGCGCCCAACACGGATTTATCACCCTGACCCTGAACAAAGTGAAAACACGGATTCCTGTGTCACCCTCCTTCCACTGCGGCGAAAGAACCGGCAAGGACCTCTTCCAACTGCCGGTACACCTCGCCGGGGAGCTTGCGGCGCTCGCCAGGGCCGCGCAGCCAGCTACGCACCTTTTTCCCATAGAACGCCGGCAGCGGCGATTCGTCGACGTCGAGTTCGGCGGCAGGATTGACGAACAGAATCGCCCCCTGGATCGGCACTTCCACCCCCGGCAGGCGCTTTGCCAGATAGCGCTTCATCCGATCCACAAACACTTTCAGGTCGAGGTGCGGCTCGCCAAGAGCCTCCTGCCCCGCCAGCCGGCGCAGAAAAAGCCCCCGCATCTGATGCCGCCACCTGCCGTCCCGATAGGCGATCTTGCCGCCCTGCGACTTGACCAGGAACACCGTCAGCCCGTCCGGACCCAACAGGACGTGGGGGGCAGGCAGGACGTATTGATAGAGCACATAGCGCCGGTCAAAGCCGCCCTTGAGCGCCTCGCGCACCTTGAGGTGATGGGCCAGCGGGCCGGCAAAACGCTCGCCGTAATAGCCGCCGATGAACGAGAGCATAACGCCCAGGATCATCGCCGCCATCAGCCCAACCTGCATCAACAGAAGCGAAGCGGTCGGCCTGAGCGAGAGGATAAAGGCCAGCAGCAACACGCCCAGGCCGGCCAGGGTGGCATACTTGCCCACCGCCGCCCGCCAGGCGATTCCCTTTTCATTGGCAACAATGCGCATCTCAGCCCCCGAACTGACCCAGCACCAGACAGGCGTTCTGCCCGCCCAGGCCGAAGGAATTGGACAGCGCCATCCGCACCCGCGCCGGGCGTGCTTTTCCTGGCACGTAATCCAGATCGCACTCGGGGTCGGGATGCTCCAGGTTGATCGTCGGGTGGATCACCTGGTCGCGGATGGTCAATACACATGCCACCGCTTCGATCGCTCCAGCGCCGCCCATGGCATGGCCGATCATCGACTTGGTCGAGCTGATCGGCACCTTGTAGGCATACTCGCCAAACACGTTCTTGATCGCCTTCGTCTCGGCAACGTCCCCCAGCGGAGTTGCCGCGCCGTGGGCGTTGACATAGTCGATCTGCTGCGGCGTGACGGCAGCGTCTTCCAGCGCCCACCTCATCGCCCGGCTGGCGCCGCGCCCCTCCGGGTCGGGCTGGGCCACGTGAAAGCCATCCGACGACGAAGCATGCCCCAGCACTTCGGCCAGGATGGGCGCGCCACGCGCCTGAGCGTGCTCCAGGCTCTCCAGCACCAGGATACCACAACCCTCGGAGTAGACAAAGCCATCCCGCGTGGCGTCGAAGGGGCGGCTGGCCCGCTCCGGCTCGTCGTTGCATACCGCCAGGGCGCGCATGGCGCAAAAGCCGCCAACGGCAACCAGTTGGATGAACCCTTCCACCCCGCCAGAGATCATCACGTCGGCAGCGCCGCGGCGAATGAACTCGGCCGCCTCGCCCACCGCCTGCGTGCCCGTGGCGCAGGCCGTGGAGATGGCGCTGATGGGTCCCAGCGCCTGCGCCCACATACTGACGTGGTGCGAGGGCATGTTGGGCAGCGCCGCCGGAATGGCAAAGGGATTGACCCGCGACAGGCCATGTTCTGCATAGACGACATATTGTTCGAGCAGCCATTCCATGCCGCCCACCGCCGTGCCGATCAGCACGCCAGCCCGTTCGCCCAGCGGCGGCTCCAGTCCGGCGGCAGCGACCGCTTCCTGCGCCGCGGCCACCGCCAGATGCGTGGCACGCGACACGCGCCGCGCTTCTTTGAACGACATATAGTTCTTGGGGTCGAAACCCTTGACTTCGCCCGCGATCTGCACGGGCAACGCGGAGGCATCGAACTGGGTGATGCGGGCAATGCCGGAACGCCCTGCCAGCAGCCCCTGCCATGTCTCCTCTGCCGTAAGGGCCAGCGGCGTCACTGCCCCCACGCCCGTGATCACAACACGCCTACGATTCATCCTCTCCCCTTTCTGATCCTTCGACGATGCTGGAACGAATGACCTCCAGCACACCATTCTCGACGGCGCGGCGCGCCTGCCGCACCGCGTTCTTGACCGCCCTGGCGTTCGAGCGCCCATGTCCGATAATGACAACACCATTCACGCCCAATAGCAACGCCCCGCCGTATTCGGCATAGTCGAGCCGCCGGGCGATGCGCCGCAGGGCAGGTGAGAGCAGCAGCAATCCCGGCGCCATCGCCAGCAGCCCCGGCAGCAGCAACGCCAGGGCGACCTTGTTCAGCGCCCCACCCGTCAGCTCGCGCTTGAGGTGACGCATCAGGAAGGAGGCCGTCGCCTCGGTTGTCTTGAGCATAATGTTGCCGGTAAAGCCATCGGTCAGGACGATATCCGTCATCCCGCGGGTCACTTCTTTCGGCTCGACATTGCCCACAAAGTTCAACTCGCTCTGCTGCAGAAAGGCGAACGCGTCCCGCACCAGCATGTTGCCCTTGTCTGCCTCCTCGCCATTGGAGAGCAGAGCCACGCGGGGATTGGGGATGCCCCACACCTTTTCGACATAGGCAGCGCCCATCCGCGCAAACTGATAGAGGTCCTCGACGCGGCAATCGGCGGTGGCGCCGTTGTCGAGCAGGAGGACGGGGTTTTCGGCAACAGGGTAGATCGTCGCCAGGGCCGGCCGGCGGACGCGCGCCGGGCCACGGCGGAGACGGCCCAGGTCGAAGAGGGCCGAGGCCAGCACCGCAGCCGTGTTCCCGGCAGAGACGAAGGCGTCAGCCTGCCCATCCCGCACCAGCCGCATGCCCACGCGGATCGAGGCGTCGCGCTTTTGCTTCACCGCGTCCGTGTGCTCGTGCATCTCGATCGTCTGCGGCGCGTGGACAACGGTGATGGACAGGCCGGCTGTCTCGTGTTTCGCCAGCTCCGCTTTGACCACGTCCTCCGGTCCGACCAGGACGATCTGGTCACCCCACTCGCGCGCCGCCAGCACCGCGCCAGCGACATCCGGTTCGGGGCGGCGGTCCGCCCCCATCGCATCGACGACAATGCGCATGGCTCCCTCCTGTGGCGAAAGATCAAGAATGGTACGATTGTACCTCAAGTCACAGTCTGCGCAAACCGTGAAATTGCACATTTCTCCAATTCATGCTATAGTAACGACAATGAACAGCCGTTCCCCGCAAGAAACTGTCGAAGAGTTTCTCCGCCCGCTCCTCTTTGGCATCGCAGAAGAGGACCTGGCGGCGTTGACCGAATCGTCGGCGATCCGCCACCTGCCGGCGCACACCACCATCTGCAACGAGGGCGACGTCGGCGAGTCAGTCTATGTGCTGGTCAATGGCGAGGTCGAGATTCTGCAACGCCTCGAAGACGGCTCGGAGCGCCATCTCCACTACACGCAGCCTGGCGAGTTCTTTGGCGAGATGGCCATCCTGCAGCAAACGACGCGCACCGCCACCGTCCGCACGACCAAACCCAGCACGATCATCGAGATCTACCGCGACCCCTTCCTGGCCGTGCTGGGACGCAGTCCCTCGCTGGGCATCCGCCTGACGCTCCGTCTCGTCAACCGCCTGCGCGACTCGGACCGGCAGGCCATCGAGGCGCTGAGCGCGGCCAACATCGAGTTGCGCAAGGCGCTCGACCGCCTGGAACGCCTCGACCGCACCAAATCCGATTTCATCCAGGTCGCCGCCCACGAACTGCGCACGCCCGTCGCCGCGCTGACGGGCTACGCCCAGATGATGCAGAACCTGCCCGCCGTGCAAGAAATCCCCGAAATCAAGGCGCTGAGCGAGGGGATCATGACCAGCACGGAACGGCTGCTGCGCATCTTTAACAACATTCTGGATACATCACGGGTGATGACTTCCAACCTGGTCGTCCGTCGCAGCCCGGTCAGCCTGTCGCTGACCCTGCGCGGCGTCTGCAACGAGTTCAGCAAGGCCATCGAAGCGCGCAGCCTGCACCTGGAGATCAAAGGGCTGGACGACCTCCCCTTCTGCCCCGCCGAGCCGGACCTGCTCTACAAGGCCTTTCATCACCTGGTCAACAACGCCATCAAGTACACGCCGGACGGAGGAAGGATCGCCATTTCCGGCGAGGTGGTCCAGTCACCCGAGCTGGGGCCGGTTGCCCAGGTGACGGTGGAAGACAGCGGCATCGGCATCGCTGCGGAAGATATCGACCTCATTTTTGAAAAGTTTTACCGCACCGGCGAGGTTGCCCTGCACTCCTCTGGAACGACCGAGTTCAAGGGAGGCGGTCCTGGTCTGGGGCTGGCCATTGCTCAGGGCATCATCGTCGCCCACGGCGGGCGCATCTGGGCCGAAAGCCCCGGCTATGACGAAAAGACCTGCCCCGGCAGCCGCTTTATCGTCCAACTGCCTCTCGAAGAGCCAGCCCCTGCCAGAGAAACCGCCGCCCCCGTCGAACCAGCCAGGGCTGCCGCACCGGCAGAGGACCGCATGGTGGCCTTCTTTGCGGCGGACGATTCCCCCCAATCCCCCCCTGTCGGAAACAGGCCCGAAGAGAAGAACGACAACGACGATCTGGTCAGGCTCTTCAGCCTGGACTAGTCAACCCGCCCATCAGGCGGCCAGGTTGGAGACAGCCGCAGCGGGAAGCCATTGTCTGAGCGAAGCGAAGGGTTTCGTTCATGGTAAGCAGGAGTTGGGTGCAACCCTTCGAAGCGAAATGGCAAATAGCAGAAAGGTCAGAAACTGGTTGCGGCATTGCGTAGGGCTGGCTTTGAAGTGCTACGCGTCAAAGGAAGCCATCATTTTCTGCGCCATCCCGATGGACGGTGTACCGTTGTAGGACAAGTCATCTTAGCAAAGCATACGTTGCGACCAACAAGCGCTTCAGCCGACACGTTCCGCTGCTACGGGTAGTAACGCACCTCCCACTGCTCCAACATCTCTGCCCGGCCATCTGCCAGCCGCCAGCCGTTCTCCGTCTCGACCAGATGCCACGTCACGTCGTAGAGGGCGGCGATGACCCTGCCGGCCACGTTGTCCATGGCGATCACCTGCGCCGCCACGGTCGCCTGTCCGCCCTCGCGGCTCATCAACTGCACCACGCCCACCTCGACCTGCAGGGTGGTGGCAAAGCCATCGACCCAGCTCTCGTAAGGCTGCGCCGCCTGCGCCGCCGGCGACAACAGCCCAAAAGCCCCCGGCAAATCTCGATCGTCCAGCGCCAGGTAGAAGGAAATCAGGGCCCGTTCGGGCGTGTCGCTGCGGTAGACGTGCGGGCGATCCAGGTAGAACCAGTCGTAACGGTCCCACGTCCAGGCATAGTGGCTGCCGTCCCAGGTATAGACGATCTCCTGCACCAGGCCGGCCTGCGGCCGCAGCCGCACCACGACCTCATCGGCCAGGTCGCCGTCGCTGTTTTCCAGGAGGATGCCGCCCTTGCCCTCGAAAGCCCCCAACAGGGCATAGTGGTCACCGGCAAAGGCAAAGACGTGCAAATAGTCCACGTTGGCATCGGCGCGGCCCCAGATCAGGATTTCGACCCGGCCATCGGCGTTGACGTCGCGCACTTCCATCTCGCAGGTCGCATACTGGCCCAGGCCGGCGTACTCCTCGTTCTCTGGCGGGGCCAGGTCGTGCCAGATGTCGCCGTCGAGCACAAACCCCAAAAGCTGCGGCGGGTCGGCGGGCAACAGGTACAGCCCCAACCACTCCAGACCATCGTCCAGATCGACGTTCTCCTGCCTCAGGCAGACCATCTGCAGGCCGCGCTGGCTCAGGCGCGCCTCCGTCGCGGCGATGCTGGCCCGCACGGCCTGGGGGTCGATAGCGGGCAGCGGCGGCGTCGGTAAAGGCGCCGCCGTCACCGTCACAGAAGGCGACGCCGTCCCTGTCGGCGGCAAGGAAGGGACAGGAGAGGCCTCACCCGTCAGCGCCGCCTGCGGCGAAGCGGGAAGATAACAGGCCGACAGAAAAGCCAGAGCGCAAAGAACCAGAAAGAGCCACCCTTTCCCCCACCTCACCTGTCCCCTCATCTACCGTCTCCCCCTACGGCAACCCCCTCACCTCCACATCCCGCGGATGCTCCACCGTAAAGTCGAAACGCACCATCTGCTTTTTGCCGGGCGCCAGGGCAAGCTTCCAGTCGAGCAGGCCCAGTTCGCTCGTCTGATCCGGCCTGGGTTCGACAAATTCGAGCCTGACCTTGATGCTCTCATGCCTTGATACCGGAATCTGGTCCTGAAGGTTGACCGAGGCCTCGACCGGCAGGAGGTTCTCCAGCTCGATCTCATAGCCATAGCGCAGCGTGCGCCGGTCGCCGATCAGTTTCTTGTCGACCTCGCGCCGCTTCAGTTCGCGTTTCACCTTGACCCGGTCATCGGCCCCCAGATAGAACTCGAGCTTGCCGCCGGGTGCGGTCAGCTCCAGCGCCGTGCTGCCGATGAACTCGTCGCCGGCAAAGAGGTTGGCCGGGCCGGGGAGAAACGTGTAGGGACTATCGTTGGCAACCTGGGCGCGACGGTAGGTCGCTTCGACCAGCTTGGGAGCAGCAACGTGGTCGATCTGCGGCGGCAACTCGAGGCGGGCGACAGTGACCTTGTGCGGCGCGCCGTCAGGGGGGATGGTGACCGTACCCGGCACGACGTAGGTGACCGCAGTCCCTGAACTTGCCACCGCCGCCATCACCACCGCGGCCTCTTCCATCACCGCTTCGGGCTCTGGCGCTCGCACAGCAAAACCCATATCTGCGCCCGCCCCCAACCCTTGCGGCGCAGCCGCGACCGCCATTTTCGCCATCCGCGAGGGGGCTGGCGGCGGCGGAACAATGTCGATGAACCACGGATCGAGCTCGGGCACCTTTTCCGCCAGCGCCGGGCGGGCCGTGGACAGGGTCAACGCCACGTCTTTCCACGCTTCGCCGGTCTGCTGAGTGACCTGGGCCAGATAGCCGATCTCCAGCACGGCCTTTTCGCCCTCCAGCAGGCGGACGTCGTAGAGCGGCGTCCAGCCAGCGCGGGAGACGACATAGGTCAGCTCCACCGTCAGGTCGCCGGGTTGGCTGACCTCGACCTCGACGACGGCGGCGTAGCGCTCCCGACCGCGGGCGCTGCGCAGTTGCTCCAGCTCCGCCTGTGCCTTTTTCAGCCGGCGCCCGGCCTCGCGCTGCTCGGCTGCCAGCGCCAGCAGCGCCGCATCGACCTGGCGGGCGCGCTCGCCCAGCCCATCGAGCAGCTTCATCTGCTCGGCAGCGGTAGTCTTGCCCAGCGCCAGGCCGCGAGCGTACTGCTCCGTCGCCCCGAGCAGGCCACGGATCGCGGCGCGGTCCTCCTGGAGCAACGCCGCCCGTCCCTCCAGCGCCTGAACCTCATCCTGGAGCCGTTCGACCTGCTCTTCCAGCTCACGCACGCGGGCGTCGGGCGTCTCGACGTAGAACTCGCGCCGGACGTCCAGCCCCAACAGGCGGGCGCGCGCCGTACCCCTGGCTGCCACCCGCGCCGAGGCCGGGTCGAGCGTCAGCGGCAACTCGGTGATCACCAGGCTGTAGCTGCCGGGCTGCAGCGCAACCGTCCCCTGCCGGGTCAGGCGCGCCCGGTCCGGGTACACCGTGACCGCCGTAATCTTTGTCCCGATCTCCTTCATTTTCCCTCCATCCATTGCTCCCAGCGCGCCATCGCCTCCGCCAGCCGTTCGGCGGGGTGACAGAGCGTGATGCGGACATAGCCCTCACCGCAGTCGCCAAAGGCGCCGCCTGGTGAAAGCGAGACGCCCGTCGCCTCCAGCAGCGCCGAGCAGAAATCGAGGCTCTTTTCCCCCTGCGGCAGCCGCACCCAGACGTAGAGGGTCGCCGGCGAGCGGGTATAGGAAAGCCCCATGCGGTCCAGCGCCTCGGTCACCACCTGACGGCGCTGGCGATAGATCTCGTTGCGGGCGGCGATCCAGGCGTCGTCCGTCTGCAGGGCCACGACCGCCGCGTCCTGCAGCGGCTGGAAGATGCCGGTATCGGCGTTGGTCTTGAGCCGCGCCAGCGCAGCGATGATCTCGCGGTTGCCCACCGCCATGCCGATGCGCCAGCCGGCCATGTTGAACGACTTGGAGAAAGAGTTGAACTCGATGGCAATATCCATCGCGCCGGGCACCTGAAAGATACTGGGGGCGACATAGCCGTCCCAGGTGACATCGCAGTAGGGGTTGTCATAGGCCAGCAGGATGTTGTGCTTGCGGGCAAACTCGACCGCCTCCATCAAGAAAGAAAACGGCGCCACGGCGGTGGTGGGGTTGTTGGGATAGTTGAGCCACATCATCCGCGCGCGGGAGAGGACATCGGCGGGGATGGCGCTCAGATCGGGCAGCCATCCCGTCTCTTCGCTCATCGGCATCGAATAGCGCTCGCCGCCGACGAGGGGGATGGCATTGCGGTAGGTGGCGTAGCAGGGGTCGGGCGTCAGCACGACCGAACCGCGGTCGACAAAGGCCGTCGGCAGGTGAAAGATGCCCTCTTTGGAGCCGATGAGGGCCAGCACCTGGGTCTCGGGGTCCAGCTCGACGCCGAAGCGGCGGCGGTAGTAGTCAGCGATGGCCGCGCGAAAAGCTGGCGCGCCGTAGAAGGAGGGATAGCCGTGCTTGCGCGGGTCGCGCGCCGAGCGACAGAGCGCCTCGATCACCGCCTCCGACGGTGCCAGGTCCGGACTGCCAATGTCGCAGCGGATCACATCCCTGCCCTGGTCCTGCAGGACGCGCACCCGCTGCCCAATGGCGGCGAAAACATAGGTTGGTAGCTTGTTCAGCCGTTCTGCGGTTTGCATATCTCTCTCCTTGCAGATGGTAGTCTGACGGATTGTCCGTGTTGGACACAGGCCATCATCCAACACGAGGATTCACTGTCCAGATGACAAACTTCCCTCCAGATAGACCTCCAGCACCCGCCCCACCCGCTCCAGGCTCTCGGCGCTGACCTTGTCGGGCGTGTCCTGGGTCGTGTGCCAATAGGGATAATCAAAGTCGATGATGTCCACGGCGGGGACGCCCTGCAAGACAAAGGGAATGTGGTCGTCGATCATGGTCCAGCGGTGCTCGGAGACAAAGGTTTCCGTGTAGCCCAACGTGGCGGCGATCTCCCACAGATGGGCCTGTAAGGTTGCATCCGAGTTGCCCTCCAGGTAGAACTGCTGATCGGCGTCGCCGACCATATCCACCAGGATCATCGCTTCCGGCGTAACCTCCAGGTGACCGGCCATGTAGGACGAGCCGACGATCCACTCCCAGCCGTCCAGCCAGCCGCTGTCCTCGGCGTCGAAAAAGGCCAGCCAGACCTGGCGATCGAGCCGCTGCGGATCGAGGACGCGGGCCAGCTCCAGCAGAACAGCCACGCCGGAAGCGCCGTCGTTGGCGCCGGGGACGGGCTGGCTGGGGTCTTCCTGGTCGGCGCTGCGGCGGGTGTCATAGTGCGCGCCGACGATGACTACCGGCCCCTCGCCCCGTCGGGCGATGATGTTGCGCACCGGCGTATCGCGGTAGACAAAGGTCTGCTCCTCGACCGCCCAGCCCTGGCTTTGCAGGTAGGCGATGATGTAATCTCCTGCCTGCTGCAAGGCCGGCGAGCCGGGAGGACGCGGGCCCAGCTTGCACTGAGCCAGCACGTGGACATAGGCCGCCTCGCCGTCGAAGGTTGCCTCACCGGCGATGGGAGCAGAAGCGCACGCCGTCAGCAGCCCGGAGATCAGGGCCACCGCCGCTGAATATACCGCAATGTGCTTCAAGGTCACGGGGGCATTGTACCTCAAAGGGGACAAGGGGACAAGGAGACAAGGAGACAAGGGGACAAGGGGACAAGGAGACAAGGAGACAAGGAGATAAGGAGATAAAGGATGTCGTTGCGACACAGATCCCTTTGTCATCCTGAGCGGAGCGAAGGATCTCGTTGCAACACGGATCTGTCATCCTGAGCGCAGCGAAGGATCTCGTTGCAACTCAGATCTGTCATCCTGAGCGAAGCGAAGGATCTCGTTGCAACACAGATCTGTCACCCTGAGCGCAGCGAAGGATCTCGTTGCGCCACGGATCGCCCCCTCGCCCCGAGCGCAGCGACTGCTTTCCACCACGCCCGAGCCTGGCAGGTGGCGTCTTCTGCTGGCTGAAAGGGGATGTTCTCCGCCACGGCCAGCGTCCGCCGGGCGAGGTCCGCCAGTTCGGGGCGGACAACCGCCACGGCCCAGCGATAACCCGGCCGGCGCAGCGCTTCGAGCGCATTCACCCAGCCCGTACCGTGCAACAACTCCAGCGGACCCAGCTCGTCCACCACCAGCAGGTCGCAGCGCAGGTCGCCCGCCAGAAGCTGGTCCCCCCACGCCAGCACGGCGCGGTCGAAAAGCCAGCCCCCCAGGGGAAGATCGAAAGAAGGCGGCAGGGGAACGGCCCCTTCGGCGCGCGCCAGTACGCGCGCTTCGCCGCTGCGCAAATCCTGGGCCATGATGCCCGTCTTGACGCCGCCCTCGAAGAGGGCTGGCGAGAGCAGGCCGGCCACCTCACAGCCAGCGGCGCGCGCCTCCTCCACCAGCGCGCGGCAAAAGGTGGTCTTGCCAGCGCCGCGCGGCGCAACAAGCATGTGCAGGCTCACGTCCAAAAAACCCGCTTGCGGCCGTCCACGTCGACCAGGCGAATGGGAAGCTGATAGAGGCGGCTCAATGCCTCCGCCGTGAAAACCTCCGCCGCCGCGCCAAACTGCGGCGGAACGCCCCTTTCCACCAGCAAGACGTCGTCGGCAAGGGCCAGCGCGACCTCCGGCTCGTGGCTGGTCATCAGCAGCGTGACGCCCAGCTCGCGCAGGCCGCGCATGATGGCAATCAGGCGGGCCTTGTTGCCCAGGTCCAGATGGGCGGTAGGCTCGTCGAGCAGCAGCAGGCGAGCAGACGCATCCTCCGACGGCAGGGCTGGCGAAGCGATCTGCGCCAGCGCACGCGCCATCAGCATGAGCTGATGCTCGCCACTGGAAAGCTGAGGGAGCGGGCGGTTAGCCAGCGCGGCAATGCCCACCTGCTCCAGCGCCTGCCGGGCGATTTCGACGTCGGCGGCAGTGGGCATTCCCAGCGGCGACAGGTGTGGCGCACGCCCCAGCAGCACATATTCGATCACGGTGTAATCGAAAGGCGTGTGCTCGCCCTGCGGCACGAGCGCCATCCGCTGGCTGCGCTCCCGCGAGGACCATTTTCTGAGCGGCGCGCCCATCAGCCAGATCTCCCCCTCCCAGGGAGAGAGCCAGCCCAAAGCCAGCGAAAGCAGGGTTGTCTTGCCCGCCCCATTGGCCCCCAGGATGGCAGCGATGCGACCGGCCCGCAGGTCCAGGTTCACATCGCGCAGAATGGGCTGATGGGGGCTGTAGCCAAAGGAAACGTCGCGCAGCGAAAGGATCGGCTGATTCATCGTCGTAGCCTGGGTTGCTGCAAACTCATCAGGGCCAGAAAGATCAACGCGCCAAAGAGCGACGTCAAAATGCCCAGCGGAATCTCGCCGGCAAACAGGGTCCGCGCCAGGTCGTCGCACAGCACGGTAAAGATGCCGCCGATCAGCATGGCCGCCGGCAGGCTGTAACGCGTGTCGGTGCGGAAAAGGCGGCGGGCGATGTGCGGCACGATCAGCCCCACCCAACCGATCATGCCGCTGACCGAAATGAGCGCTGCCGTCGGCAGGACGGCAGCGAAAATGAGCAGCCAGCGCTCCCGCCCCGGCGCGACGCCCAGCGAAAAGGACGTCTGCTCGTTCAGCGCGAGCAGGTTGAGCCGCCAGCGGTAGAGGAAAACGACCAACAGGCCGAGAAGGGCAAAGGGCAAAACGCCAAGAAGCCTGGGCCAGGTGATGCTGGCCAGCCCACCCAACAGCCAGAAGGTGATTTCGGGCAGTTGGCTGAGCGGGTCGGCCAGATATTTGAGCAGCCCCAGCCCCGCTGAAAAGAGCGCCGAGACGGCGATACCGGCCAGAATGAGGCGCAGCAGCCAGCCGCCAAACCGCAGCCGGCGGGCCAGCAGATAAGAAAAACCTAACCCCAGCAGGGCAAAGAAGGCCGCGCTGAGGCGAGTGACCAGACCCGCGCCGCCCAAGAAGATGATGGCAAAAGCCGCGCCAAAAGCCGCCCCCTGCGAGACGCCCAAAAAGCCCGGCTCGACCAGCGGGTTGCCGAACAACAACTGCAAGACCACGCCGGCCGCCGCCAGGGTCATCCCCAACAGCAACGCCGTCAGCAGGCGCGGCAGGCGCAGGTTGAAAATCAGCCGCTGGGCCAGCTCATCGTCGGCAATCCGGGCGGGCGCGATCCAGCCAGGAGCGGGGTAACGCCCAACCAGCGCCGAAAAGACCGCCACGGCGACCAGCAGCACGAGCAAGAGGAGAAGCGCCTGGCGCTGGCTCACGGTTCTGCCCCTTGCCTCATATCACCTCGAAACGCCGGGAGGATGTTCTGCTCGACAAAAGCCGCGTCCAGCCCGTAGAGCGTCTGATAAAAAACCCTGACCTCGGCGACCATATCGAGATCGGCAAACTGCTGGGGGTGAATCTTGCCCGCCAGCCAGGTAAGGCCCAGGATCCAGCGCGGGTCGGGCTGATCCCAACTGTAGAGATCGCCGGGGAAGGCATAGAGCGCGCCGTCCCGCACCGCCCGCACCGCCTGCCAGTTCGGGTCAGCCCTCAGCGCATCGACCACCTCGGCCGGGTCTCTGAAATAGGAAATGACGAATATCTGATCGGCATCCCAGGCAACGATCTGCTCCAGCGTCACCTGGGCCCAGCCCCGACCGGGGTTGGCGTCTGCCCAGACAGGTTCGCCGCCGGCGATTTCCACCATCTCGGTCTGCAGCCAGCCCAGCGGCGGGACGTTGAAGGCCACGTTGCCGTCGCGGTCGTTGTAGTACAGCAAGAGGACGCGCGGTCTTTCGAGAGCAGCAGTCGCCCGTCGGATGGCGTCCACCCTGCCCCGGTAAAAGGCCACCACCTCAGCGGCGCGGGCTTCGTCGCCCAAGATCCGCCCCAGCGTCATCAGATCGCGGCTGTACTGCTCGACCGTCTCCAGGTCCAGGTAGACGACAGGGATGCCCAGCGCTTCGATGGAGGCTCCTATGTCGTCAGCCAGATAGCTCTTCATGATCACCAGGTCAGGCTGAAGAGCTGCCACCTGCTCCGCGCCGGCCTGGCTGTCCAGGACGGCTTTTTGGGCATAGGCCGGGTCGATCAGGGCGATAAAGTTGGCCGAGCCCTGTCCGGTGCTGGCCATAGCGACAATCCTCTCCGCCGCGCCGGGGAAGATGTAGGCCGCATCGGCCAGCATAAAGAGCGCCCGTCCCGTAAAGACGATGCGCTGCGGCGGCGCGGGCAGGGTCACCTGACGACCCAGCGCGTCGGTGACGGTGAGCGCAGAGGCAGTCGGCGTGACCGTCCCCTGCGGAACGCAGGCCGCCAGCAGAAGAAGAACCAACAAGGCACAGAAAAGCGCTTTCATGCTCTGGTTTTTGACCCCAGGCAGCATGTTTCCT
Organism: Anaerolineae bacterium; assembly: GCA_034435295.1. GTDB lineage: Bacteria > Chloroflexota > Anaerolineae > B4-G1 > DUEL01 > DAOTYD01. Next base: position 24,397 of record DAOTYD010000080.1, on the reverse strand, counting down.
CATCCTCCATCAGAGTCTGGTAAACAGCCAGCGTCTGGCGGGCAGTTTCCTCCCAGGTGAAGCGAGCAGCCTGGGCCAGCCCCTCCTCCCGCAGACGGGCGCGCAACCCGGCGTCGTGCAAGAGCCGCGCGATGCCCGCCGCAATCGACGCCGGATCGTCGGGATCGACCTGGACGGCGGCCTGGCCCACCACCTCGGGCAGCGAGCCGCGGTTCGAGACGACCACCGGCGTGCCACAGGACATGGCCTCCAGCGCCGGCAGGCCAAAACCCTCGTAGAAGGAAGGAGTGGCCAGCAGCGCCGCGCCGTTCATCAGCGCCGGCAGGTCGGCATCGGCGACGTTTTCCAGGAAGCGCACTCGCCCGGCCAGGCCCAGCTTTTCCACCCGCTGGAATGTCTCCTCGTAGAGCCAGCCCCGCCCGCCGACCAGCAGCAGCGGCGCATCGACCTGGCGGCGGTCGAGCAGGATGCGGTAGGCCGAGAGCAGGCCAGGCAGATTCTTGCGCGGCTCCAGCGTGCCGACAAAGAGCAGATAGCCCGGCGCAAGGCCGTAGGAGGCCAGCGCCCTCTCGACCTCGGCGGCAGGCAAGGGGCGGAAAGCGGGGTCGGCGGCCAGGTAGACCGTGGTCACTTTTTCCAGCGGCACGCCGAGCAGACGGTGCAGGTCGTTGCGCGTGGCCTCCGAGTCGGCCAGGATGTGGTCGGCCCGTCCGACCGCCCAGGCGATCTGATCGTTGTAGTAGCGGCGGCTCTCGGCGGTGAGAAACTGGGGGTAGTAGAGAAAGTTGAGGTCATGGACAGTGACGACAAAGCGCCGCGCGCCGCGCGCTGGCGGGATAGAGTCCGTGCTGTGCAGCAAATCGAGCTGCAAACGGGCCACCTCCAGGCCCAGCGTCCAGCGCTCCAGGCGGTGATGGGGCGGCGTCCAGACTGTGACGCGGCGCACGTTGGCCGCCGCCTCGCCCGGCGTGCGGTCGCGCGGGCTGCGCAGGGCAAAGTAGACGTTCCGCGCGTCGAGCGCAGCCAGTGCGGGCAAGAGGTGGACAATATAGCTGGCAATCCCACCCCGACGATAAGCGACGATCCGGGCATCGATACCGATCCGCATAGCGTTCACCCAGCCCCGCCAGGTCTATCCCAGCGCCGCTCGCACCCGCTGCACCAGCAGGTTGCAGGCCGTCGTCTCCATCATCGCCGGCAGGCGCGGGCGCTCCAGGTCGATGGGGATTTCGTCCACCACCACGGCCGGCCGCGGCCCCAGGACAAGCACCCGGTCGGCCAGCAGGACTGCCTCGGAAACCGAATGGGTGACCATGACCACTGTTTTACGATAGAATTGCCAGATGCGCAAGAGCTCCTGGGACATGCGCTCCCGCGTCAGCGCGTCGAGGGCGCCGAACGGCTCATCCAGCAACAGGAGCTGCGGCCTGTGGATCAATGCCCGCGCCAGGGCAACCCGCTGGGCCATCCCCCCTGATAGCTGCGCCGGATAGACGCGCTCAAAGCCGCTCAGGCCCACCAGCTCGACCAGCGTCCGCGCCTGCTGACGGGCTTCCTCCCGTGGCACACCCGCCACCTCCAGCGGCAGCGCGATGTTGTCCTCCACCGTGCGCCAGGCCATCAGCGTCGGATCCTGAAAGACGATGCCCACCGAACGGCGCGGGCGGTCGACGGGGACGCCGCCGAGCAGAACCTGCCCCTCATCCGGCCGCTCCAGCCCGGCGATGAGGCGCAGCAGCGTCGTCTTGCCGCAGCCCGAAGGGCCTACCAGGCAGAGAAACTCGCCCTCGCTGGCGTCGAAGGAAAGCCCCGCCAGCACCGGCAGCCGCTCGCCGTTGCGGCGGTAGCTCATCGAGAGATCCTGGACGCGCAACAGAGGATTCATCAGGGCAAAAACCCGTTCGTGAACGCCCCCTCGGGCTCCACGGGCGCGCTGAGCAGGCCCGCCGCGCGCATGACCTCCTCGGTCTCCTGCCAGGCCGCCAGATCGGAAGCGCCCAATGGCTCGCCCTGCCAGTAGGTCAGGCTGGCTTCCAGCACCGCTCGCTGCACCGCCTCGTTCTCGTCCAGCCCTTCCACATAGCGGCGGCAGATGTCGAAAGCGGCATCCGGGTCTGCCAGCGTGTCCGACAGGCCGCGCAAGAAGGCGCGCAGAAGGGCGCGCACCAGCTCCGGGTTCTCCTCCAGCAGCGTCTCGTTGGCGATGATGCCGTTCGAAACGAGCGTGGCATAGTCGGCCACGGGGATGAGGACGATCTCATAGCCCCGCTGGGTCAGTTGCACCGGCTCGTTGTTGGCATAGACCACTGCCGCGTCGACGCGGTTCTCGGTGAGATTGGCCAGTTGGGTATAGCCGATCACCTCCAACCGGATGTTCGACTCGTCGATCTGGGCGGCGGACACCAGGGCGCGCCAGCCGATGTAGCTGGCGCCAAAGGTCTCCGGGATGCCGACGCGCCGGCCGGCCAGGTCTTGCGGCGTGCGGATGCCGCTCTCGGCCAGCGCCACCACGCCGACGGGGAAACGCCGCCACCAGTTAGCGACCATCACCACCGGCAGCCCCTGGGCGCGCGCCAGGAGCACCTGGTCGCCGCTGGCGACGGCAAAGGGCAGCTCGCCCGCCCCTACCAGCCGCACGCCGTCGGTCTCCCAGCTATAGTCGAACTCGATTTCGAGGCCTTCTTCGGCAAAGTAGCCCCGTTCGACCGCCACGTACCAGGGCGCGAACTGGACGTTGGCGACAAAACCCATCGGCACGCGCAGATGGGTTACCTCCGGCTGCGCGCTGCGGCCGCAGCCGGCCAGGACGAGAACGCTCAGGACAATCAGATGACACCATGCTTTTCTCATTGTTTACCCTCCATATCTTTGTAGAGTGTTGACGAGCGCTGCCCCCCCCGCAGGTTTGGACGCGATCTCCGCAGCAGGGTTTTTTTATTTCTCTGCGCTCTCCGCACGTTCTGCGGTCGAATAGCGCAGCAATAACCGCTCCGCCAGCGCCACGCTGCCATAGAGCGCCTGGGCCAGCAGCACCAGCGTAGCGATGCCGACAAAGACCAACGGCGTGTCGTAGAGCTGCTGGCCCTGCTTGAGCAGGTAACCCAGCCCCCGGTCCGAGGCAACAAACTCGCCCACCACCGCGCCGATGACGGCCAGCGTTGCGCCTATCTTCAGCCCGCCCAGCAGGATCGGCAGCGCCGCCGGCAGCTCCAGCATGCGGATGGTCTGCCAGCGGGTCGCCTCCAGCGAGCGCATCACATCGCGCAGCTCGCGCCGCACCGAGCGCACGCCGACGATGGTGTTGACCAGGATGGGGAAAAAGACGATCAGCGCACAGACGAGGACCTTGGACAAGAGCCCGGTGCCGAACCAGATCACCAACAGCGGGGCAATGGCGACGGTCGGCACCGACTGGGAGGCGACGATATAGGGCGCCAGCAGCCGCTCGGCCAGGCGCGAATGGGCCAGCAGGTAGCCCAGCAGCGTCGCCGCCAGCGCGCCCAGCCCCAGACCGGCCAGCACCTCGCGCAGCGTCACGCCCGTGTGAAACCAGAGCGAGCCGCTGGTCAGCAGGCCAGCCAGGCGGCGCAGGACAAGCAGCGGCGGCGGCAGGATAAAGGGCGGATAACCGCCCAGCCAGACGATTCCCTGCCACAGAGCGAGAAAAACCCCCGCGCTCAGCAGGGCCAGACCCAGCCGTTGCACAACGCTTTTCCTTTGCATTGAACTGTCCATACAAAAACCCTGGCGATACCCCCTATCTCAACAGAAAAGCCCCAAAGGAACGTTCCTTCGGGGCAAATAACGGCCACAAACGGCCACCGCCGCGCGGCGGCGCTCTTTCACCTTCTCCCATCCGGACTCTTACCGTCGGCTCCGGCCTTGCACCGGATCAACCGCTTTCGCGGCTCGCGGGCTTGGCGGACTCGTCCGCCCTACCGCCGGTCGGGAATTGCACCCTGCCCCGAAGGTGTTCTCTTGTCTGGGCAGCATTATAGCTGCTTCTGCCAGGTCGTCAAGGAAGAGTTACCACCCCCATCACCGCATCGACCGTTGGCCGATCCGGCCCCAGCACAAAGGTCACATCGGCGGGGCCCCATGCCAGGCAGAGCGTCTCGCCAGCGCCGGTCCAGCAGAGGCGACCATCTGCCAGCTCGCCAGCGCCGCCAAAGCGGGCCGTGCCATAGTTGACGGCGGCATCGACAAACTCTTCTGCATCAGCGGGAGTGTCCCAGACCGTGTGAACGGCCATGGCAAAGGCGGCATCGGTCTGGCGGTAGTGAACAGCATAGCGGTCTCCACCCCACCCCTCGGCGGCCTGTGCCGCTTCGTCCTCGTCGATCCAGCGCGCCAGATAGAGGCGGAGGAAGAACTCGCCCATGATGTCCGAGTCGATTTGCTGCCAGCCCACGCCGAGTGTATCGGTCAGCGGCGGCAGCGAGACGAGCTGGGGCATGTCGCCGCTGCGATAGCGCTGAGGGTGCAGGATCTGTTCCGTCGAGCGAGGCGGGCTGGCATAGGCAGCGTCTACAGCCGCCCAGCCGCCTTCTGCATACAGCGCCTCGACGAACGTCAGGCCATAGTCGTAAGGGAACATCATGTGGGCGCGGACAACCGGCGGCGCGGCGTCGAGAACGGTGCTGTCAACCGCACCGGCTTCCAACATCAGCTCGGCCAGGTCCTGAGGCGTGTAGTACGCCCCCAGGAACTGGCGCTCCAGGAGGCTGGAGTCCCCTTCGATCAGCGCGCGGACGGCGGTCAGATACTCGCTGTCGAACTCGTCGTCGGCGTCGGGGCGGATGCCCAGCGCCTCCAGGTCGAAATGCTGGTCCTGCAGGGCGTGGTTGAACTCGTGGGCATAGACCAGGCGCTGCAAGGCCCCCATCTCCCCGCTGTCCGAGATGACAACCATCTGCGCGCGTTCGGGATCATAGTAGCCGGCAACCTGCTCGGTATAGAGCCGCAGCAGCAGATCGTACAGATCGATCTCGCTATCGTCGAGGAGGTCGAAAGCAAACAGCGTGAGGGCATAGTCGCGGGCCTCCGCAGGGCTCCAGTCCTCCTCGAACATACGCAGGTACTCCTGATAGAGCATCTGGCGGCTCATCACCCTCCGTTCCACCGGCTGCAGCAGGGGCAGGCCGCGCAGCGTCATCACCTGGGTCTGGACGGTGTCCATCAACTGCTCGTCGGCAGGAGAGAGCGGCACGTCGATGCCGTTCTCCTGCAACACCTCCAGCAGTTGCTGCACGCGGGCCTCTAACGCCGCCACCCGTTCCTGCTGGCGGACAAGCTGCCACTGCGCCATAGCAGCCCACACTCCCAGGCCAACGTTGGCCAGGAGAGAGGCGCCCAGGCAGCACAGCAACACCAGCGCCAGGACGGTGAGGAGGATGACCGCCCAGGGCCGGCGCTGCCGTGGCCCAGAGTTCACAGGCCGATCAGATGACATGCAACTCACGGGCGACCCGCTCAAAGATCTCCAGCGCCTTGTCCAGATCCTCGCGGGTATGGGCGGCGGTGTTCATCACGCGCACCCGCGCCTTGCCTTCCGGCACGGTCGGAAAGCCGAGGGCCATGGCAAAGACGCCGTACTCGAACAGTTTGGCGCTAAAGTCCCTGGCCAGTTTGACATCGCCCAGCATCACCGGCACGATGGGCGTCTGGGTCTGGCCCGTGTCGATGCCCAGGCTCTGGATGCCGCGCTTGAAATACCCGGCGTTCTCCCACAGTTTTTCCACCAGTTCGGGGTGCTCCTCGACGTACTCGATCGCCGCCATGCAGGCCGCCGTGTCGGCGGGGGTCAGCGCGCTGGAGAAGAGATTGGGGCGCGCCTTTTGGCGGATGTAATCGACGACGATTGCCTTGCCGGCAATGACGCCGCCCATCACGCCAAAGGCCTTGGACATGGTGCCGATCTCGACATCGAACTGGCCCTCCAGGCCAAAGTGGGCCACGATGCCCCGTCCCTTACCCAGCACACCCTCGCCGTGGGCGTCGTCGACCATCGTCAGCACGCCATATCGAGAGGCCACCTCGTACAGCTTATCCAGCGGCGCGATGTCGCCATCCATCGAAAAGACGCCATCGGTGACCAGCAGGCCACGGCGAAAGTTGGGCAGATTCTCCTCGATCTTGCGTTCCAGGTCGACAGGGTCACAGTGCTCATAGACGACGATCTTGGCCCCGCTCAGCCGCGCCCCGTCGATGATCGAGGCATGGTTGAGGCGGTCGGAAAAGATCACGTCCTGTTGCCCCGTATCCTTGTCGCGGCCCACCAGCGGGGGAATGGCAGCCTGGTTGGCGCAAAAGCCGCTCTGCACCAGCATGGCCGCTTCGACGTGCTTGAAGGCGGCGATCCGCTCCTCGCATTCAATGTGCAGGCGCTGCGTGCCGGCAATCGTGCGCACCGCAGCCGGTCCCACCCCCCACTTTTTGACCGCCTTTCTGGCCGCCTTTTTGATCTTGGGATGGTTCGCCAGACCAAGATAGTTGTTGGTGCAGAAATTGAGCACCTCCTTGCCATCAACGACCATCCAACCACCAGGCGGCGAATCCATCGTGCGGATATTGATGTAACGTTTCTCCTCTTTTGCTGCTTCCAACTCCCTGCGCATAAATTCGTACTTGTCGCTCATCTGGCTCCTTTCAATATGAGTCACAAGGGGCAATCGCTACCCCCACTTGCCCACTTGCCCACTTGCAAACCTGCACACTTGCAAACTTGCACACTCGCAAACTTGCCCCCTCCTACAGCTTCCCCTCCGCGTACCTCCGCCCCAGTTTGTCCAGCATATCGGCCACCATCGACGGCAGATCATACGACGGCTGCCAGCCCCACTCCTGGCGCGCTGCGCTGTCGTCGATCGAGCGCGGCCACGAGTCGGCGATCTGCTGGCGAAAATCAGGCTCATAGGTGCAGACAAAGTCGGGGATATGCTTCTGGATCTCGGCAACCAGGTCGGCGGGACCGAAGCTAAACGCGGCCAGGTTAAAGTCGGCATGATGCTTGAGCCGGGCCAGGTCCGCCTCCATCAGGTCGATCGTTGCCTTGATGCAGTCAGGCATGTACATCATCGGCAGCACCGAGTCGGGGCGCAGGAAGCAGACATAGCGCTTGTGCCTGATCGCCTCGTAAAAGATCTCGACGGCGTAATCCGTAGTGCCGCCGCCGGGCAGCGTTTCGCTGCTGATGATGCCCGGATAGCGCACGCCGCGCACGTCGACGCCAAAGCGGCGGAAGTAATAGTTGCACAGCAGCTCGCCCGCCACTTTGGTCACGCCGTACATCGTCGTCGGTCGCAGGACAGTTTCTTGCGGCGTGTTGTCGCGCGGCGTCTCCGGTCCAAAGGCAGCGATCGAGCTGGGGCAAAAGACCCGCGCCATCTGCCGCTCGCGGGCCACTTCGAGGACATTGTAGAGGCCGTTGATGTTCACGTCCCAGGCCAGGTGCGGGTTCTTTTCGCCCGCCGCAGAGAGGATCGCAGCCATGTGATAGATCGTATCGATCTGGTAGCGGTCCACCACCGCCTCGATGCTCTCGCGTCGCGTCACGTCGACGAACTCGAAGGGGCCGGAGCTGCGCAACGCCTCAGAGGGCTGGGTGCGATGGCCAGCGGCGACAACGTTCTCGCCGCCATAGCGCTCTCGCAGCGCCAGCGTCAGCTCTGAGCCGATCTGGCCACAGGCTCCGGTAACCAGAATGCGTCTGTTTCCAGTCATAGATTTTCCTCCCCGGTTTGAAAACTTGTCCTTTCGATTATGGGCAACCCAGAGTCACCCTGATCTGATCTGCTGCCTCCATCCACTCCTGCGGCGGCGAGAGGCTGACAAAGTGCGCATAAGCCTGGCAGGCTGGCTCGACCTGCTGCGTCATCGCATAGAGTTGCAACAGGGCAAACCAGGCTTCGGGCGAGGCCGGGTTCTGCTCAACGGCCTGGTTCAGTGCCTGCAACGCCGCTTCGACGTTCCCCTGCACCAGATAGACATTGCCCAGGCCGATCAACGGCTCCAACATGCCGGGGCAGAGCTCCAAAGCCTTTTCGAACTCGGCGCTGGCCTGCCGCAGCTTTGCCTCATCGGGGAGAGCCAGGGGATTGTCGGGCACGGCGGTTGCCAGATAGACCGCGCCCAACTGGTAGTGCGAGCGGGGGTCGTCGGGTTCCTGCTCGATCGCCGCCTCGAAATCGCGGCGGGCCGCTTCCATCTCTCCCAACTGGTAGAGGATAACGCCACGGTTGTGCAGAGCCGCGGCGTTCTGCGGGTCGAGCCGCAATACCGTGTCGAACTCTTCACGCGCCGCGTCGAGCTGGCCCTGTTCCGTATAGAGCTGGCCCAGCCAAAAGTGGGACAGAATGTGATTGGCGTTCATCGCTATGGCGCTCTCGAACGACGCCAGCGCCTGTTCGCCCTCTCCCGCCTCGTAATAGGCCCGCCCCAGCCAGAAATGGGCATCAGCATCGGCGGGGCTGGCGCGCGTTGCCTCCTGCAAAACCGCCAGCATCTCGCCCTGCCCCGCTTCGTCCCCCGCTTCGCCATAGATCTGAAAAAGCCAGAAAGGGGCATCTGGCCCGCCCTGGCCCGCCGCGACCGCCGTCGCCAGATTGGAGAGCGTGCTGGCCGCCAGAGCCGCCTGGCCCGAGCGGGCATAGGCCAGGTAGAGCCAGTAATGCGCCTCGACCCGCGAGGGGTCCTCCGCCAGGGCCGTCTGCAGGTCGGCGATCGCTTCCTGGTAGCGGTCCACGCCAGCGCATGCGCTGGCCTCCACATGCTGCCGCCCGCTGTTCAGCGGGTCCACCTCCGCCGACGGCGCGCACGCCGCCAGCATCAGAACCAGAATCATTGCCAGAGCAACTCGCGCGCGCATCGCACCTCACTCCAGTTTGGGTTGCAAAACCACCACTGCCGTCTCGTCGGGCAGGTTGCCCCGCACAACCGACAGGTCAGGGCGGGTTTCGGCTTTTTCGATCCCCATCTGTTTGAGAAAACGGTTCAATGTCCCCAGCGGCAGGGTTACGCCAGCCGTCTTGTACCACATGGGGATCACAATCGCCGGCTCCAGCAGACTGATCACCTCGGCGGCGTCGGCGGGGGTCAGGCCACCGTCACCGCCAACGGGGACGAGCAGCACGTCCACCGCCCCCAACGCTTCGATCTGGACCTGGGTGGGGACGTGGCCCAACTGACCCATATGACAGACCGTGATGCCGTCAAAGTCAAAGTGAAAGATCGTGTTGATGCCATGCAGAGAGCCCTTCTTCTTGTCGGCGTAGGTCGCGATGCCGGTGATAAAGACACCGCCGATCTCGTACTCGCCAGGGGTATCCAGGACGCGAAAAGGCCCGCGCACGTTGCGCGTGGCATTGCAGGCCGGGCTGGCGCTGCTGACGGTGACAATGCTGGCCCTGGGCCGGGGCAGCTCCAGGCCCACGCTGGCATCATAGGGGTCCGTCACTACCGAGGCCAGACCGCGCTGGCTGAGACGGAAACAGTTCAGGCCATACCAGACAATTTCCATTGCCCCTCCATCAACGCGGCAGCGATTATACCCTGTTTCCGCTCCCAGCGCCAGCCTTGCCGCCTCTTTTCTTTCGTGCTACAATGCCCGTCGCCAGACGGAAACCATGCTCGATGTAGGGATCGTGATCGTCAATTACAACACGCGCGACCTGCTGCGCACCTGCCTGCAGACGGTCTATGCCAGCACAGGAGGGCTGAACTATGCGGTCTGCGTGGTCGACAACTGCTCTTCCGACGGCAGCGCAGCGATGGTCGCTGCCGGGTTTCCCCAGGCGCATCTGATCGCCAACGGCGAGAACCTGGGCTATCCCGCCGCCAACAACCAGGGCCTGCGCGCGCTGGGCTATCCCGACGGAGCAGAAACACCGCGCTTTGCGCTGCTGCTCAATCCGGACACCGAACTGCCGCCCGACGCGCTGGCGGGCATGGTGCGCTTTATGGAGGAGCATGCGGAGGCCGCCGCCGCCGGACCGCGCCTGCTTCTGCGCGACGGCTCGCTCGACCTGGCCTGCCGCCGCTCCTTTCCCTCTCCCGCCGTCTCCTTCTACCGCCTCTCTGGCCTCTCCCGCCTCTTTCCGCGCAGCCGGCGCTTTGGCCGCTACAACCTCACCTACCTCGACCCGGATCAGGTTGCCGAGGTCGACTCAGTGGTGGGCGCCTTTATGCTCGTGCGCAGAGAGGCTATCCAGCAGGTCGGCCTGCTCGACGAGAGCTTTTTCATGTACGGCGAGGACCTGGACTGGTGCTACCGTTTCAAGACAGCCGGCTGGAAGGTCTACTACAACCCGGCGGTGACCGTCCTGCACGTCAAGCGGGCCGCCAGCCGCCACAGCGCCCGCGCCCAGGTCGAGTTCTGGCGCGCCATGCGCCTCTTTTACCAGAAGCACTATGCCGCCCAGACCTCCCCCCTGATCCACTGGCTGATCATGGGGACGCTGGGCGCAGCCACAGGACTGGAGCGCGTCCGCCAGCGCATCGCTCTGGGGAGGACCCTGTAGATGAGCAAGCGACAGGTCCAGACCCTGTTCGTCACAACCCTGGTCTTGACCGACCTGGTCATGGCCAGCGTGGCCTTCCTGCTTGCCTACCGGCTGCGCCTGTGGATTCCCCTTCCCACGCCGGCGGCAACCGTTGCGCCCTTGCTCCAGTACCTGCCGGTCCTGGCCGCCCATGTCTTTTCCGTCCTGCTCGTCTTTCTCTACAGCAGCCTGTATCAACTCATCCGCAGCCCGTCCCGCGTCGACGAATTCTACCGCATCGTGGGCGGAGGGACGGCCGGCACAATTATGGGTGTGGCCGCTGCCTACATCCTCTTCAAGAACTCGCCGCTAGAGGTAGACTATCCTCGCGCCATGGTCGCCTACACCTGGCTGCTGACGGTTGTGTTGGTGACGCTGGGCCGGCTGCTCCACGGCTGGCTGCGCGCCTCGCTGCAGGCCCGCGGCCTGGGGCGCGATCGCGTCCTCGTCGTCGGCACGGGCGACGTGGCGCGCATGATCCTGCACAAGATCCTGGGCAACCCGGCGCTGGGCTACCAGGCAGTAGGCGCTGTCGAAGTCGGCGAGCAGGCCGAAAGCACGCTGCCCGTCCCCATCCTCGGCCCGGCGCAGGAACTGGCCGACCTGATCGAAAAGCACCACATCAACGAGGTCATCATCGCCCTGCCCGAAGCGACCCACCAGGAAATCCTGGCCCTCATCTCTGAATGCGAACGCGGACGGGCCACGATCAAGGTCTTTCCCGACCTCTTCCAGATCATGGCCGGGCAGGTGGGCATCGGCGACCTGGGCGGGCTGCCGCTGCTCACCGTGCGCGACATCGCCCTGCGCGGCTGGCGCCGCGCCGCCAAGCGGCTGATGGATGTCCTCGGCGCTGCCGCCCTGCTCGTCCTGACCTCGCCCTTCATGCTGCTGCTGGCCGTCCTGATCAAGCTCGATTCGCCCGGACCGGTCTTTTACGTGCAGGAACGCATGGGCCTGGACGCGCGCCCCTTTGCCATGTTCAAGTTCCGCTCGATGCGCACCGACGCCGAAAAGTCCGGCCCTGGCTGGACGCGGCCCGGCGACCCACGGGTGACGCGGCTGGGCAACATCTTGCGTCGGCTCAACGTGGACGAGCTGCCCCAACTGATCAACGTCCTCATCGGCGAGATGAGCCTGGTGGGGCCACGGCCCGAGCGCCCCGTCTATGTGGCCCAGTTCCGTCGCTCCATCCCCCGCTACATGGAGCGCCACCGCGAAAAGGCCGGCATGACCGGCTGGGCGCAGGTCAACGGCCTGCGCGGCGACACGTCGATTGCCGAGCGCACCAAGTACGACCTGTGGTACATCGAAAACTGGTCGCTCCTGCTCGACATCAAGATCCTCATCCGCACCTTTTTCAACCTCTTCCACTCGCCCAACGCCTATTGACGAGGGCCTTGCGCTTTTGCCACAATGTGGTATCATGGCGGCGGTGAAATATGTAGATATTTGAATATCTATATGGATAGCCAAAACCTGCGCCAGGAAATCAATCTGCTCCACGCCCAGGTCTGCCAGGCCCTGGCCGACCCCAAGCGCATCCTGTTGCTCTACGCGCTGAGCGAGGAACGCCGCCGCGTCACCGACCTGGCCGAGGCGCTCGACATGCCCCAACCCACCATCTCCCACCACCTCAAGATCCTCCGCGAGCGCGGAATGGTCACCGCCGAGCGTGACGGCACGGCGATCTACTACTCACTGACCGATCCGCGCGTCGTCCAGGCCCTCGACCTGCTGCGGGCAGTGCTGGCCAACCTGCTGAGCCAGCAAATCGGCCTGGTCGAGCAACTGAGCAACCAACCCTGCCCCTAAACGCGCGCACGCGCTGAAATTTTTCGAGAAGGAGAGAAACAAGATGAGTGACCAACCCAAGAAATGCTCCATCGTCGTCTTTAGCGGAGATATGGACAGAGTGATGGGCGCCTTTATCATCGCCACCACCGCTGCCGCGATGGGCATGGAGACCAGCATGTTCTTTACTTTCTGGGGCCTTCAGGCGCTCAAGAAAGAAAGAGTCTCCACCGGCAAAGGGCTGTTTGGCAAGATGCTCAGCTTCTTTCTGAAGGACATCGACCACATCGGCCCCAGCAAGCTCAACATGGGCGGCATGGGCCGCTGGATGTTCAAAAAGATGATGAGCGCCAAAAAGGTCTCCACCCTGCGCGAGCTGCGCCAGATGGCCATCGATCTGGGCGTACACCTGCTGGCCTGCCAGATGAGCATGGACGTGATGGAGATTCCCCGCGAAGCCCTCATCGACGAGTTGGAAGACGTCGTTGGCGCGGCAACCTACGTCCTTCAGGCCCAAGAGGCACAAATTACCCTGTTTGTATAAATCGTACAGATAAAAGGAGTTCAACAAATGAGCGAAATTACCCCCAACAAGATTCTGGACGCCCGTGGGCTGCAATGCCCCATGCCGGTGGTCAAGACAAGCCAGGAGATCAAATCCATTGCCGTGGGCGAGATCCTGCAAGTTCTGGCCACTGACCCTGGCTCGATGGCTGACATCAGCGCCTGGTGCAAGAGCACCGGCAACACGCTGCTCAGCATGGAAAAGGGCGACGGCGTCTTTACCTTCACCATCCGCCGCGAAAAGTAACGACAGGAAACGACCTCCATCTCAACGCAGGCCAGGAGGAACGTTCTATGATCATCGGCTTTCTCTTCTATTACATCACGCCCTACATCGCCCTGCTCGTCTTTGTCGGCGGCATCGCTTACCAGCTCTACCGCTGGTTCAGAAAGCCCACCGTGCCGGCCCACCTCTCCCTCTTCCCTCGCCCCCAGGGTCGCCTGGGCAGGGTCCTCGACATGCTCGTCGACATGTTCACTCTGAAAGGGCTCTTCCGGGTCAACAAGCCCCTCTGGATCGGCGGCTTTGTCATGCACGTGGGCCTGCTGCTCCTGCTGTTGGGACATGTGCGCGCCTTTACCGACTATTACTTCCTGTGGAACCTCCTCGGCTGGGGTGAAGAACAAACACACATGTTCTCAGCCGTAGCAGGGACGATCGCCGGGCTGCTCTTCATGTTCCCGCTCTTCTACCTGCTGGCCCGCCGCTTCAGCGGCGCCGTCAAATGGCTCTCGACGCCGGAGGACTATTTCGCCCTCATCCTCCTGCTGGGAATCGCCATCACCGGCAACCACATGCGCTTTGTCCTCGACGTCGACTCGCACGAGATCCGCAACTTTTTCCACGGCCTGGCCTCCTTCAACTGGCAACCCGTCCCCGCCAGCGCCGGCACCTCCTTCATCTACCACTTTGCCTTCGTCCAACTGCTGATGGTCTATTTCCCCTTCAGCAAGCTGATGCACACCATCGGCTCCGTGATGAGCAAAATGACCGCTCGGAGTTAGGGAGGGCAAGATGCTCGAACAATTCACCCAGACCATAAGCAAGCGCACCACGCAGCCCCTGCAGCTCTACTATGACATCTGCGTCCGCTGTGGCGCCTGCATCGATGCCTGCCACTTTTACGTCGAGTCGAACGACCCGGCCCACATCCCGGCCTACCGCATGATGCTGGTCAAAAAGCTGCTGCAACAGGCCGAGCGGTCGGGCCAATCGCTTGCCAGTTGGTACCAAGAGTCCCGCCCTGCCGACGAGCGCATGGCCGCCGAGCTGAAAAAGGCGCTGTGGGAGTGCACCGGCTGCCGCCGCTGCGCCGTCTTTTGCCCCTTCGACCTGGACACCGGGCTGCTCGTCAGCGCCGGCCGCTACGCCCTGCAACAGGAAGGCATGGGCCTGGACATGGTCGCCGAGATCGGCAACGCCGAGGTCAGCAAGGGCGAGATCGTCGACATGATCAAAGAGTTCTACATCGATCAGGTCAAAGAGCTGGAAAAGCGCCTCCAGGGCGAATTCGACCCCGGCCTGCAGATCCCCGTCGAAAAAGAAGGCGCTCGCGTGCTGTACGTGCCGCTGGTCGGCGAGCACGCCATTACCCCGCTGGCCAAGATCTTCCATGCTGCCCGCGAGGACTGGACGCTGAGCCTCTTCACAGCGACGAATCACTCCTTCTTTGTCGGCGACCTGACCAAAGCCCAGCAGGCTGCTCGCTGGATCGTCGAAGAGGCCCGTCGACTTGGCGTCAAGGTCATCGCCTACCCCGAGTGCGGCCACGCCACGCGCACCCTGCTCCAGTTCTTTGACGGCTGGTTCCAGGAAGAACTGGCCGACATCGAGCGCATCAGCGTCGTGCAACTGACAGCCCACTATCTGCAGCAGGGCAAAATCCGCGTGCGCCCGGCCGCTTTCGACACCCCCCTCACCTACCACGACCCCTGCAACCTGGGCCGCAACGCCGGCATCTATGACGAGCCGCGCGCGCTCCTGCGGGCCATCGCCACCGACTTTCGCGAACTCACCCCCAACAGGGAACTGAACTGGTGCTGCGGCGGAGGCGGCGGCCTCATCGCCCAGCCGGAACTGAAAGAGGCGCGCATGAAAGGCGGCCTGCCCAAGGTGGAACAGATTCGCCGCTCCGGCGCCCGTTGGGTGACCACCACCTGCGAGAACTGCAAGACCCAGCTCAGCGATCTCAACCAGCACTATGAACTGGGCGTCGAGATCAAAGGCGTCCTCGACCTGATCGCCGAGGCGCTGGTGCTGTAACAGCGAAGGAGGTTGGGAATGAACCCGGCTGAACACCCAAACAGCGCCCAGTGGTGGGAAGAAAAACTCGTCAACGACTATCGCAACTACCGCTGGAGTCAGTTGATGGAACCCATCTGCGAAAAGATGAGGCTGTGGAAAGAGGGCAAAATCTCCTACGCCGAGATGGACGAGGCCATCGAAACATGCCATCACCACCTCTGCGAAGTCCGCAACCTGCTCAACCAGCGGCAGGATCGGTTGGTCATGCTCATCCAGTGGCTGGACCGCGAATGGTTCATGGAATGGGTCAAGGCGCATACACCACCGCCCGATGTGCGCCTGGCGCCGCCAATCGAGTAACTCTGCCTGTTCCAAAAGACCTCAAAGGTCTTGCAGACCTTTGAGGTCTTTCGCGCAAATGGCAAAAAGGGATATAATAGCGCCATCTCACAAGTGAGGCTGTTTCGTGCGCTGTCTGGTACTATCCGACATTCACGCCAACCGCCCGGCGCTGGAAGCCGTGCTCCAGGACGCCGGCTCCTTCGACATCATCTGGTGTCTGGGCGACCTGGTTGGCTACGGACCTGATCCCAACGAGTGCGTTGAGCGCCTCCAGGATTTCAATCTGCTCTGCCTGGCCGGCAATCACGATTGGGCCGCGCTGGGCAAGTTGGGGCTGGATGATTTCAACGTCGATGCCCGCCTGGCCAGCAGATGGACCCGCGAAGCGCTGACTCCTCAGAACCTGGAGTACCTTGACAATCTGCCCACCAACCTGATCCAGGAAGGCTACACCCTGGCCCACGGCAGCCCCCGCGAGCCGGTCTGGGAGTATCTGCTGGACGCCAGCATCGCCACGATCAATTTCCGCTACTTCCAAACCGATGTCTGCTTCGTCGGCCACACGCACATCCCCCTCATCTTTATCCTGAACGACAAGCGTGGCCGCTGTTATCCCATCACACCTCCCTTCAGCGGACCGGTCCAACTGGGACCGCACCGCATGATCGTCAACCCCGGCAGCGTTGGGCAGCCGCGGGACGGCGACCCTCGCGCCAGCTATGCGATCCTCGACACAGAGGCCGGCACATGGGAGCACCGCCGCGTGGCCTACCCCGTCGAGATCACCCAGGAACGCATGCGCGCCCGCAACCTGCCCCGCCGCCTGATCGAACGCCTGGCCCTCGGCCGCTGACCCCCAGTGGCGGAACCCGGCCATCTCCTCTGTCGTCTTGAGTACAAGCCCGAAACACAAGGAGATAGCGATGAAAAAGAAACTGTGGATTGTCATTGGGATTGCCGTGCTGGTCCTCATCGCCAGCGGTTGCCAGTCGATGGCCTACCGGGAAATTCCTGCAGAGCCCGGTATGATCCCCATGCCGCCGCAGAGCGAGCTCTCCGGTGGCACGGACTATTACAGGCCCGAAGAGCCTGCCAGCGCAGGCACCGAGCGCATGGTCATCCGCACCGCCAGCCTGGACCTCATCGTTCCCGACACAGAGGAGGCCATCACCGCCATCGAGGAGCTGGCCAGCAACCTGGGCGGCTATGTCGTCTCGCTGAACACCTACCAGTACGAGCAGGGTGTCCAGGGCAGCATCACCATCCGCATCCCCGCCGAGTCGTTCAACACCGCGCTGGAGCAGCTCAAAGCGCTCGCCACCACCGTCCGCAGCGAGTCGGTTGGCGGGCAGGACGTGACCGACGAGTACGTCGACCTGGAATCCCGCCTGCGCCACCTGCGCGCGGTCGAGGAGCAGTTGCTCGGCTTTCTCGAGAAGGCCGAGGACACCGAGGCCACGCTGGCCGTCTATGAGCAGTTGCAGCAGGTGCAGGGCGAGATCGAGCAGGTGACCGGGCGCATGCAGTATCTGGAAAACCAGGTCGCTCTGGCCACGATCACCATCTCGCTGACCCCCGACGCGCTGGCCCAACCGCTGGAGGTCGGCGGCTGGAACCTGCCCGGCACCTTCCGCCATGCCCTCGAAGCCCTGCTGAATACGCTGGAGGTCATTGTCAAGGTAGCGATCTACCTGGTCATCGTCGTCCTGCCGACCCTGATCATCCTGCTGGCCCCCATCGTCGCCATCG
Source organism: Anaerolineae bacterium (assembly GCA_034435295.1). Classification (GTDB taxonomy): domain Bacteria; phylum Chloroflexota; class Anaerolineae; order B4-G1; family DUEL01; genus DAOTYD01. Next base: position 7,165 of record DAOTYD010000080.1, on the reverse strand, counting down.
TGCTGCTGGTGCGCTGGCTGGTGCGCCGACGCAGGCGCGCGCGGGTCAAGGCTGAGTAGCTCTCGACACGCCAACAGGGGGCGCAGCGACGCTGCGCCCCCCTCATTTGCCCTGGAGGTCTCGATGTCGATCACCATTGTCGGTCTGGGCCCGGGAGACCCCCGCTACCTGACGCGGGAAGCCTGGGAAGTCCTCACTTCAGCGGAAGCCGTCTGGCTGCGCACGGCCCGCCACCCCACCCTCGCCGGCCTGCCTCCCACCATCACCCTGCACGATTTCGACGCGCTCTATGAAGCGGCAGAGGACTTTGACGTGGTCTACCGGGCCATCGCCCAGCAAATCCTGCTTCTCGCTCAGCGCCTCCAGGGGGTCATCTACGCCGTGCCGGGCCACCCCCTGGTCGGCGAGTCGACGGTACAGCAGATCCTGGCCGGCGCGCAAGAGCGCGGCATCGCGGTACGCATCGTCGAAGGGCTCAGCTTTGTCGAGCCGGCCCTCACCGCCCTGGGACTGGACGCGCTGGCCGGCCTGCAGATTCACGACGGCATCGAGATCGCCGCCCGCCACCATCCGCCGCTCAACCCCGACCTGCCCGCGCTCATCGGCCAGGTCTACAGCCGCGCCATGGCCAGCGACCTCAAATTGACGCTGATGAACCAGTACCCCGACGAGCACCCCATCGCCCTGCTCATCGGCCTGGGCACTGCTGCCCAGCAGGTGGTCCACATGCCCCTCTACGAACTGGACCGGCGCCAGGTCGATCACCTGACGGCGCTCTACATCCCGCCGATGCCCCAACCGGGCAGCTTTGAGGCACTGCAGGAGACGGTCGCCCACCTGCGCGCGCCAGACGGCTGCCCGTGGGACCGCGAGCAGACCCACGAGAGCCTGCGCAGCGAATTGCTGGAGGAGGCCTACGAGGCCGTCGCCGCCATCGAGGCCGGCGACATGGATGGACTATGCGAAGAGTTGGGCGACCTGTTGCTCGAAGTGCTGCTGCACGCCCAGATCGCCACCGAAGAAGGCGATTTCAAAATGGTCGACGTGATCGCCGCCATCGACGCCAAGCTCAAGCGCCGCCATCCCCACGTCTGGGGCCAGGCAGTGGTCAAAGACGAAGCGGCGCTGCTGCGACAATGGGAACAGATCAAACAGCAAGAGCGGAAGGGGAATGGCTCGCTGCTCGACGGCATCCCGCGGGCGCTGCCGGCGCTCCAGCAGGCGTACACCTACGGCAAACGCGCTGCCCGCGTCGGCTTTGACTGGCCCGCTGCAGAGGCCGTAGTGCAGAAAATCGACGAGGAAATCGCCGAGGTGCATGCGGCCCAGACAGAAGAGGAGAGAAGCGCCGAGGTCGGCGACCTGCTCTTTGCCATCGTCAACTGGGCGCGCCACCTCCACGTCGACCCCGAAGCGGCGCTGCGTCAGGCCAATGAGCGCTTCGCCCGCCGCTTCCGCGCGCTGGAGACGTTGGCCCGCCAGCGCGGCCTCGAGCTGGACAAGATGGACATCGCCCAGATGGACGCGCTGTGGGAAGAGATCAAATCGGCGCAGTGATGGTTTCGACCGCAGAGCACGCCGAGAGTGCAAAGACTCTGCGCCCGGCGTGCTCCGCGGTGAAAAAGACCGCCTAGCACGGCGGGTAGCCCGTGATGCGGCGAATCTCCTCGTAGAGCGGGCACAGGCGGCGGTACATCTGGCGATAGACGCGCCGATAGAGGCCGTCATAGATCTGCCTCACCTTCTCGTTTGGCTCAAAGGTGCAGCTCGTGCGCGTCATTTCGGCCACCGCCGTCTCGAAATCGGGATGCAACCCCACACCCACCGCCGCATCCATCGCCGCGCCCAACGCCGAGGTCTCATAGACGTGCGGCCGACATGCCGGCAGGTTGAAAACGTCCGCCGTGATCTGCATCGCCGCGTCCGAGCGCGAACCGCCGCCCGAGACACGCAGCTCGCTCGTCTCCACTTTGAGCCGCTTCTGCGTCCGCTCCAGCCCCTCTCGCAGCGCATAGGCCACCCCCTCCAGGATGGCACGGTAGAGGTGGCTGCGGGTGTGGACATCGCCAAAGCCGATGATGGCCCCCTTGGCCTCGGGACCGGGGCTCTTGAGACCGGGCGACCAGTAGGGCTGCAACGTCAGCCCCATTGAGCCGGGCGGGACAGCGTTGACCAGCTCGTCGAAGAGGTCTTCGGGCAGACAGCCCTTTTCCTGCGCCAGTTGTTCCTCGTGCAGGCCGAACTCGCGCCTGAACCAGCTCACCATCCAGTAGCCACGGTAGACCTGCACCTCCAGGCTGTAGGCCGCCGGGACGGCGCTGGGATAAGGGGGAATGAGCGGGATCACTTCGACATAGCGGCGGCTGATGGTGTTGACCGTCGCCGTCGTGCCGTAGGAAATACAGGCGATGTGCGGCTGCAGCGCGCCAGAGCCCAGCACCTCGCAGGCCTTGTCAGCGGCGGCGGCGATGAGCGGCAGCCCCGCCGGGATGCCCGTCGTCTCGGCTGCCTGAGGGGTGATCTCGCCCAGCGGCTGTCCCGGCGGGATCAGTTCGCACAGCATCTCCCTCTCCACCGGCGCCGCCTGCCACTTCCAGTCCCACGGTTTAGACCAGGTCAGCCGTTTGTAGTCGAACGGCACGTACCCCACCTGGCAGCCCACCGAATCGACAAAGCGGCCTACCAGCCGGTAGGTCAGATAGCCAGAGAGGAAAAGGTATTTGTATGTGCGCGCCCACAGTTCGGGCTCGTATGTGCAGATCCAGTTGACTTCGGCCTCGGCCTGCAGGTAAGCTGCCGTCTCGGTCATGCCGGTCAGACGGAAAGCAAGCCCCCACAGGCCGCTCACCGGCCGCAGTCCCGCTGTGCGGCGCTGGTCGAGCCAGACGATTGCCGGACGCAGCGGCCGCCCCGCCTGGTCGACCAGCACCACCGTCGCCCGCTGAGTCGTCAGGGCCGCCGCCGCCACCGCATCCTTCGCCACACCGCTCTCCTGCCAGAGCTGCTGGCAGGCTGCGCCCAGGTTCTTCCAGTAGTAATCGGGGTGTTGCTCTGCCCACCCCGGCTGCCTGGAAAAATAAGGTTCGATCGGTACCTGCGTTTTGTGGATCATATTGCCGCGCAGATCGAACAGCACGGCACGGACCGACTGGGTGCCTACGTCGAGAGCCAGAAGATACTCGCCAGCCATATGCCTCTCTCCTCCTTCGGACGGGTTAATCTTACACTGGACTGGCGAGAATGTCCAATCGCGAATCGCTAATCGCTTATCGCTTATCGCAAATCGCTTATCGCAAATCGCTTATCGCAGGGCGGTTGAGTCAGGTTTACGTTTTTTTGCGTACCAATCCTGGGAGCGCGAACGCCTCATCTGCCCTGGGGGCGCCGACGTCCCGTCCGCCACCCTGGGAGCGCGGACGTCCCGTCCGCCGCCCCGAGAGCGCGGACGTCCCGTCCGCCACCCTGGGAGCGCGGATGTCCCGTCCGCGCCGGGCGGGCGGGGACGCCCGCGATCCCAGGGAACACGGATGTCTTGTCTGCCCTGGCGGCGCCGACGTCCCGTCCGCCGCCCCGGGAGCGCCGACGTCCCGTCCGCCACCCTGGGAGCGCGGACGTCCCGTCCGCGCCGGGCGGGCGGGGACGCCCGCGATCCCAGGGAACACGGATGTCTCATCTGCCCTGGGGGCGCCGACGTCCCGTCCGCCGCCCCGAGAGCGCGGACGTCCCGTCCGCGCCGGGAATATTGACCGTTATTCCAATTGTGGTATAGTAAGAGCGCACTGTTCCTGGAGAGGAAAAAGCTATGAACGGATTCGACATTCTTCTCGCCCTGGTCATTGTCGTCTTTTGCGGCCTGGGCATCTACCAGCGCCTCATCCGCCAGGCGATGAGCCTGGGCGTGTTCTACCTGGCTACCATCGGCGCAGGCCTCACCTACAGGCTGCTGGCAACGCTGACCCAGGTCATCGGCGGCCTGACGCCGCCGGGCCACTTTGTCGCCTTCTGGGTAATGTTCGCCGTCTTTGCCATCGCCCTGGAAGTGATGCTGCGCAAAGGGTTCGAGGATGTGCAGTTGCCCCAACTGGGCTTTCTCGACAACCTGCTGGGCCTGCTGCCGGGAGCCCTCTGCGGCCTGATCATCGCCAGCCTGCTGCTGACGTCGATCGGCTACATGAGCTCGCAGAACTGGGGCGGGCTGGAAGGGCTGCGCATCCTCCTGGCTCGCGGTTACCACAACGCCGCCCTGCGCCCGCTGCTGGGCCAGTTCCTGGAAGTCTACCTCAAAACCCATGCCCTGTGGTTCCCGCGCATCCCGCCGATCCTCGCTTACGCGCTGCCCTGATGGATCCCAGACACTGGCACACGCTGGAGCTGCCCAAGATTCTGGAGCGGCTGGCCACTTACGCCTCTTTCTCCGCCGGGGCGGAAAAAGCGCGCGCCCTGACGCCAAGCCCTTTGCTGGACGAAATCCGCGAGCGGATCGAGACGACCAGCCAGGCGCGCGTGTTGCTGGAAACGCGCCCGCAGACCAGCCTGGGCGGCGCGCGGGACGTCCGCCCGCAGGTGATTGCAGCCACTCGCGGCGCTGTGCTCGCCCCGGCCGATCTGCTGGACATCCGCGGCACGCTGGTCGCCGCGCAGACGCTACAGCGCGACCTGGGCCGGCTGGAGCGCCAGTTCCCCCGCCTGGCCGACATCGCCGGCCGCATCGCGCCCTGCCCCGACCTGGTCGAAGAGATCGCCCACTGCCTGGACGAGCGCGGCGAGGTGCGCGACTCGGCCTCGGCTGAGCTGAGCCGCATCCGTCACGAGCTGCGCGCAGCCCACAGCCGCCTCCAGGAGCGCCTGCAGCGCATCATCTCCTCGCCGCGCAACGCCCCCTTCCTGCAAGAGCCGATCATCACCCTGCGCGAGGGCCGCTACGTCATCCCGCTCAAGGCTGATTTCAAGGGCCGTATCGGCGGCGTGGTGCATGACCGCTCTGCTTCCGGCGCGACGATCTTTGTCGAGCCGTTCAGCGTCGTCGAGCTGAACAACGCCTGGCGCGAGCTCCAGATCGACGAAGAGCGCGAAGTGCAGCGCATCCTGGCCGGGCTATCGGCCCACGTGGCAATGCACGCCGCTGCCATCGAGCACACCATCGACGCGCTGGCCGACCTGGACCTGGCGCTGGCCAAGGCGCGCTACGCGGAGGAGATCGACGCCGTTGCCCCGGCGCTGCCCGACCATCCGCCAGCGCGACCGGCCATCCGCCTGCTCAAGGCCCGTCACCCCCTGCTCGACCCACAGACCGTCGTCCCCATCGATGTCGTGTTGGACCAGGCCACTCACGTCCTGGTCATCACCGGCCCCAACACCGGCGGCAAGACCGTGACGCTCAAAACGGTCGGCCTGCTGACGCTGATGGCCCAGGCTGGCCTGCACATCCCCGCTGCCGCTGGATCGGCCCTTTTCCCCTTCGAGACGGTCTATGCCGACATCGGCGACGAGCAATCGATCGAGCAATCCCTATCCACTTTTTCTTCTCACCTGACCAACATCCTCTCCTTCATCGACCGCGTCGACGAGCGCTCGCTGGTGTTGCTGGACGAGCTGGGGGCGGGCACCGACCCGGCAGAGGGCGCCGCGCTGGCCCGCGCGCTGCTGGAGACGTTCCGCGTGCGCGGCGCGACGACGTTCGTCGCCACCCACTACCCGGAGATGAAGGCCTACGCCCAGCTTACCCCCGGCGTGCAAAACGCCTGCGTCGAGTTTGACCCGGAAACGCTGAGCCCCACCTATCGCCTGACCGTCGGCCTGCCGGGCCGCTCAAACGCCTTTGCCATCGCCCGCCGCCTGGGGCTGGCGGAGGAGATCATCCGCCGCGCCGAGAGCATGATCTCGCAGGACGAACGGCAGACGGAGAATCTGCTCAAAGACCTGCATCAATTGCGGCTGCAAGCGGCAGAGGAGCGGGCGGCAGCGGCGGCGGCGCGCGCTGCGGCCCAACGCGAGGCCGAGACGCTGCGCCAGCGGCTGAGCGCGCTCGAACGGGAACGCGCTGCGGTGCTGGCCCAGGCGCAGGCGGAGGTCGCCGCCGAGATCGAGCGCCTACGCGAAGAGGTGATGGCTCTGCGCCGCCGCCTCCAGGCCGCCAGCAAGTCGCTGAGCGAGGTTGCTGCCATCGAGGAGGAGCTGGAAACACTCGAAGAGGAGGCCGAAGCGCTGGCCGAGCCGCCTCCTCCGCCTGAGCCGCTCCCTGTCCCTCAGCGCCCCATCCGCTCCGGCGACACGGTCTGGATCGAGCCGCTGCGGACGCAAGGGCAGGTCCTGGCTGTGGAAGGGGAAGAGGCCGACGTGCAGGTCGGCCCGGCGCGGGCGCGGGTCAAACTGCGGCAACTGGAGCTGCGCGCCGCGCCAGAGGCGGAAGTTGTGCCCGCGCACAGCGGCTATGCCCCTCCTCCTGCCAGGACCGAGATCGACCTGCGCGGCATGCTCGTCGACGAGGCGCTGGAGCAGTTGGACCGCACCCTCGACGCGGCCCGCCTGACCGGACTGCCCTGGCTGCGCATCGTCCACGGCAAGGGCACCGGCGCGCTGCGCCACGCCATCCGCGAATACCTGCATGGCCACCCGCTGGTGGCATCCTACCGGCCCGGCGAGAAGGGCGAGGGCGGCGACGGCGTGACCGTCGCCACGCTGATTCAGGACTGAGGCGGAGAAAAAAGGACGGCAGCCTCTCAGCCGCCGCCCCTGTATTCCCCTCACCCCTGACGAAGAAAAGCGCCTTTTTGTGCGGTCTCTCCGCAGCCTACCTCTAGCCGGTAGTGGGCTTTTGCGCCAGGTTATCCGCCAGAAGCGAGGGGGTTACCCTCTTTGCTGCTCTTATCTTACTCGATTTTTCGGCGACTGTCAATAGAACAAGCGAGCGGGGGTGTCCATCATACTTTTGCGTCTACCCGGCTCGGCCCGGTCTCCAAACCGCGCCTGATGCGACCCCAACTGCCCCCCGTGTCACTCTGAGGAGCGAAGGCCGCGAAGCGGCCGAAGCGACGAAGAATCTCGTTTTCCGCTCTGGTCACCTGACACTTTTGATCGGGCAGTACGCGGATTCACACGGATGCTACGGATAGACACGGAATGCTAACCTGTAAATGCCCGTCTTACCTTTGCTTCCCGTTCAATG
>DAOTYD010000079.1:0-14943 GCA_034435295.1 Anaerolineae bacterium | reverse complement strand
CGGTCAGGCAGGCGGCAGACGAGCTGGCCACGCGCCATATCGGAGAGGAAGCTGCCCCGCCGCCCAGCCTGGAGACGCGCCGTATGGCCGGCGTGCCCCATGCGCGCGTCGACGGGCGGCTGACGGAAGGCACCATTCTCCAGAACCGCTACTACATCCTGGGTGTCCTGGGCAGCGGCGGCATGAGCACGGTCTACAAGGCGCGCGACATGCACTTTCCCAAAGTGGAGCGTCTGTGCGCCATCAAGGAGATGCTGAACACGGCGACCGATCCCCAGGTGCGCGAGATGGTGACGCGCAATTTCGAACGCGAGGCCAGCCTGATGGCGACTCTTCGCCATCCCGCCATTCCCCAGGTCTATGACTATTTCACCGAGGGGGATCGCTCTTACCTGGTCATCGAGTTCGTCCACGGCAAGGACCTGGAGACGCTGCTCAACGAGACCAGGGGCTTTTTGTCCGAAAGCCAGGTGGTCAACTGGGCGCTCCAGATCTGTGACATTCTGATCTATCTCTACAATCACAAACCCAACCCTGTCGTCTTTCGCGACATGAAACCCTCGAACATCATGCTGGACGAGCAGGGGCGGATTCACCTGGTGGACTTTGGCATTGCCAAGGTCTTTCAGAGCGGCGAAAAGGGGACCATGATCGGCACGGAGGGCTACTCGCCGCCGGAGCAGTATCGCGGCGTTGCCGAGCCGCGCGGCGACATCTATGCGCTGGGCGCGACGCTGCACCATCTGCTGACCAAACAGGACCCGCGGCTGGAGCCGCCGTTCTCCTTTCACGAGCGCCCCATCCACGCTGCCAACCCAACCGTATCCAGCGAACTGCAGGAGATCATCAACCGTGCGCTGGAGTATGACATCAACCGGCGCTTTGGCTCGGCCGAGGAGCTGCGGCGGGCGCTGTTGAGCCTGCGCGTGGCTCAGGGGTACACGACGCCGGGCACAATGGTCATCGAGGAGGTCGATAGCGAAGCGCATCGCGCGCTGTGGCAGTTCGCCTGCGAGGACGAGATCCGCTCCAGTCCGGTGGTTCATCATGGGGTGCTCTACATCGGCTCGTATGACAACAACCTCTATGCGCTGGATGCCGAGAGGGGACAGTTCAAATGGAAGTATGCCGCCGAGGGCGGCATCCCGACCACGCCCTGTGTAGCCGAGGGCAAGGTCTTTTTCGGCTCGCAGGACCGCACGCTATACGCCGTCAACATCGAGACGGGGCGCCTGGTGTGGACCTGCCCGACCAAAGGACGTATCTACTCCTCTCCGCAGGCCATGTTTGGGCATGTCTTTTTCGGCTCGGACGATCGCCGTCTCTATGCGGTGAACATCGCCAGCGGTCGTCAGGCCTGGGCGTTTGAGGCGGAGTCGATGATCCGTTCGCGGCCGTCGGTGGGCCAGGAAGCGATCTATTTCGGTGACGAGAGCGGTTCCCTCTACGCGGTGGGGGTCAGCGGCAAGCTCATCTGGCGTTTCCGCGCCCGGCGCTCGATCATGTCGTGCCCGCTGCTGACCAAAGAAATGGTCATTTTCGGTTCGCAGGACTGGCACGTCTATGCGCTGGACCTCCGCTCAGGGTGGGCGGTGTGGAAGTACCGCACCAACGGGCCGATCGTTTCTTCGGCCACGTTTGCCGGCGGCACGGTCTATATCGGCTCGGCCGATGGCGAAATCTATGCGCTCGATGCCGACGATGGCTATGTGGTCTGGCGCTACAAGACCGGCGGGCAGGTGACGTCGTCGCCGACTTTTCACGAGGGCGCCATCTACGTTGGCTGCGTCGACGGTTGTCTCTACTCTCTTGACGCCCAGACCGGTCAGTTGCGCTGGCGTTTCCGCACCAATGGCCCGGTGATCTCCACCCCCTTTGTTGCGAACGATGTTGTCTATTTTGGCTCTGTGGATAACAACGTCTATGCCCTGCCCGTGTAAAGGAGCGTAAATGGCTCTGCGCAAGCTGCTGAGGAAACGACAGGCCGCCCACCAGACCGATGAGTTGAGGGCGCCTCCCGTCGCGCCGCCGGTTGTTCACCCGCCGCAGAAGGTGATGCGGGCAGGCTGGGCCTCTGACGTGGGACGGCAGCGCGGCGTCAATGAAGACGCGGTGCTGGTCGTTCAGGCTTTCCAGGAGGGGCACGACGCCCTCGAGCCTTTCGGCCTTTTCATTGTGGCTGATGGCATGGGCGGGCATAAGGAGGGCGAAGTTGTCAGTGCGCTGGCAGTGCGCACGGCGGCCCATCACATCCTCCAACAATTCTACCTGGCTTCCCTGTGCTGCCGTGAGCACGACGCCGGGCAGGCTTCGATCATCGAGATTCTGGAAGAGGCGGTCAATCTGGCCAACACAACGGTGACGGCTGCCGTGCCCGGCGGCGGGACGACGTTGATCTGCGCGCTGGTGATGGGTCGGCGGGTCTATCTGGCCAATGTGGGCGACAGCCGCGCCTATATCGTCTCGCCGCAGGGCCTCGAGCAGGTGACGCGGGACCACTCGCTGGTCGACCGCCTGGTGGAGATGGGGCAGTTGACGGCGGAGGAGGCGGCGATGCACCCGCAAAAGAACGTGCTCTACCGCGCCGTGGGGCAGGGGGGCACGCTGGAGGTCGACACGTTCGTCCGTTCGGTCCCGGCGGGCCATCATCTCTTGCTCTGCACCGATGGGCTGTGGGGCATGGTCGCCGAGGCCGAGATGGCGTCGATCATCGCACAGTCGCCCTCGCCGCAGGAAGCGAGTGACGCGTTGGTTTCTGCAGCCAATCGTGCGGGCGGCAGAGACAACATCAGTGCGATTATTGTAGAGTTCCCGTTGACTGATGGAGACTGACCCACTGCCTGATTTGTACGCGGCGCTGGGAATCCCGCGGATCGCCGACGCAGAAGAGATCAGACAGGCGTACCGCGGCCTGGCCAAGCGTTTCCATCCTGACAGCGGCACGGGAGAAGCTTCCACCGAACGTTTCCAGATGATCGAAGAGGCCTACCGGGTGCTCAGCAGCCCCCAGCAACGCCGCGAGTACGACCACCGGCTGAAACTGCAAGAGCAAAAGGCCCAGGCTGTACTGAGCTGTCAGGTGCTGACCAGTCAGGAGACGCTGCCCGCGATGGAAACGGAGCAGATGCTCTACCTGTTGATCGAGATCGAGCCGCGCAGCGAGTTCAAGCCACGGCGCATGCCCTTGAACCTGGGCCTGGTCATCGACCGCAGTACGTCGATGGAAGGCAACCGGCTGAACAGCGTCAAGGTTGCTGCTCACCGCATCATCGACGATTTGCAGGAAGATGACGTCCTTTCTATCGTTGCCTTCAGTGACCGTGCCGAGGTGCTGCTTCCTGGTCAGTCGATGAAGGATCGAGCGCGTGCTCATGCGCTGGTCTCCTCGATCTGGGCCGGCGGCGGCACCGAGATCCTGCAGGGGCTGAAGGCCGGACTCGAACAGGTGCGCCGTTTCCAGCGCTCTGATCGCATCAGCTACCTGATCTTGCTGACCGATGGGCGTACCTACGGCGATGAGGAGGACTGCATCGTCGAGGCGCGCCGGGCCGGGCTGGAGCGCATCGGCATCAGCGCGCTGGGCATTGGCGAAGACTGGAACGACCTCTTTCTGGACCGGCTGGTGCAGCAGGCGAACGGCGTCTCGGTATATGTCTCGCATGCTCAGCAGATTCGTCAGGTTCTCGATGAGCAGGTGCGCAAGATCGGCCGCCTGGTGGCGCGCGATCTCTCGCTGACGTTGCGCTTCAGCGAGCATGTCTGGCTGGAGGCGGCCTTTTGTGCTGCGCCCCAGTTCGACCACCTGGTGATGGAAGACGGCACGTGCAAACTGGGCCCGCTCTTTCAGGGCGAAAAGGTCTCTGCGCTCTACGAGCTGGTTGTCGGACGGGCCGAGCCGGGCACCCATCGACTGTTGCAGTGGGAGTTGACCGCCGAGGTGCTGGGTCCGCCGGCGCGACAGGAACGGCTGCAGGCCGACGTTCGCTTGAACGTGAGCGCTGAGCCGCCGCCGGAGCCTGTCCCGCCGCGGATCCTGACCGTGCTGAGCCGCCTGAGTATCTTTCGCTTGCAGGAGCAGGCCTGGCGCGCTCTGGAAGAAGGCCGTGCCCTCGAGGCGGGCAGACAACTGGAGACTGTGGCAACGCGCCTGCTGGATATCGGCGAATATGAGCTGGCCCAGATGGCGCTGCTCGAGGCTGGACGAGTCACTCAGGGGGCACAGGTTTCGAAGAAGGGCCACAAAACGATCAAATACGGCACACGCAGTTTGGGTATCAAAACGCCGGGCTAGGAGGGTGAAATGATCGCATGTCCGTCTTGTGGGAAGCAACATCGTCCAGGGACGCTGTTTTGTACCGAATGCGGGGTTTACCTTCCTGCTGGGGGTACATTGCGGACCTCGCCACTGCCGACCGATGAGCTTCCTCGTCCCCGCGCTGTGGCCCAGGAGCGTGAGCTTGCGGAGAAAAGTGAGGCGTCCAGGCCGTTGTACCTGTATGTTGTGGTGGAGAACCGCCGTGAACTCCGCCTGCCGGCCGCTGCTGAGGTTTTGCTGGGCCGCCTCGATGCTGCGCACGGCATTTTACCGGACCTCGATCTGACGCCAGAGGGGGGGCTGGAGAAGGGCGTCTCGCGCCGCCACGCCAAGATCATCCAGCGCAAGGGCGAGTTTTTCATCGAGGACCTGGGCAGCGCCAACGGCACGTTTCTGAACGATCAACGACTGACGCCGTATCTGCCTTATCCTTTGAAGGTGGGCGACAAGATTCAGCTTGGACGGGTCAGTCTGGAGGTAAATTGGGAGGGTCAGGACTCCCAGGAGTAGCGAACTGATGCCGATCACTGTCATGATCCACCTGATGAACGAGGATCCTATTGTGGCGGAGATAGAGGCCATGCCGGATCCTAACGGCCAATTCCTGGTCTGTGAGAATCCGCGCCGCCGTGACGGGCGCGATATCGGCTATGTTTTGCCAGAGGTGCACTCGCTGATGCTCCCCTGGCACCGCATCCACTGCGTCGAAATCCTGCCTGGCGAGGAAGAGGAAGCCATTGTCACCATTGTCCGAGAGTAGAGAATCCCAGACAGGACCTGCACCGCGCATCCTCATCGTCGACGACGAGGCGCGTATCGTCCGCTTTGTGACGATGAACCTGGAGCTGGAGGGCTTTCAGGTCATCGGGGCGTCCTCTGGCCTGGAAGCGCTGGAGCGCGTCCGCAAGGACCTGCCCGACCTGGTGTTGCTGGACGTGATGATGCCGGAACTGGACGGTTTCGAGACGTTGCGCATGCTGCGCGAGATCAGCGAGGTGCCGGTGATCATGCTCACGGTGCGCTCTGACGAGGCGGATATCGTCCGCGGCCTGTCGCTGGGAGCGGATGACTATGTGACCAAGCCGTTCAGCATCCGCGAACTGACCAGCCGCATCCGCGCTGTCCTGCGGCGCACAGGGTTGCAGCCGTCGCCGGAAACAGCCATCCTCAAGATCGATGATTATTTGAGCATCGACTACAACCGGCGTGAAGCTATCGTCGGTGGGCAGCGGATCAAGCTGCGCCCGACCGAGTTTCGCCTGCTCTATCACCTGATCGAAAAAGCCGGCTGGGTGGTGCCGCACGAGGAGCTGCTGGCCAAGGCCTGGGGCTATGAATACCGCGAGGAGGTCCACTACTTGCGCCTCTATATCACCTACCTGCGCAAAAAGATCGAGCCGGACCCGGCCAATCCCCGCTACATCCTGACCGAGCGCGGTGTCGGCTATCGCTTTGTGGACTTTGGCAAGGACAAAGGGGTGAAAGAAGATGGGTAAGGCTTTCAAAGTGATCGTCACGGGCGCATTCAACGCTGGCAAGACCGAGTTTGTCCGCTCTGCGTCGGATATCGACGTGGTCAATACCGACCGCCGCGTCACGGATGCGCTGGCCGAGATCAAGGATACGACGACCGTGGCGATGGATTATGGGCAGGTGACGGTCGACGGCAACCTGTTCCACCTGTTCGGCACGCCGGGCCAGGAGCGGTTCGAGTTCATGTGGGACATCCTGGGGCGCGATACGGACGCTGTCCTGTTGCTGGTCGATAGCGTGGACCGCATCTCACTGACCGTCACCCGCCGCATGCTGCGCTTTTTCCGCCGCAAGGCCCGCGTGCCGGTGCTGATTGTGGCGACCAAGCAGGATTTGCCGGGAGCGATGCCCGCTGCCGAGATCGGCAAGCGGCTGGGCGTCGAGCCTTCCGTGCCGATTGTCTCCTGTGATCCCCGCCGCAGGGAAAGCGCGCTTGAGGTGATGCGCAGTCTCTCCCGCCTCATGGGCTGAGCGCGGCCAGCTTTCTAGCGAATCTCTAACGCGCCTCTTGCGTCCGTCTAACGAGAAATGTGAGATCATACCCCTGCCTGTGAAGATCATGCGAGATGAGGAGGCAAGAGATGTCCGTGATGCGTTTTAACCCGATGCGGGATATGATGGCCTTGCGCGAGGCAATGGACCGCCTGTTGGAAGAGTCGATGATGCAGCCGCGCGAGACGTGGCGGCGCGGCACGCCCGAAGAGCCGCTGCGGCTGCCGGTCGATGTCTATACGACGCCTGAGGAGATTTATGTGCTGGCCTCTCTGCCGGGCCTGCTGCCCGACGAGGTCGACATCACCATCGAGGGCGACACGCTGACCATCCGCGGCGAGCTGCGTCCGCCGCTGGAGAACGTCGAGTACCTGTTCCAGGAGCGTCCCTACGGCAACTTTTCGCGCTCGCTGACGCTGAACGTGCCGGTCGATGTCGACCGCGCTGAGGCGACCTTTGAGAACGGCGTGCTGACGCTGATGCTGCCCAAAGTCGAGGCAGTCAAGCCGCGGACGATCGCCATTACAAAGAAATAGGACAACAGTGACGACAATTTTTCCCTTTACCGCCGTTGTCAATCAGGAGCGGATGCGCCGCGCCCTGATTCTCAACGCTGTCTATCCGCAGATCGGCGGTGTGCTCATCCGCGGCGAGCGCGGCACGGCCAAATCGACGGCTGCCCGCGCTCTGGCTGCCCTGCTGCCCGAAATCGATGTCGTTGCCGACTGTCCCTTTTCCTGCGACCCGGATCAGCCAGCGACCTGGTGCACGAGCTGCCAGGAGCGCCTTGCCGCCGGCGAGGAGCTGCCCCGCGCCCGCCGTCGCACCCGTTTTGTCGATCTGCCGGTCAGCGCCACGGAGGACCGCGTCGTCGGCACGCTCGACATCGAGCGGGCCATCCAGAAGGGCGAGCGCCACTTCGAGCCCGGCGTCCTGGCCGCTGCCAACCGCGGCGTCCTCTACGTCGACGAGGTCAATCTGCTCGATGACCACGTCGTGGACATTCTGCTCGACGCGGCGGCGATGGGCGTGAACGTGGTCGAGCGCGAGGGCATCTCTTTCAGCCACCCCGCGCGCTTTATCCTGGTCGGCACGATGAATCCCGAGGAGGGCGACCTGCGGCCGCAGCTCCTCGACCGCTTTGCCCTCTGCGTCGACATCCGCGGCGTCCACAACCCCGCCGAGCGCGTGGCGATCATCGAGCGCAACCTGGCTTTCGAGAGCGACCCGGAGGGCTTTCGCGCCGAGTGGGAGCCGCGCGAGCAGGCGCTCTCCCGCGAGATCGCCCGCGCCCGCCAGCTCCTCCCCCACGTCCGCCACACCCCGCGCGACCTGACGGTTATCGCCACGATGATGGCCGAGCTGGGCGTCGACGGCCACCGGCCCGACCTGGTGGTGCTCAAGACGGCGCGGGCGCATGCGGCCTTCCAGGGGCGCACCGCCATCGCTGAGCAGGACATCCTGCTGGCGGCCGAACTGGCCCTGCCGCACCGCCTCAAGCGCCATCCGCTACAGCAGGTGGAGACCACGCTGGGCGACCTGGGCGAGCGGCTGGCCCAGGCCCAGGCGCAGGTGCCGGCCGACCCCGATGGCGGCGCGACGGACGAAGGCGAGGCTGGCGCGGAGGAAAAAAAAACGACCGTGATGGTCGAAGGCAGCGAGGGTGAGCCTTCGGCCCGCGAACAATGTGCCCCCCTGCCCGCGCTGCAGACGATTCCGCAGTGGCCCTCGGAGGGCCGCTGGTGGGACGGCGGCAAGGAGGTCGCTGTGGGGGAGGATTTTGCCCCGCGGCGGCTCGACACGCCGCTCGACCGCCTGACCCGCTCCGGCACGGGGCGGCGCAGCCGCACCCGCACGGAGCAGAAGCGGGGCCGCTACGCCCAGTCGCGCCCCTCGCCGGGCGACCCCAGCGACCTGGCCTTCGACGCCACCCTGCGCGCGGCGGCGCCCCACCAGCCCCGCCGCCGCACGCCGCAAGGCCCTGCCCTCGCCGTCCGCCCCGACGACTATCAGCGCAAGGTGCGCGTGCGCCGCGCGGCCAATCTGGTGCTCTTTGTCGTCGACGCTTCCTGGTCGATGGCCGTGGCCGAGCGCATGGAGGCGACCAAAGGCGCGGTGATGTCGCTGCTGACCGACGCCTATCAGCGGCGCGACCGCGTGGGGCTGGTGGTCTTTCAGAAGAACAGCGCCTGCCTGGTCCTGGCGCCGACCAACAGCGTCGAGCTGGCCCAGCGCGCCCTCGCCGATATCCCTGTCGGCGGCAAGACGCCCCTTTCGGCCGGGCTGCTCATGGCCTACCAGGTCATCACCCGCGAGCTGCGCCAGCACCCTGACCTGATGCCGCTGATGGTTCTGCTCACCGATGGGGCGGGCAATGTCTCGCTGGGGCCGATGCCGCCCCAGGAAGAGGCTCACTGTCTGGCGCGGCTCTTTCCGCAGGCGCACATCCGCTCGGTGGTGATCAACATGGAACACAAGGCGTTCGACCAGGGCTATGCTCAGGCGCTGGCAGAGCACCTGGGGTCGCCCTGTTACACGCTGGACGAACTGCGCGCCGAGTCGCTCCTGCGCACCGTGCGCGGAGAGTTGGAAGGAACATAAGGGACGGTGCCACGATGCTGCTGCATTCTATCCCCGTTGGAATCACCGCAACGAACTGCTATCTGGTCGGCTGTGAGGAAACCCGCCAGGGCGTGGTCATCGACCCCGGCGGCCACCCGGAGCGCATTCTGAAGGCGGTGGAGCAGAGCGGGCTGGCGATCCGCTATGTTTTCAACACCCATTGCCATTTCGACCACATGGCGGCCAATGCGGACATTGTCGCGGCCACCGGCGCCAGGCTGGCCCTCCACCCGGCTGAGCTGCCCATCCTCAAGGCGCGCGGCGGCGCGGTCTGGTTCGGCGTCAGTGTCAAAGAGAGCCCGCCGCCGGATGTGGAACTGGCGCCCGACCAGGTGATCGAAGTGGGCACGCTGCGCTTCCAGGTGCTCTTTACCCCTGGCCATTCTCCCGGCGGGGTGACCTTTTACCTGGCAGAGCAGGGGGTCGCTTTCGACGGCGACGTGCTCTTTGCCATGGGCGTGGGCCGCACCGACCTGCCCGGCGGCGATTGGGCGACGCTGGAACGCTCGATCCGCCAGGTGCTCTTTGCCCTGCCCGATGAAACGGTGCTCTATCCGGGCCACGGCCCGCAGACGACGGTGGGCCAGGAAAAAGCGGCCAACCCCTGGCTCTAGGCCACCCGCTGCCCCGGAATGGGCGGCCCGCCGGCATAGACCGAGGTCACGGCCATGCCCGCCGTCAGCGCGCCTGCCAGGCGGCGGCTGCCCAGCCACGTCCCTTTGACCTGAAAAGAGATCACATCCAGCGTCAGCAGGCTGGCGGCGACGGCGGCGCCAGCCGGCAACGGCTCCAACAGGTCCGCGCATTCCCTGACCGCGCAGCGCATCGCCCGCTCGCCTGCCGGCTGCAGGGAGAGGGCGGGCACGGTCAGCGGATAGCTGTCCCCGTCGATAAAGGCCAGCACGCGTATGGCTGTCATCGGCTGAAAGCTGCGCCGCACTGCCAGCGGCATCTCGACCGCGTCCGCCGGCAGGGCAGGGGGGCGGAAAGCGCGCGCCAGCAAATAGTCGGCCAGGACGCGCGTTTTGGGCAGGCGAAAGGCGCGCAGCACCCGCCGCACCTGGATGATGCCGGCGTTGCGGATGCCGGTGTAGGCATTGTAGCGCAGCAGGTCGCTCGAGTTGAGCCGGTCGACGTAAGGCCCGGTCCGCTGCCAGCCCTCGAAATCGCCCTGCAGAATCCAGCCTTCCAGCTCTGTCGTGATCACCAGCACCGACACGCGCGGGTCGCTGTCCAGGTTGCGCACCGACTTGCGCAGCAAAAAGTTGCCCAGGATCAGGCGGTCCTCCACATCACCCGCGGCGGTGATCGACGTGCAGGGGACGACGTTGGGGATGCCGTCAGCAGAGCGGCTGGCCAGGAATTTGGGCGTCATCTCGCCCGCCAGGGCCTGGAGCAGGCCGGGTTGGGATGCTAACAGGGACATGCTGATCTCCTTATCTCTGTGCTCTCTGCAGTTGAAGGCGTTTCGTTGCGCGTCGCGCCGGACCAGAGAGCCACGGGCACGCGGGCGGCGGCGACGGCGTGCAGCGCTTCCATCTCGGCGCGGGTCAGCAGCGGCACGCCCTCCAGCGCGTAGGGCCGTTCCAGGCGGCGGTATTTGGGCTGGCCCAGGTTGGTGTAGGCCAGCAGGTCCCAACGCTCGACGGTGGGCAATTCGGCGGCGATGAAATCGCCGATGGCGGCGATGTTGGCTGCCTCCGCCGTGTGGCCGGGGATGACCGGCGTGCGGATCCACATTGGCTTGCCGCTGGCAGCGATGCGCCGGGCATTCTCCAGGATGGCGGCGTTGTCGCTGCCGGTGCTGGCGCGGTGCGCTGCGCGGTCCCATATTTTGAGATCGTAGAGCACCAGGTCGACCCACGGCAGCACCTGTTCGTACTGCTCCCATGCTGCCGCGCCGCACGTGTCGAGGGCGACGTGGGTGCCGGCCTGATGGCAGAGGCGGGCCAGCGCGGCGACAAAGTCAGCCTGGCGCATCGGCTCGCCGCCGGAAAAGGTCACCCCGCCGCCTGAGGTCTCGTAAAAGACGGCGTCCTTTTGCACTTCGGCCAGCAGCTCTTCGACGCTCCACGGGCGGCCGATGATCTCCAGCGCGGCGGCCGGGCAGGCGGCGACGCATGCGCCGCAGGTGGTACAGCGGGCGCGGTCGATGCCCATGCCGTTGGGCGTCAGGGCGAGTGCTTTTTCCGGGCAGGCGCTCAGGCAGTCACGGGCGGCAATGCAGCGCGTGTCGTACCACATCAGTTCCGGCTGAGGTGAAATCCCTTCCGGGTTGTGACACCAGGCGCAGCGCAGCGGGCAGCCCTTGAAAAAGACGGTGGTGCGGATGCCGGGGCCGTCCTCGGTGCTGAAGCGCTGGACGTTGAAGGTCAGCCCCTTCATCACAGGCCGTGGCTCTCGCGGGCGATGATCTCGTCCTGGATCTCTTTGCCCAGGGCGACGAAATAGGCGTTGTAGCCGGTGATGCGCACCAGCAGGTTGCGGTAGCTCTCCGGGTCGCGCTGCGCGGCGCGCAGGGTCTCTGGGCTGACGACGTTGATCTGCAGGCAGGTCCCGCCGACGCGGCAGTAGGCCCGCAGCAGGGCCGCCAGCTTGCGGCGGTTTTCCTGGCTGCGCAGCATGGCCGGCGAAAAGCTCATCGTGTGCGACGCGCCGTTGGGCGCCGTCCAGAGGTCCAGGTGCCCGACGCTCTTGACCACCGCCGTGGGGCCCAGGCGGTCGGCGCCGTTGACCGGGCAGACGCCGTTGCTGAGGAACTGGCCGCGCCGGCGCCCGTCGGGCGTGGCGGCGGTGAAGGGGGCGTAGGCCACCCAATAGTTCCACGAGAGGTAGCCGCCGCGATAGCGCTTGCCGGTGGCCGGCGCGACATGGCGGAAAGCCTCCTCGGTCCAGAAGCGGCTGATCTGGCGGGCGATCTCGTCGGCGGCGGGGTCGTCGTTGCCGTATTTTGGCGCTTTGTGCAGCAACGTCTGGCGCAGTGACTCGTAGCCCTCAAAGTTGGCGTCCAGCGCCCGCAGCAGCTCCTCCATCGTCACGGCCTGCTCCTCATAGACCAGGCGTTTGACGGCGGCCAGGCTATCGGCGGCGGTGGCCAGCCCCATGCCTTCGACGGTGATATAGTTGTGGCGGGCGCCGCCGGCGGTGACGTCCTTGCCGCTCTCCAGGCAGCCGCCGACCAGCGCGCTCAGGTAGGGGGTCGGTTCGAAGCGGGCGCGACCGGCGTCGGCAATGTCGTTGGCGGCGATCAACCCCTCCAGGATGGCGCGGAGCTGGGCCTTGAAGGCGTCGTAGAACTGCTCGAAAGTGGCAAAGGTGCGCGGGTCGCCGGTGCGCGGACCGACCTGCTCGCCTGTGGCCGCGTCCTTGCCGTCGTGCAGGGCCAGCTCGACGGCTTTGGCAATGTTCATGTTGACGTCGACCGTGCCGGAGCGGTCGCAGCCCTGCAGGGTGTTTTCCAGGCAGCCGACAGGGGCATAGTCCCACAGCATCTCTTCTGGCAGGCCCTGCCAGCGCAGCCCGGCAATCGAGTTCTCGTCGAAATTGAGCAGGAAGGGGCTGCCCTGGGCGTTGGCGACCATCTCGACTACCCGTTCGAGCAGGCGGTCGGGTGTTTTGGCGTGCAGGCGGACGTTGGGCTTGGGTTCGAGCAGGTTCATGTCCTCGATGACGTCGAGGATCAGATAGGTCAGCTCGTTGCTGGCGTCGTTGCCGTGCTCGTCGATGCCGCCGAGGGTGATGAGCTGGCCGAAGGAGGCGGTGATGCCCTGGTTGGTGCCCACCCAGCCCTGGTAGTCGTAGGCGTAATTGTGCTTGATCCACAGGCAGCAGAGCCACTCTTTTGCCTCCTGGGGGGTGATGCGGCCGGCCTGGAGGTCGGCCTGGTAGTAGGGGTAGAGATACTGGTCGATGCGGCCGGGGGAGACGCCGGGGCCGGGGTAGCTCTCGGCGGCCAGGACGAGCATGTGGGTGAACCACAGCGATTGGAGGGCCTCGCGGAAGGTCTCGGCCGGTTCCCACGGCACCTTGTGGCAGATGCGGGCGATCTCTTGCAGTTCGGCTTTGCGGATGGGGTCCGTTTCCTGCGCGGCCAGCCGTTGGGCTTCGGCGGCGTAGCGCTGGCTCAGTTTGTGCGCCCCGTCGAGGCAGATGGAGATGGCGCGGCCCAGGTCGCGTTGCTGGGGTGTGGCGGCGGGGTCGGCGGCGACGGCGTCGGCCTCGGCCTGCAGCGCGCGCATGCCATAGCGCAGCACGCGCGGGTAATCGGGAATCAGGTGGCCTGGCACGGCGCCGCAGTTGCCGACGCCCAGGCGGTTGAGCCGCTGCACCTGCTTGAGAAAGCGCTGTTCCATCTGCTCGCGCTGGCGGGCCTCGGCGCGGGTGAGGGTGCGCGAGAGGGCGGTGCAAAAGTGTGAACCGACGATGAGCTCGTCTTCCAGAATCTGGGCGGGCAGATATTCCTCCAGGACGCGCCGGAAAAAGAGCGCCTGACGCACCACCAGCGGTTCATCCCAAAAGCCGTCGGGCAGAGTAACCCGGGTGGCGCTGGCCAGCAGGTACGTCCGCGCGCCGGGGAAGAAGAGCATCATCTCCGGGACGTTGGTCCAGTGCCAGATGGAATAGACCTGGTCCCAGGGCTTGCCGGTGGTAAAGGCGCGCACTTCATTCGTATAGTCACGGCTGTAGAAATCCCAGTACTGCTCGCGCAGCCGCCGCACGCGTGGGCTGAGGGTCTCGGCAGGGGACCAGAGGGCGACTGCGGGAACGGTTTGCTGGAGTGTGGTGTTCATAAGGGCCTCCGAGTGTGCAAGTGTGCAAGTTTGCAAGTTTGCAAGTGGGCAAGTGGGCAAGTGTGCAGGTGTTCATTGGACGGGGTTTTGCAAGGTGCCGATGGTTTCGATTTCTACTTCGACCAGATCGCCGGGGTGGAGGGGGCCGACGCCGGCGGGGGTGCCGGTGAGCAGGAGGTCACCCGGCTCCAGGGTCATGATGGTCGAGGCGTAGGCGACCAGCGCGCTGGGGCTGAAAACCATCTCGGAAGTGCGGCCGTGCTGGCGCACAACGCCGTTGACGCGGCAGACGACGCTCAGATCGGCGATCTCCTCTTCGCTCAGGCCGGTCACTACCCACGGGCCGACCGGGCAGAAGGTGTCAAAGCCCTTGCCACGGGTCCACGTGCGATCCTGCCGCTGCAGGTCGCGGGCGGTGACGTCGTTGGCGCAGGTGACGCCCAGCACGTAGCGCCAGGCTGTTGCCGGGTCGATGTTGCGGCCGCGCCGGCCGATGACCACGGCCAGCTCTGCTTCGTACTCGACCTGTTGCGACTGGGGCGGCAGGATGACCGGCGCGCCGGGGCCGACCAGCGCGCTGGGCGGCTTGAGGAAGAGAAGCGGCTCGGCGGGCACTTGAGCGTCATGCTCGGCGGCGTGGGCGGGATAGTTGCGGCCAACGCAGAGGATCTTGGTCGGCACGACGGGCGCCAGCAGGGTGAGCGATGCCATCGATGCAACCTCTGCGCCTGTCTCCCATCTGCCGAACGGGTCGCCGTGGAGGGCGTGAACCCTCTCGTCCTGCACGACGCCCCAGTGTGGGCCGCCGGGCTGGTCATAGCGCACGATACAGGCTCTCATTTCTCTGAAGCCAGGTGGCTCATAAAGTAGATGGAGGTTTTGATGCCACGGTAAAAATCTTCCAGCCGCAGTTTCTCGTTGGGCGCATGGAGGTTGTCGTCGGGCAGGCCAAAGCCCATCAAGATCACCGGCACCTTGAGCATCTGGTCGAACATGGTGACCACGGGGATCGACCCGCCGCCGAGGGTGAGAACCGGGTCAGCGCCAAAGCCGTGGCGATAGGCGCGGGCGGCAATCTGCATCGCTGGACTGTTCCGGTCGATGAGGGCGGGATGGGCCTGGGCCAGCGTGCGCACCTGGACGTTGACCGTGTTGGGCGCCAGGGCATAGATCTGCTGCTCGAAGAGATGG
>DAOTYD010000078.1:0-8135 GCA_034435295.1 Anaerolineae bacterium | reverse complement strand
GGCGTGGGAGGAGGGGGGGCAACTGGTCGGGCGGGAAAAGAGAAACAGCCAGCGTCTCCTCTCCGTCGGGCCGTGGCGTGCCGCCGAGGATGCGGGCGTCGAAGAACGAAGCCATGATGTGCAACTGGTCGCCGTGGGGAAAGGTGCGGAAGAAATCGGGGCCGGCATAGACGCCGGTCAGCCGTTCGATTTCCACCTGCAGGCCGGTCTCCTCTTCCACCTCGCGCGCGGCGGTGCGGTCGGCGCGCTCGCCGAGTTCGGCGATGCCAGCAGGGATGGCCCATGTGCCGTCGTCGGCGCGGCGGACGAGCAGCACGCGGCCCTCCTGGTCGCGCACACAGGCGCCGCTGCCGGGCAGGATGAGGGGCGCAGTGCCCACGCGCTGGCGCAGCCAGGCGATGTGGTCGGGAACGGTCGGCGCGCCGGGCTGCCCGCGGCGGAAGGAGGCTTCGGGCTGACCGGCGACGAAATCCTCGATCATGGCGCGATACCAGCAGGGGACGTCGGGCAGGCAGTCGGGCGGGAAATAGGCCAGGCGCAGGATCTCGTCGCCGTCGGGGTGGGGGGGCTGGCTGACGGGCTGGCAGGCAAAGCAGACGGTGAACTGCTGCACCTGGTCGCCGTTGGGGTAGATGACGTCAAAATCTGGCGAGGAATAGAGGCCGACCACTCGCTGCGGCAGGATGTGGAGGGCGGTTTCCTCGCGCACCTCGCGCCGGAGGCAGCCTGCCAGCGTCTCGCCCGGTTCGAGGATGCCGCCGGGCAGCCCCCACCAGTCGAAATCGGAGCGGCGCTGGAGGAGAATGCGCCCCTGGGCATCGGGGATGATGGCCGAGGCGTAGACGAGGAGGGTTTTGGCCGGGCCGACGCGCTCGCGCAGCCAGCGGATATAGTCGGTTTTGGGCATGGCGGGTTGATTGTACTGCGGCTTGGGCAAGTCGGCAAGTGGTCATATCGCCGGGTAGGACAACTGCTCGCAGTTGTCCTGCGACTATTGACAATTTACCCCTTTTGTTGTATACTATACCCCAGTAGGGTATATCGTCAAAGGAGGTGGCTATGCCAATCTACGAGTACCAGTGCCAGGCCTGTGGCGAAAAGTTTTCCAAACTGCTTCGCTCGATGGCCGGGCAGGTGACCGTTGTGTGTCCCCGCTGTGGGAGCGAGAATGTCAAGAAGGCCATCTCGCTGTTCGGCGTCGGCGGCACGGACGCGGCACGGTCGACTGCCTCGTGCTCGTCCGGCCCGGTCTGAGGGGTCTCGCGATGAGGGCCGTGGCTCTCGCAGAGTGAGGTTGTGATGGGCATTCAGGATGAAAAGGTCAAGGCGGATTTGCTGCGGCGTCTGCGGCGCATCGAGGGACAGGCGCGCGGCGTGGCCCGCATGGTCGAGGAGGGGCGCGATTGCCAGGAGATTCTCCAGCAGCTTGCTGCCATCCGCGCGGCGGCGTACCAGGCCAGCGTGCAGTTGATGCGCTCTTTTGCCTTCGAGTGCATCCAGGCCGCCGATGAATCGCCCGAAGAGATGATCGAGGCGCTGACCAGAGCGCTGGCGCAGATCGCCTAGCGACGACTGTTTTGCGAGCGCAGAGCGCGCCGAAAAAGACCTTTAGGGTCTCTGGCTGAGTTACAAAAATAGAACAGGTGGAGGAAATAGAAATGGCAATGTTGGATGATTCGATCCGCGCACAGGTGGTCGAGTTCTTTCAGGACCTGGCCGGTCCCGTGCGCCTGGTGATGTTCACCCAAGAGTCCGACTGTGAGCTGTGCCCCGAAACCCGCCAGTTGGTGGAAGAGATCGGCGAGCTGTCGGACAAGATCACGGTCGAGGTCCACGATTATGTGGCCGACCGCGCCAGGGCGGACGAACTGGGCGTCGACAAGGTCCCCGCCATCGCCGTCATCGGCGCTGAGGATTACGGCGTGCGCCTGTACGGCATCCCTGCCGGCTACGAGTTCACCTCGTTCGTGCACGCTATCCGTTCGGTGGCTGCAGGCACGACCGACCTGGGCGCCGAGGTCGAGGCCGAGCTGGCCCAGATCGCCGAGCCGCTGCACCTGCAGGTCTTTGTCACGCCGACCTGCCCCTATTGCCCGCAGGCGGTGGTGATGGCCCATCAGATGGCTATCGCCAGCCCCTACATCCGCGCCGACATGATCGAGGCAACCGAGTTCCCGGAACTCTCGATGAAATACCAGGTGATGGGCGTGCCGCGCACGGTGATCAACGAGACGGTGCACATCGAAGGGGCAGCGCCGCTGGGGATGATGATGGACAGGATCAGAGAAGCGCTGCAGCATGGGGGGGAGGCTGCTGCATGAAGATGCCGTCTTCCTTTGCGCTGACGCCGCTGGGAGGCGGGGAGGAAGAGGCAGCGCCCGCTCTCTATGACCTGATCATCCTCGGCGGGGGGCCGGCCGGGCTGACCGCGGCGATCTATGCCGGACGCGCGGCGCTCAAGACGCTGGTCTTGCTCGGCACCTCCCCCGGCGGGCAGGCGGCGAGCACCGAGACGGTGGAGAACTTTCCCGGCTTTCCCGACGGCGTGGGCGGCGCAGAGCTGGCCCAGCGTATGCAGCAGCAGGCCGAGCGCTTTGGCGCCGAGACGGTCGTGGACGCGGCGACGGCGGTCGATTTCAGCGCTCAACCCTTCACGGTCAAGACGTTCTCGCGCACCTACCGCACGCGCTCGGTGATTGTCGCTACCGGGGCGGTGCCCAAACGTCTCGACGTGCCAGGTGAAGCGGCCTTTTGGGGGCGCGGCATCTCGACCTGCGCGACCTGCGATGGCTTTTTCTACCGTGGCAAAAAGGTTGCCGTGGTCGGCGGCGGCGATAGCGCCGTCGACGAGGCGCTCGTGCTGACCAAATATGCCGACCAGGTGTTCGTCATCCACCGCCGTGACCAGTTGCGGGCGACGCGCATCTATCAGGACCGCGCCTTTGCCAACCCCAAAATCCGCTTTATCTGGGACACGGTGGTGGAAGAGATCGTCGGCGACAGGGTGGTGACGGGCGTGCGCCTGCGCAACGTCAAGACCGGCGAGCAGTCGCTGCTGGACGTGGACGGGGTGTTCGTCTACATCGGCATGCAGCCAGCGACCGATCTGTTCAAGGGGCAGTTGGCGCTGGACGAGTGGGGGTACATCCTCACCGACAGGCAGCGCCATACCAGCGTGCCGGGGGTCTTTGCCGCCGGCGACGTGCAGGACTATCTCTATCGTCAGGTCGTCGTCGCTGCGGCGTCTGGCGCCATCGCCGCGATGGAGGCGGAAAAGTTCCTGGGCGAGTTTCCTCATCCCGACATCGCGCTGAAGAAAAGCGAAGAGAAAGTATGTTGAGCGGTGGAAACGTTTACGACGTGGTGGTCATCGGCGGCGGGCCGGCGGGAGCGACGGCGGCGCTCTACACCGCCCGCGCCGGCCTCAAGACGCTGGTGGTCGACAAGGGGCTGACCGCCGGGGCGCTGGGCATGGCCGGGCAGATCGCCAACTATCCCGGCGTGCCCGGCCCCATCAGCGGCGCCGAGCTGGTGACGCGCATCCGCCAGCAGGCGGCCTCTTTCGGCGCCGAGTTCGTCACCGACAAAGTCCTGCGCGTCGACCTGCAGCGCCAGCCGCGTCAGGTCTGGGGCGGACAGGCGCTCTACGAGGGGCGGGTGGTGATCATCGCTACCGGCTCGATGGGGCGCGCCGAGGCCCTGCCGGGCGAGCAGGAGCTGCTGGGGCGGGGGGTGAGCTATTGCGCCACCTGCGACGCCGCCTTTTTCCGTGGCCGCGAAGTGGCTGTTGTCGGCAACAACGACGAGGCGGTGGAGGAGGCGCTGGTGCTGGCCCGCTTTGCCTGGCGGGTGCACTTTCTCAGCCCTACGCCGGCGCTCAAGGCTTCGGCGGAACTGGCGGCGGAGCTGACGGCCCATCCAGGGGTGGCGCTTCACCTGGGCGCGCGGCTGCGCGAGATCTTGGGCCAGGGCCAGGTCGAGGGGATACGCTACGTCGAGGGCGGCAAAGAGGTCGCTCTGCCCGTCAGCGGCGTCTTTCTCTACCTGCAGGGCAACGTGCCGGTGACCGACTTTTTGTACGACCAACTGCCGCGCGGCGAGGGCGGCTGTCTGGTGGTGGATCAGACCTATCAGACAGCGCTGCCGGGCGTGTTTGCCGTGGGCGACGTGCTCTGCACGCACATCCGCCAGGCGTCGATCTCGACCGCCGAGGGGGTCGTGGCGGCGATCGCGGCGGACCGCTATCTGCGCGGGCGCGAAAAGCTCAAGCCGGACTGGCACTGAGGAGAGCATGCCGGATCATCCCACGCCGCCCAGGGTTCCTCGCGTCGACGAGAGCCTCTGCCAGAGGTGTCGCAAGTGCCTGGCGCGCAAAGAGTGCCGCGTCAAGGCCATTGTGGCCCTTGATCCCGGCGAGGCGCCTTTTATCGACGCCAGCCTGTGCTACGGCTGCCTGGTCTGCGTGCCGGCCTGCCCCTATGGGGCGATTCGGACGTGAAACGGGTGGAAAGCCCGGGTAACTGAGAGGTGAAACATGCAAAGTCGATACTATCTGGATGTGCCCAAAGAGCCTGTGGGCGAGGACAAGGGCATCCGCTGGGTGATCGGCAGGCCCGAAGGGGCGCCCAACTTTGCCATGCGCGTGATCGAGTTCGACCCCGGCGCGGTGTTCGAGACCCATGCCCATCCCTACGAGCACGAGATCTTTGTGCTGGAAGGGGAGGGCGTTGCTTTCGGCCCCGGCGGCCAGGTTGAGATGAGGCCGGGCGTGGCCCTCTACATCCCGCCTGACGAGCCGCACGGCTACCGCAACACCGGTGCCGGCATGCTGCGCTTTATCTGCGTCATTCCGCACGCGGAGGGTTGAGATGAAGACGGCACAGGTGACATGGGTGGGGCCGGGCCTGCGCCTGGTGGGCAAGGCAGACGACGGGCCGGCGATCATTGTCGACCATCTCATGCCGGGCGAAGAGCGCTTTCAGTCTGGGCCGACGCCGATGGAGCTGTTGCTGATCGGCCTGGCCGGCTGCACGGCGATGGACGTGATCTCGATCCTGCAGAAAAAGCGCCAACCCTTCAAGGGCTTGCAGGTCAAGGCGAGCGGCGAGCGGGCCGAGGAGCATCCCCAGGTCTATACCCGCATCCATATCGAGTACATCGTCACGGGCGACGGCGTCGACCCGCAGGCGGTGGAGCGAGCCATTGAGCTTTCCGAGACCAGGTACTGCTCGGCTGCGGCTATGCTGGGCGCGGTGGCCCAGATCACGACGTCGTATCGGATTGTGGCAGACGGGGAGACGGGGAACAGGGAGAAAGTTGAGGAGCTGGAGCGGCGCGTTGCCGATCTGCGGGCGCGGCTGCCCAAACACTCGCCTCAGGCAGCGATGCTGGTCGAGCTGGAGGAACTGGAAGAGGCGCTGGAGCAGGCGCGTGCCGCTGAGGGTGGCGACTGAGGCGGCATGTTGCGCCTGGGCGCCCACGAGTCGATTGCTGGCGGGCTGCACCGCGCCGTCGAGCGGGCCATCTCGGTCGGCTGCGACGCGTTGCAGCTCTTTGTCAAGCCGAACCGCGTCTGGGCTGTCGCGCCGCTGACGGAGGCGGAGGTACGCCGTTTCCGGACGCTGGCTGCCGGGGCGGGCATCGCGCCGGTGGTGGGGCACGCTTCCTACCTGCTCAACCTGGCCTCGCCGCAGGAGGAGCTGTGGCGGCGCTCGGTAGAGACGCTCATCGTCGAGCTGGAACGCTGCCAGGCGCTGGGCATCCCCTGGCTGGTGCTGCATCCTGGCGCCCACGTTGGCAGCGGCGAGTCTGCCGGCCTGCGCCGCATTGCCCAGGCGCTGGGCCAGGTCCATGCGGCCACGGCGGGCCTCTCGACGCGCATTCTGCTGGAGACGACGGCCGGGCAGGGCAGCACGCTGGGCTACCGCTTTGAGCATCTGGCCTGGCTGCTGGAGAACGCGCCGCAGGGGGAGCGACTGGGTGTCTGCTTCGACACGGCCCATGCTTTTGCCGCCGGTTATGAGCTGCGCACGGCGGAGGGCTATGCGGCCACGATGGAAGCGTTCGACCGCCTGATCGGCCTGCGACGGCTGAAGGTGCTGCACCTGAACGACAGCAAGGGCGGCTTGGGCAGCCGCAAGGACCGACACGAGCACATCGGCGAGGGAGAGATCGGGCTGGACGGCTTTCGCCGCCTGCTCAACGACCCTCGCCTGGACGGCCTGCCGGGCCTGCTGGAGACGCCCAAAGAGGACGACCTGGCGGCGGATCGCCGTAACCTGGAGATACTGCGTTCTCTGCAGGAGTAGAGGGCGTTCTTTCCCAATGAGCGTGTTCGACAACATCGTTTCGGGGTACGATCTGGGCATGTTGCCGTTGGAGTGGGCGGCGCTGCGCGAGCTGCGGCGACGCGCCTTTCCGCCGCTGGCGGGGCGGGTGCTGGAGCTGGGGGTCGGCACGGGGGTCAATCTGCCACTTTACAGCCCTGGGGCGGAGGTTGTGGCGCTCGAGTTGAGCGCTCCGATGCTGGCGCGGGCGCGGCGGCGGCCGGCGCGCGCGGTGGTTCGTCCGCTGCAGGCAGATGCCCAGCGCCTGCCTTTTGCGGACGGCATGTTCGACGTGGTGGCCGGCTCGCTTTTGTTCTGCTCGCTCCCCGATCCGCTGCGGACGCTGGCGGAGGTGCGGCGGGTGCTGAGGCCGGGCGGGCGGCTGGTGCTGATCGAGCACACGAGAGGCCGTGGCCTGGGCGCCTGGCTGACCGATATGTTGCATCCGGCGTGGTATGCTTTCAACGGCGTCTGCCACCTGAACCGGCGGACGGCGCAGGCGGTGGCGGCGGCGGGGTTCGAGCTGACGCGGGTCGAGGAACGGTTGATGGGAATCTTTCGAATGATCGAGGCGAGGATATGAGCATCTGGATCCAATTTCTGCGGGAAAACTGGCTGTTGTTGGTGGTGATCGGTGGCCTGGCGGCGATGTGGATTTTCCTGCGCACGCCGGCCGATGATGTGGATTCGCTGGCGGCGTTCGATGCGCAGGTCAGCGCCGGCCAGCCGACAGTGGTCGAGGTTTTTTCCAACACCTGAGCGCCCTGCCTGATGGCCAAGCCTGTCGTGGACAGGCTGGAAGAGGAACTGGAAGGGCGTGCGGAAGTGCTGCGTATTCCCCTGCTTTCTCCATTGGGCGCGGCGCTGGCAAATCGTTACGGCATACGCGGCGTGCCGACGATGCTCGTCTTTGACGGGGCGGGGCGTGTGATCTATCACCAGGCGGGCATGCCGGATCGGGCGGCCATCGGCGCGGCGGTGGATGCTGTGTTGGGGCGCTGAGGTCAGCGCCCGCGCAGCTCGATCAGCACGATCTCGGGGCGGGAGAAGAAGCGCGCGCGCGGCAGCCCGCCGCCCTCGAAGCCAAGCCCCCGGCTGACGTACATGGTCAGCCCGTCCTCACGGAAAAGGCCGGCCAGGTACTGGCTGCCGTAGCGCGAGAAGGGGATGGGCGGGTTGATGAACGGCAGGCGGATCTGCCCGCCGTGGGTATGGCCGGCCAGGTAGAGGTCGACCGGCAGAGCGGCCGCCTCGTGGATCAGGTCAGGCGAATGGTAGAGGAGCAGCACAAAGGCGTCGGGCGCCAGGCTGCTCACGGTTTCCTCCAGCCGCCTGGCATCTGTCTCGTAGCGGTGGCTGCAGGCCACCCCGGCCAGGGTGATGGACTGGCCGCGCACGTCGAGGGTTACCGTCTCCTGCTCCAGCCAGATGACGCCTGTTCCCTCTAGCAGGCGGGCCATTCCCTCTGCGCGCGGTTCGACCGTGCCGCGCACGGCATAGATGCCGTAGGGGGCGTGGAGCTGGCCGGCAAAGCGGCGAAAGTCCTCGGCAGAGATCGGGTCGTCCAGGTAGGAGAGGTTGAGGTAATCGCCGGTGAGGACGATCAGATCGGGCGCCAGTTCGTTTACCGTGGCGATGACGGCCGCTTCGCGGTAACTGCTCCGTTCGATGTGCGGGTCCGCGATCTGCACCACGCGGAGCGGCGGCGCGGCCGGATCGAGGTCGTCGAAGGTCAGGGTCAGGCGGCTGGTGTCCAGCCACAGCGGCTCGATGATGTAAGCATAGAGCTGCGCGCTGCTGAAGAGGGAG
>DAOTYD010000077.1:0-7006 GCA_034435295.1 Anaerolineae bacterium | reverse complement strand
GGCTTGATGTTGATGATGCGACAACTGCCCAGCTCCAGCGCCGCCCGCGCGTGCGCCGGGGTGTGGATCGACTCGTCCAGGCAGAGCGGCGTCCTGAGCTGCCGCTGCAACAGGCTGTGCTCGTAGATGTCGTCATAGGCCAGCGGCTGCTCGATCATCAGCAGGCCAAACTCGTCCAGCGCCGCCAGGCGCTCCGCATCGGCCAGCGTATAGGCCGAGTTGGCATCGACCATCAGCGGGACGGCCGGCCAGCGCTGACGCAGCGCCCGCACCACCTCCACATCCCAGCCCGGCTTGATCTTGACCTTGATGCGGCAATAGCCCTGCGCCAAAAAGCCCTCCACGCGCGCCAGCAGCTCGTCCAGCGTGTCCTGGATACCCACGCTGACGCCGCTCTCGATGCGCGGGCGCACGCCGCCCAGGAGCTGCGCCACCGACAGGCCCTTCTGCCGCGCCTCGACATCCCACAGCGCCTCCTCCAACCCTGTCTTGGCCATGCTATGGCCGCGGATGCGGGCCATGCGCTCGAAAACGTCCGCCGCCGCGTCCACCTGCTGGCCCAGCAGGAGCGGCACCAGGAAATCGCGCTGGACGTGCCAGGCCGTCTCGACCGTCTCCGGCGAATACCAGGGGCCGTCTTCCACCGGCGACTCGCCCCACCCTTCCACGCCATCGGCCCAGACCGTGACCAGGATCGTGTCCCGCTCCCAGGCGCGGCCAAAGCTGGTCTCAAAGTGATGGCGCAGCGGGATCTTGATGTAGCGCAGCTCGATTCGCTCGACCCTCATCGCTCACCGTCCCTCATCCGTCGCAACAGGTAATAGACCCGCGGCAGGCCATCGACCCCCTCCCGCACCACGTCGCAGGCGACATAGCCGGCCTGAAAGGCCGCTTCGCTGGCCGCCCGCACGCTCAGCCGCCAGGCCAGCGCCAGCTCCATGGAGACGGCTTTCAGCGCCTGGATGCGGGCGGGAATCTCGAGCAGCAGCCGCTCCCCCTCCGGCGCGCGCAGCGCCCCCGGTTCGAGCAGGCCATCAGAGCGCGGGGAGGCCGGATTCAACACCAGCGCCCCCTCCTCCAAAAGCCCGGCCAATGCTGGCCCCTGCCAGCCCGCCACGCGCTCCCCTACCCGCTCGCTGCCCACCCACCAGGCCACCTCGTAACGGTCGGTAGGCAGGCCGACGTTGATCCCCTCCGCCATCTCGCCGTACAGGTCGCGCAGGTAACAGCGGCAGAGGGCGCCCAGCTTGCCCAGGTTGAGCACGCCGTTGGCCGCCTCCAGCGGGTCGAACGTCCACGTGACCAGCTCAAAGCCCTGTTCCAGCGCCCAGGCCCGCTGCGCCAGCTTGAGACGATAGGCAATTCCCCGCCCGCGCCATTGCGGATGGACGCCTACAAAGTGCGAACAGTGCTGCCAGCGCACGCTGGCGGTAAGAGGGTTGTCAGCAGCGGTAACGCCGGCAAAGCCAAACAGACAGCCAACCATCGTTCCGGCGCTGTCGAAAGCGCCCAGCACCAGCCCCCCGTGCCGCTGGGCAGTGATGAGGACATGGGCCGGCACCACTTCGACCGGGTCGGCCTGCCAGATCAGCGCCTGCAGGGCCTCGCAGGCCTCGTACTCCTGGAGCGTGCGCAGCGGGGCAATGCTAAATGGCTCTTGCATCTGCCTTGATCTCCAACCTGTGCGCCACATACTCGCCCTGGCAGGGCGGACCAGGAGCAGCCCACATCGTCAAGTCGGTCAGGTCCATCACCAGCGAGACCAGCGTGTGCCCCCGCTCATGGGGCGGATCCTCCGGGTCCTCGTGCGCGCAGATCGAGTCGGGGAAATTGACGTGATCGCGCAGCAGCGTCTGCAGGCTCTCCACCGTCACCGCGCCCAACTGCGCCTTGAGCAGCCGCCCGGCGCGGTTGAAGCGCACCCGGGAACCGGCATAGCGGCCTGGCTGTTCCAGCGCCTGCATCTTGGGCGAGACGTAGTGGTTGGCGTGGGCCAGCCAGCCATCCTCGCCGTACAGAATATCGTGGCTGGTGGCCGAGGTTTCGACCACGTAGAGCTCGCCGTTGCGGTCGGCCAGCAGATAGGCATAGCCGCCGCCGCGCAGCTTGGGCACACAGGCGCGGATCGCTGCGCCGATGGTGCGCGCGCCCAGCACCGCCCGCGAGCAGAGAATGCGCGGCACGCCGACGCGCACGTCGGTGGGATAGACCGTGTTGATCGCCACGCCAATGCCCTCCGCGTTCATGCCGATGTTGACCAGCAGCGGACCATAGGTCATGCCCAGATAGGCCGGCCCGTCATCCGGCTCGGCGCGCACCAGATAGACCGTGTCCCGGTCGGCGCTGCTCCAGTCCTCATTGTGGGCCAGGAGGACGTGGCCGTTGGCTGTCTGCTCCTGGCAAACGGCGAGGCTGGTGCAGCCCCACACCTGGGTGCTGCTCTCGGTCAGGCCCTCGTAGCAGTTGAGCGTCCAGACCTCCTCAAAATCGACGCCAGCGCCTTCGGCGATGCCGCGCAGTTCGTCGACAAACTCGGGGAAAGCCTCCTCGCCGTAGGGCAGGAACTTGCGCGCCTCTCGCTTGCTCTCCTCCCACGTCATTCCCACGGCCAGGTGCAGGATCTCGCGGTAGCGGGCCAGCGAGCGCAGGATAAAGGGCCGCGCCCCCTCTCCCTGCTGACGTCCCCGTTCCAGAGGCCCGCCTTTGACATCGATCACGGAAAGAAGCTGAAGGCTCATGCTGTTTCCTCCCTCCATACATCAAGGATTGCCTGCCGCAGCAGGCTGACGACCTCTTCCACCTCCGCCAGGCTGATGACGAAAGGGGGAGCGACCATCAGATGGTCGCCCGCGGTGCCGTCGACGCTGCCCGCGCCGTGATAGACGATCAGGCCGCGTTCAAAGGCCCGGTCGCAGACGCGGCGCGAGAACTGGCGCTGCGGCGGAAACGGCGCTTTGCTGCGGCGGTCGGCGACGAACTCGACGCCCCACATCATGCCGAGGCCGCGCACGTCGCCCACGCAGGGCAGATCGCCCAGCTCCTGGCGCAGCCGCTGGCCCAGCTCCGCGCCGCGCTCCGCCGCCGCTTCGACCAGATGCTGCTCCTGCAAGAGGCGCAGCGTCGCCAGGGCCGCCGCCGCGCCAACGGCGTGGTGGGAAAACGTGCCGCCGTGGTTGAAATCGCCATGCGCCCGGCGCACCGTCTCGACATCGCCGCCGCGCACGGCCAGGATGGAGAGCGGGAAATAGCCCCCCGTGGCCCCTTTCCCCAGCACCATCACGTCGGGCCGGACGCCAAAGTGCTCCATGCCAAACCAGCGCCCGGTGCGCCCAAAGCCGGTCATGACTTCGTCGGCGATGAGCAGCAGCCCGTAGCGGTCGCAAATCTGGCGGATGAGCGGCCAATAGCCGTCCGGCGGCACGACCGCACCCAGCGTCGCCCCGCCCACCGGCTCGGCGATGAAGGCGGCGACGCGCCCCGCCCCCTGGCGCTGCACCTCGACCTCCAGCGCGCGGGCGCAGGGCAGATCGCAGGCCGGATAGCTGGCGTCGAAGGGGCAGCGGTAGCAGTAGGGCGGCGGGATGTGCGGCTGGTCGCGGAACATCGGCGCAAAGAGGGTGCGCATTTTGGTCTTGCCGGTCACGGCCAGCGCGCCGAGCGTCGCGCCGTGGTAGGAGCCCCAGCGGGCGATGACCAGCTCGCGGGTCGCCTCGCCCCGCGCCACCTGGAGCTGACGGGCAAACTTGAGCGCCGCCTCGACGCCTTCCGCGCCGCTGGTCAGCGGGTAAAAGCGCGGCTCGTCGAGCGGCAGGAGGGGGGCCAGCGCCTGGCTGTACGCTTCCAGCGCGGCGCTGGTAAAGAGCGTGGCATGGACATAGGCGGCGTCGGCAGCCTGGCGGGCCATCGCTTCGGCGATAGCGGCGACGCCGTGGCCCACGTTGACCACCACCGCGCCGCCTGCGGCATCGATGTAGCGCCGGCCCTCCGAATCCCACAGATAGACGCCCTCGCCGCGCACTGCCTGGCGGTGGTCAAAGGCCATGCGCCGCCTGAAGACAGCACTCATCGCAGTCGCTCCAGCGCCACAGCCATCCCCAGCCCCCCGCTGACGCAGAGCGTCGCCAGGCCCAGCGTCTTGTCGTGGGTGCGCAGGGCGTGCAGCAGCGTCGTCACGATGCGCGCGCCGGAGCAGCCGGTGGGGTGGCCCAGCGCCACCGCGCCGCCGTGGACATTGCGCCGCGCCGGGTCCCACGGCAGCTCGCGCTCCACCGCCAGCACCTGGACAGCAAAGGCCTCGTTCAGCTCGATCAGCTCGAAATCGGCCAGCGTCAGTCCGCTGCGCTCCAGAAGACGGCGCACGGCGGGCACAGGCCCCAACCCCATCTCGCGGGGATGGACCGCGCCGGAGGCATAGGCAACGATGCGGGCCAGCGGCTCGACGCCGAGGGCGCGCGCCCGTTCGGCGGAAGCGATCAGCAGGGCCGCCGCGCCGTCGGCGATGCCGGAGGCGTTGCCGGCCGTGATCGTGCCGTCCTGGCGAAAGACCGGCGGCAGGCGGGCCAGCCTGTCGAGCGAGGCGTCGGCCCGCGGGCGCTCGTCCCGCTCGACCCGCTCCAGCGCCCCTTTGGCTGCCGGCACCTCCACCGGCACGACCTCGGCGGCAAAGGCGCCGCTCTCCCAGGCGGCCACAGCGCGGCGGTGGCTCTCGACGGCAAACTCGTCCTGCTCGGCGCGCGAGATGGCGTAGCGGTCGACCAGCAGCTCGGCCGTCTCGCCCATCACCATCCCCGCCAGCGGGCAGAGGTAGCCGTCGCGGTACATGGCGTCGTCCAGCGTGTCGTTGCCCAGGCGGTAGCCCCAGCGGCCCTTCATCAGCAGGTAGGGAATCTGGGACATCTGCTCGACGCCGCCGGCCAGCACGACCCGGTTCTCGCCGGTGAGGATCGACTGGGCGCCCAGCGTCAGCGCCTTCATGCCGCTGGCGCAGGCTTTGTTGATCGTGCAAGCCGGCCGGTCGACCGGAACGCCAGCGTGCCAGGCCACCTGCCGGGCCACGTTGGGGCCGTTGCCGGCCTGACGGGCGCAGCCAAAGATGACCTCGTCGACCACGTCAGCGCTCAGGCCAGCCCGTTCGAGCGCTGCCCGCGCCGCCACCGCGCCCAACTGCGCTGCCGGGACGTCCTTCAACACCCCGCCAAACGCCCCGATCGGCGTGCGCACGGCGGAGAGCACAACCACGTCTGTCGCTGTCATATCACCTCCCTTGTCACCCCCTCACCTTGTCACCCCCTCTCCTTGTCCCCTATGGCAGATACGCCGCGCACTGGGCGAAGAAGGCATCATCGGGCGCAAGCGCCACCGCCTGATCGACGTCAGCGCCAGCTTGCGGATCGGCCGGGTCGGCCAGATAGCGGGCCCAGCCGCGCATGAAGTAGGCCGGCGCCAGCTCGGGATGGATCGCCAGGGCAGCGTTGGCGCTGTCGAGGATGTGCTGACTCAGCGCGCCCTCCCACGACTCGGCCGGCGTCCCGACAATGAGCGGCGAGCTGGTCGAAAAGATCTGCGCTGGCGCATAGGGCCGCATCAGATTGACCGCCGCCGCATAGTCGCCGTAAAAGACATTGCTGAGCAGGGGATAGGGACCGGAAGCGGCGTCCTGCTGCCGCGCCTGGGCGTGCAGGCGGATGAGGCCAGCGTCCCAGGCCAGCGTCCAGGCGTCAGCCTCCGGGTACGATGGCAGCAGCGCCTCGGCCTGGGTAATCAGGGCAAGCGCTTCCTGCCACAGCCCGGCCTCGGCTGCAGCCACGGCGGGATTGACCAGGTCACGCATCGGCTGTGGCTGGCCCATGAGGAACGGCTGCAGGGTCGCTTCCATCATCTGCGCGTCGGGCGCGTCCCAATAGTAGACCACGAACTGGGCCAGGCGCACACCACAGGCATAGCAAAAAACGTAATAGTCGGAGGCGTCGATCACCACGTCCAGCACGCCGTCGCCGTTGACGTCTGCCAGTTCCCCTACGCCAGGGCTGGATCCGGTCGCACTGACCGCTACCGTCAGAGATGTGCCATCGAAAGAAAGCAGATGATAAGTGCCGCCGTGGGCACCAACCCCGCCGTGCGCTTCCAGCCAGATGCGGTCGGGTGAAATCTGCACCTGGGCGACACCGCCCTCGTCGAGATAGTCGGGCGACACCATCTCTGGGCCGGCGGACTCCAGCTCGAGATAAGACAGCTCCCGCCAGTTGCCGTCGTGCGTGTAGATGGCAAAGAACATACTGGGGGGCGGCGTGAGCGACCAGTTGCGCATGCCGTAGCTGTAGACGGCCCACAACGGCGCGCTGCCAGGCGGGACGGCAAGCGGCAGCACAGCGATCCCGCCGAAAGCATCGGGCGGGAAGCCAGCCTGAACGAGGGCGATCAGCTCAGCCGTATCGGGCGCCGCGCCGGGCGCGCACTCGCCGCGAAAGTAGGCCCACTCCTCGCACTCTGAGCCGTCGGGAAAGATGCAGTACCCCGTCTGGCCGCCGTCCGGCGCGGTGCGGATCTCCGATCGACCGCCGTTCTCCCGGCAGAACACCGATGCCGGATTGGGCATGCCAGTGCTGCCGGGCGCGCACTCGCCGCGAAAGTAGGCCCACTCCTCGCATTCCGAGCCGTCGGGAAAGATACAGTACCCCGTCTGGCCGCCGTCCGGCGCGGTGCGGATCTCCAATCGACCGCCGTTCTCCTGGCAGAACACCGATGCTGGATTGGGCATGCCAGCCACTGGCGTAACAGTAGCCGTCCCCGGCGTGACCGTGGCCGTGGGCAGTCCACAGCCCAACAACAACAAAACGACAACAGCCCACCCTACCACTCGTTTTGCATCCATATTTTCTCCTTGTCTCCCCCTCTCCTTGTCTCCCCCTCTCCTTGTCTCCCCCTCTCCCTCATCTCTCCCACCTCGACTTGTACGGCTCGATGTCCAGGGCCAGGCGCGAGCGCAGGGGCACGTAGCCGTGGGGGA
>DAOTYD010000076.1:0-11919 GCA_034435295.1 Anaerolineae bacterium | reverse complement strand
GTCTCGCGTATCGCCTCTCGCCTCTCGCTTATCGCGTCTCGCTTATCGCGTCTCGCGTATCGCCTCTCGCCTCTCGCTTATCGCGTCTCGCTTATCGCGTCTCGCGTATCGCAATGCACGATAAGCGATAGGCGATTGGCGATAAGCGATTGGCGATAGGCAATTAGCGATAGGCGATTAGCGATTAGCGATAAGCGATAAGCGATACGCGATTGGCGATAGGCGATTAGCGATAAGCGATACGCGATTGGCGATAGACGATTAGCGATAAGCGATAAGCGATACGCGATGGGCGATGATCTCCCCCGCCGCCGTCGCCAGGCCCATGATCAGCCAGAACAGCGTCACCGAGTGGTGAAAATCCAGATTGAAGAAATAATGGTCGAATAGCCCGCCGACCATCGCCCCCATCATCGCCGCGTGCAGCCCCCACCAGATCGGCTCCAGCCGCTCGTCGGCGCGAGCCAGCTCCCGCCCGCGCCAGAAGCGCACAAAGAACATCCCCATGACCACCAGGAAAGCAGTCAGCCCGACCAACCCCATCTCCTCGGCAATGAGCAGGTAGACGTTGGCAACGCCAATGTAGGTGTCGACGTCCGGCGAACCGGCAAAGCCCACCCCCAGCATCGGATAGCGCCCGATCAGGGTCAGGGCGTCGCGGTACTCCCCCAGCCGCATCTGCGTCGCCAGGTCCGCCCCTTGAAACCCCTCGATCAGGTGGGCGATGTAGGCCTGGGTCTGCGGCAGCAGGAGCAGCCCCACCGCCCCCGCCAGCATCAGCCAGCCGAGTTTGCGGTAGCGCAGCACGGCCAGCACCAGCATCGTCAGCGCGATCCCCACCAGCGCGCTGCGCGAGATGGTCAGCCCCATGCAGAGCAGCAACATGCCCAGGATCGGCAGCAGGTAGCGACGACGGAAGAGCGGCCGCCGCGCAAAGAGCTGCGGCACGGTCATGCAGATGATCAGGTTGAGCATGCTGCCCAACACGTTTGGATCGACCGAGGTCGAAGTGGCCCGCTTGAGCAGTGTAGGGTCGTCGCGGACGTAGCGCAGCACCCCCGGGCCGACGGGGTAGCCCAGCGGACGCAGCGTCGAGAGGATGCGGATGGCCCACTCGTCTGGCAGGAGGTAGAGCACCACGCCGATCAGCGCCGCGCCAAAGGCGCAGAGGATCAGCGCCCGCACCACCCCCTCCAGCCGCTCCGCCGTCTGCACGGTGTTGAGCACCAGGAAAAAGAGCAGCACGCTGAGCAGAATCTCGGCAAAGTGGCGGACGATGTACGAGGTCAGCGGGGCGTGGCCCAGCCCCAGCACAAAGGCCGCCAGCGCCAGCAGCAGAAAGACGAGCACCGGCCCGCCCAGCCTCGTCGTCACCAGGCGGCTCTGCCCCTCCATCATCAGCCGCAACAGCCACGAGAGGAAGAGCGCCCCCAGCGCCGCGTCGAGAAAGGTGGGGGTGAAGCCAATGTCAAAGGGAAAAGAGGCAAAGGGGAGCAGACAGACCACGCCGATGACGCCCCAATAGGCCACTTCGATGTCGCGCAGCATCCACAGCGCCAGCGCCAGCCCCACCAGGACGATCGCCGCGATCAGCGGGCCCGCCTCGGCCAGCAGATAGCCGCCCAGCACGGCCAGCCCCACCGTCAGCAGCAGCGCGGCGGGGACGGCCAGCCAGCGGTGGCGGGCAAAAATCGCGTATAGCCAGTCTTGCGATGCCATAGGCGGTATTCTACCACAAAAGTCTTTACCGCAGCGTCCACGTGCCCAGCGGCACCTGGCTGAAGCGGCCGTCCAGCGGAACGAGCGGGTTCATCCAGAACCACTCATAGACCACCACGCTGCCCTGCAGCGCGCCTCCGCTCCAATCGTCGGGCAGCTCAAGCACGTGGCGGTCGACCACACGGCTGCCGCGGATCCACTTGAGGGTGGGGAGGGCGCCCAGCGCTGGCTGCCCGTCGTGGGCGCCGAGCCACTGCCCCTCCGCGCTGAGCAGGCGGACGCTGCTGCGGTCGTCCGCCGTCAGCGGCCGCGCCGCGACCCACGTCAGGTCGACAGCGACGCGCGCGCCCGGCCCGCTCGCCCGCACGTCCACGCCGGTCAGCACCATCTCGTCGCCCATCGGGACAAAGCGGGCCTGGGGAGCGGCAGCGGGCAGACGCACCTCGTCCTGCGCCCAGCCCCACGGCCCGGCAGCCGCGCCGCCGTCAACCAGAGCGAGCCACAGCGGGCCGACCCCCGCCGGCAGGTCGAGGGAGAGGGTCTGGTAGCTCTGCGCCGGAATGGCCGGCAGGGCGGCAGTTGCCTGCGTCCCGTCGGCGGCGCGCAGGCGCACCGTCGCCGCCGGCGACGGCCCCCGCCAGTGCAGATAGACGCGCAGCACGTCAGGCACGCTGCGGTCGTAATCGACGCCGACCAGCGTGGCGTCGCCAGCAAAGGGCACCTGACGGGGGTGCAGCGTCAGCGGCGCGCGCGTCGCCGGCAGCAACGTCAGGCCGGTCAACGTCACGGCCTCCGCGCCGGAAGCATCCGCCAGAGTCTGAAAGCCCTCCCCGCTGACCGTGTACGCTCCCAGCGTCAGGCGATAGTCGCCGGGCGGGAGGGCAGCGTAGAGCGGCAGCGCCAGCCGCTCGAAGCGCACCTCGCCCAGGGCAACGTCGCTCTCCAGCGCCCGGTCGGCCTGGGCGACGTGGCGACCTGTCGCATCGACCAGGCGCAGGGTGAAGGAGGGCTGGGGATCGAGCGGGCCGCTCGCCCGCCAGGCCAGCGTGACCTGGAGCACCTGCCCGGCGCGGGCCTCTTCCGCGCCCAGGCTGAAACCCAGCAGCGTCACGCGCCCGCCAAAGACAGCCTGGGCAGGCGTCAGCGGGGCGGTGGGTTCAGTGAGCGGCCGCCAGTGCAGGCGAAAGCCGCGCTGCCACGGCTCGCTGGTCATCCCCTCGAACGTGTAGGCGTGCATGGTCAGCAGCGGTTGCTCCGGCGGTGTCTCGGCGGCGCGCTGCCGCCAGGTCTGGCGGAAATCCTGCCCGGCAACGGGATAGACCTCGACCAGCTCGACGTCGGGCCGCAGCCCCTCGACGAGCTGGAGATAGCGCAAAGGGGTGACCCAGTGCCAGTCGGCCAGCAGGCGCGCGCCCGGCGGGGCGCTTTCGAGCATAGGCTGGGCGACCTGGCGCGTGCTGCGGTCCCGCGCCAGCTCGAAAAAGCTGGGGCCATGCGCCCAGCCGTTGAGCAGGGCGGCCCAGACGACCAGCGCAGCCAGAAAGCGGGCCAGAGCAGGGCGCAGGCCGCGCAGTCCGACAGACAGAGGAAGAGGCGGCCTGCCGCGCCGCAGGCGGCTGACC
The DNA here is from genome assembly GCA_034435295.1 of Anaerolineae bacterium. Lineage (GTDB taxonomy): Bacteria > Chloroflexota > Anaerolineae > B4-G1 > DUEL01 > DAOTYD01. The sequence goes on along the minus strand of DAOTYD010000076.1, from coordinate 8,578 downwards.
GCACCCTGCAGGGTGCGGGAAAGGGAGCGCAGCCCCCCGGCGACCCCTTCTGCTGCGGGCCGGGGCCGTGGCGCAGCCACGGCCGGCAGCAGGCCGATGGCGACGGCGAGCGGCAGGTAAGCTGGCATCAGATACTCGACCGTTTGCGGGGCGCGGTAGGTGATGGCGACGAACGTGTGCAGGGCCAGGCTGCCGCTCAGCAGCAGGCAGAGCCGCCGGTCGCGCCGCAGCAGGGCCAGCAGCGTCAACAGCACGGCGACCAGCAGCGGGAGGTTGAATTGGAAGGTAAAAAGGGTCGGCAGCAGGGTCAGGCGCTGAGGCAGGTCGACGGCGTTGGCAAAGGCAAACATGTCGCCGGCAAAGCCACGGGCCAGGACATGGTCGAGAAAACCCGACCAGGTTGCCAGGTCAGGGGGGGCGTGCAGCGCGCCCATCGCGCCGCGGACAGGCAGGTAGACCAGCGGCAGGAGACCGAGCAGCGCGGCCAGGGCTGGCCGTCCCCAGCGGCGCGGCTGGCGCAGCAGGCGCGGCTCGACGAGCAGCGCATAGAGGACGAAAAAGAGGCCGGGAAAGGCCAGCGAGGGGTGATGGGTCAGCCCCAGGCTGAGGGCCAGCGCCAGGAGCGTCAGCGCCCGGTCGGCCTGACGCGGCTCAGCCGCGTCGGCCAGGCGGGCCAGGGCGTAGAGGGCCAGGGCGGTGAAGAAAGCGGTCGGCATGCGGATGTTGGCGATGGTCGCCTGCGCCCAGAAGGTAGTGGCGCTGCCCAGCGTCAGCGCGGCGATGAGGCCGGCCAGGAGGGCCAGCGGCGGCTGGGCGCCCAGTCGCCGCGCCCAGATGCGCACAGCGCGCCCCAGCAGGAGCAGCGTCGCCGCCGCCAGCAGCGCGCTGAGCAGGTTGAGCCGCCAGGCCGGCGTGCCCCAGGGGATGAGGCGGATGAAGAGGTGGCCAACCATGGTGTAGAGCGGGTAGCCAGGGGGGTGGGCCACGCCGAGGAAGGTGGCGGCGTACTGAAACTCGCCAGCGTCGGCGGGCAGGACGTCGGGGGAGGTGCTGGCGGCGTAGAGGCCCAGCGCGGTCAGGAAGGTGAGCGCGTCGGCCCACTGCGCGACGCGGCGGGGCTGCGCTGTCCGCAGCCACGGCAGCGCCCAGAGGAGCAGCGTCAGCAGGGCCACGGCGGCAGCGACGGCCGGGGCGCGCACGGGCCAGAAGACGTAAGCAAGCAGCAAGAGGGCGGGCCAGGTACGGCGGCGTCGGCGGGCGGCCCATCGCCCCAGGAAAAAGCCGCCCGGCGCAGCCAGCAGTCCCACGGCGACAACTGCCAGGCCCGGCCAGGGCCTGCCGCTGGCCTCCAAAAGGACGCGGGCCAGGAAAAGTGCAGCCGCCGCGCCCGGCGCGCCGCCCCCCCAGCGCGGGAGGAGAGGCAAGAAGAGTTTCTTCATCGCCCGGCGATTATACCACCGCTCTGGAGGGAGGGACAGGGCAGGCCACCTTTGTCCGCCACCCTGGGAGTGCGGACGTCTCGTCTGGCCTGGGAGCGCGGACGTCTCGTCTGGCCTGGGAGCGCGGACGTCTCGTCCGCGCTGGCGGCGGGACGGGCGGGGACGCCCGCCCTCCCAGGGAACGATGAAAATAGACCACGGTCTGTTTTCATGCTTTACGGTGCCCCGAAGGGGCATGTCCACTGCTACGAACACCCAAGTCACCCAGAGTGGTAGAAGACACGAATGCTTCCCCATGCGGGTAGACCACCTGTTTTCCTTCGTGTCTTCGTGACTTGGTGGTAAAAAACCGCCAGACTGCTTCGAACATCCCCGAGAGGGATCAGGTCATCGGGGGCGCGGCCCGCCGGGCCAACGGCAGGGAGGCGTTCGAGCGTGGCGGGGTGGTACATCCCCGCCACCAGGCGCACAGGTCCGCCTGGGGCGGCAGCGGGAAGGTACAGGACGTGCTCGTCGGGCACCACGTCGCCAGCCTGCCAGGCTGAGGTGGGATAGCGGCCGTAGCGGGGCAGCCCGTCGTGCTGGGCGATGACCTGTCCGGCCTCGTCCAGCAGGTGGACAAAGGCCGTATAGCTGCCCGGCGGCGCGGCGTCGGCGCGCCAGAAGAGGGTGACGGTGAGCACGCCGCCCGGCGCGACCCCGCCGGCCAGGTCATAGCCGGTCAGGGTGATAGCGTCGCCCAAACGATAATCCAGCGGCTGCTGAGGATTGACGGTCAGAGGCTGCGCGGGCGCAACGCGCACCTGCGCCACAGCGGCCAAGTCGATCGGGTTGCCGGCAGCGTCCTGCACCTCCAGGCGCCGCTCGTTCGCGCTGTCGTAAAAGCCAATGACGACATCGTACAGTTCGGGCGCGGGCGCCCACTCCCCGACGTGCAGGCGGTAGGTGTCGCAGAACGCCGCGCCGACCGGCCACAGAGAGGTTGGGAAACGGCCCAGGCCGGGGTAGGTGTAGCGCTCGGCAACTCGCGCGTTCGCGCGGCCGACCAGATGGACAAAGACCGTGTCATCGCTGGCGATGGGGGTGACCGCCTCCCAACAGGCGCGGACAGCGAGCGTCCCGCCAGGGGCGACGGAAGGACGGTCGAGGGCGACGCCGAGCAGGCGCGCGCCGTTTTCATAGCGCCAGTTCAGCGGTCGCACGGTTGCCATGGCGGCCGGCGGGGCGACCAGGCGCGGCGGAGCAAAGGCGGGGCGGATGACCAGCCAGGGAGCGAGGATCGCCAGAGCTGCCAGCGTCAGCAGAGAGAGGCGGGCAATCCATCTGGAAGAGATCGCTGGCAGCCCCTGCCATCCGCCGACGACGAGCACGGCAAAGGCAGCGATGGCCGGAAAGAGCAGGCGTCCGTGCGGCGCTTCGACCTGGCGCATCCATTGCAGCAGCGCCCCCGCGATCAGCACCCCCCAGCCAGCGGCCAGCAGGAGGACGGCGGGGCGGCCCGGCAGACGGCGGCGCCCCAGGGCGCGCCCCCAGCCGACCAGGGGCGGCAGCAGGAAGAGGAGCAGCCCGCCATAGACCCAGGGGGGGAACTCGACGTGCCCCCAGCCGAAAGCGCCCCAGTAAGAGCGAAAGACGCGGGGCAGCTCGGCCAGGAGGACCGGCAAAGAGGCCGGCGCGGCCCGCCCCCATGGCGTGTCGATGTGCAGGCTCAGGGCAAGGGGGTCGCCGTAGCGGAGAGCGTTGCGCAGGTACCAGGCCGAACCGGTAAGGGCGGCAGCGGCAGCCGTCGTCAGGGCGGCCAGGGCGCGCTGCCCCAGGGAGCGGCGTTGCCCGGCGGCCTGGCCCAGGGTTACGGCGGCGAGGGCCAGCGGCAGGAGCAAGAGGCCGCTCGTTTTGGCCGAGGCGGCCAGGCCGACCAGCAGGCCGGCCAGCGCGGCGCGGCGGGGAGTGACGCCGCGGTTGAGCGCGCGCGCCATAGCCCACAGCGCGGCGGTGGAGAGAGCGGCAGCGGCGCTGTCGTTGCTGGCAACGCCGCTGATGAAGAGAAACTGCGGCGTCAGCGCCACCAGCGCCGCCACCATCAGGGCAGCAGCAGGCCGGTCAGGGAAGGCCTCGCTGCCCAGTCCCCAGGCGGCAACGACGGCGAGCAGGCCAAAGGCCAGCGAGACCAGGCGCGCCAGCCGCAGCGCCAGGACCGCTCCGCGCCAGGGGAAACGCTCGCGGTCGGTGTGGATGAGCATGTTCTTGTTATCGTTGACCGTCCCGCCGGCCTGGTAGCCAAAGCCGGGATTGTGCCAGGTCAGCTCGTCCAGGTCGTCGTCGCTGACCAGGCCGCTGAGCGGCGCCGCCGCCAGGTAGTAGAGCGGCGGCTGGGCCACCTCCTGGTAGGCGCCGCTGGCATCGTCGTCGAGGGCGGGAAGCGCCCGCGCCTCGGCCACGTAGCGCAGGTAGGCATAGTGCCAGACCTCGTCGGGAGCCTCGAACGCGGGCGTGACCAGGCTGCAGGTCAGCCCCAAAAGGGCAAAGAGGAGCAGCAGGGCCGGCAGCGGCTTCATTCCTGAAGCACGAGAGGAACGTAGAGACGATAGATCGGGCCGACGTGGATGACCGTTTCGAGCCAGCCAGAGGAAGAGGTCAGGCAGCTCTCACCGCTCAGGTGGCGGGATAGCGCCGTAAAGCGCACCGTCTCTCCGTCCTGGAATGGGCCGATCAACACCTGGTGGTGAGTGAGCGGCGTCTGATCGGCCGGGGAAAAGCGCCAGTCGGGGGGCAGGCCTGGCGTGACGGAACTGGAGACCAGCGGCAGGTAGACGGCGGCGGTGGGAGTGAACGGTGTCCACGCTGGCGTGACGTCGTACCAGACCTGTGTCGAGGCGGGTTGGGCGGTGTCCCATTCGACGACCAGGTAGTTGAGAACCGTTTGCGTGACCAGGTTGGTGATGAAGCCGTCGCTGGTGAAGGAAGGGGGGGGTGGTAGAATGCCCTCTGGCGGCTCTGTCATGACCAGGCTCCCCGCGTCCCAGAACGTGTCATAGTAGCCATAGCCAGGGTCCGGCGAGGCATAGGTGATGGCGGTGATGGCCTCGCCGGCGGCTTCGGCCACAACCTGGTGGCGACCCCAGACCTGATAAAAGGTTTGCTCCTCGGACCAGACGATGCCATCGGGCAGGGCGGAGATGCCGGGATGGTCGATGTCGTTATAGACCCGCCCGTAGGGATCGAGGCCGAGGCGCGCGTGGTGGTTGGCGCCGGGCATGGAGTGGTTGCGGCCGTACATCTCGAACTGGTAGTAGGTGCATGGCTGCACCTCTTGTACCCGCTGATAGATGCCGGCGGTATAGGTCAGGCCGTAGCGAAAATAGACCTGAGCGTGGTCGCCGTCGTAGCGCTGCGGGCGCCAGGCGCGGACGTCGTCGTATTCGGGGATGTCGCTGCCGTACCACCAGCGCAGCCAGCCGCCGGCGACAAAGTGGTTGGGCGGTTTCCAGTAGAAGGGGATTTCTTCCATATTGCCGTTGACCAGCAGGTTTTCGCCGGCCACGGTGGGGGAACTGCAAGTCTTCGCCCAGGCGGGGGTCATCTGCCCCGTCGCCACAGCAGAGAGGGTGAGCGTTAGAACAATGAGCAGACGCGATAGATATTTTTTTGTCATTCTTTGAACCCGAATCCTGTGCAGATTTGCGCGCCCAACTCCGTTCAGGACGCGGCATTTCGAACCGGATGATAATGCACGTGGACGCGCTGCAGCAGATCGATCTCGCGCTGCAGCGTGCGTTCGACCTGCGTGGCAATGCGGTCGCCTTCGGCCACGCAGAGCAGGCCATCGATGCCGATGGTCACGTTGACCACCAGATAGGGGCCAAAGCGATGGGCCTGAACCTCTTCCACCTCATCGACGCCGGGAATAGCCAGAAGAAGCCGGACAATCTTTTGGTACAGTTCGCGACCGGGGACAGTGTCCATCAGGTCTTGGGACGACTCGCGCAGGATCTCGATAGCGGTGCGCAGGATGACGAGCGCCACCAGCGCGCCGGCCAGGGGGTCCACCCAGGGGTATCCGGCGCGGCCCAAAAAGATGCCCACGCTTGCTGCCAACGCGGCAAGGATATCATTACGATGGTCGTAGGCCAGCGCCGACACGGCCGGGTTGCCGGTCTGCTGGCCGATCTTGCGCGTAAAGAGCGTCAGCGCGATCTTGATGGCGACGGTCAGCAACGCCACCAGCAAGGCGATCTGGGAAGCGCCCTGGGACTCGGCCTGGCCTGTCCATAAATCGTACACCTTGTTCACCGCGTCCCAAAAGATGGCGACAGCGGTGGTCAGGACGAATGCGCCGACAACCAGCGCGGCGATGCTCTCCAACTGGCGATGACCGTAGGGATGCTCGTCGTCGGCCGGCTTGTGCGCCAGGGTGATGAACACACGCACGACGACATAGTAGGCCACGTCCGACGTCGAGTTGATACCGTCGGCCAGCAGGGCCGGGCTGTGGCCCAGGATGCCCACGCTCGTCTTGAGGGCGGCCAGCACAAAGTTTGCCAGCAGCCCCAGATTGACGGCCAGTAAACTGCGACGTTCGCGGCGTTCGGTTTCCATATTCGAGCGCTCATTGTACCACGGATTGCTTGTCAAATGAAATGCGGGATGGTATAATTTCCCAGCGTAGGGAGAGGTAGCGTAGTCTGGCCTAACGCGCGCGCCTGGAGAGCGCGTGAGCCTTACGGCTCCGTGGGTTCAAATCCCACCCTCTCCGCCAGCAGAGGCGGCCCCGTTGGCCGCCTCTATGACTTGCAGTACCCTTGCTTTGGTGTACAATAGCCCTTTGTCCAGCCCAAGGAGGAACCAGATGAAGGATAAGCTGACCATAGAGCAGGTCCAGACGCCAGCGGAGCGCATGGCGTTCATCCGCCTGCCGTGGAAAATCTACCGCAACGACCCCTACTGGGTGCCGCCGCTGGTGTCGGAACGGGTCGAGTTCCTGGATCCGCAGCGCCACCCCTTCTACCGCCATGCCGACGTTGCCCTTTTCCTGGCCCGCCGGGGCGACCAGGTCGTTGGCACCATCGCCGCGCTGGTCAATCACCGCCACAACGAGTACTGGAACGAAAAGACCGGCTTTTTCGGCCTCTTCGAGGTGATCGAAGATCGCGAGGTGGCCGATGCGCTCCTGGAGACGGCCTGCAACTGGGTGCGCGAGCAGGGCATGAGCGCCATTCGCGGCCCGGCCAACTTTTCCACCAACGAAGAGATTGGCCTGCTGGTCGATGGCTGGAACGGCCCGCCGGTGATGATGATGACCTATAACCCGCGCTATTACGCCCCGTTCATCGAGGGGGCCGGCTTTGCCAAGGTGATGGACCTGCTGGCCTATATTGCCGACCTGGAACCCTACCGCGACGGGTTGCCGGAGCGCACGGTGCGCGTCGCCGAAAAGGTCATGCGGCATCGCGGCTTTAGCGTGCGCCCGATCAACATGCGCCGCTTTGAGGAGGATGTCGCCCATTTCAAGCGCATCTACCACTCCGCCTGGTCGCGCAACTGGGGCTTTGTGCCAATGGACGACGAGGAGATCGACCACGTCGCGGCGCAACTGCGGCAGGTCATCGACCCCGCCATCGCCTTCTTTGTCGAGAAAGAGGGCGAGCCGGTCGGCGCGGTGGTGACGCTGCCGGACCTGAACCAGGCTCTGTTGAAGGCCTATCCGCGGCCGGAGACGCCAGAGTGGTGGACGATGCTCAAGCTGTTCTGGCACTGGAAAGTGCGCCGTGTGGTGACGACGGCGCGTGGCTGGGCCGGCGGCGTGATCGAGCCGCATCGCGGTGTCGGCGCCGACGCGGTGATGGCGGTCGAGTTGGGTAAGGCACTGCTGCGCCGTGGCTATCGCCGCTTCGAGGGCTCCTGGATTCTGGAAAACAACTTGATGACCCGTCGCCTGCTCGAGAGCTATGGCGCGCAGGTGTACCGCACCTACCGCCTGTACGAAAAGGCCCTCCCCTAGCTATGGCGATGGTTGCGACCTCACGCGCCGGCCAGCAGCAGGCGGTGCACGACCTGCTGCGTCACCGCGACTTTGCTCTGTTGTGGTCGGGACAGCTCCTCTCGCAGATCGGCGATCAATGCCTGCTCATCGCCGCGATCACGCTGATCACGGATCTCTCCGCTTCGCCGCTGGCGATCCTCATCCCGGCGCTCTCGATCGTCTTGCCGCAGGTGCTGTTTGGACTGGTCGGCGGTGTCGCAGCCGACCGCTGGAACCGCAAGGCGGTCATGGTGGCCGCCGACCTCACGCGGGCGCTGCTCGTGCTGGGCGTGCTGCTGGTCAGGACAACCGGTCATCTGTGGATCCTCTATCTGGCGGCAGCGGGCCTGGGGCTGATGGGCGCCTTTTTCTACCCGGCCCGCAACGCGACCCTGCCCAACATCGTGCCCAACGGCCTGCTCCTGGCGGCCAACGGCCTGATCCAGGGCAGCTATATCATCGCCCTCATCGTCGGGCCGACGGTGGCCGGTGTGGCGGTCGAATTATGGAGCATGGAAGGCGTTGTCGTTTTTGACAGCCTGACCTTTGTCTTTTCCGCCTTGACGATCTTCCTGCTGCGCATTCCTCCCTTGCAGAACGGTTATCGGAAGACAGCGGAGCAGCCTACGGTGTGGGAGGATATGAAGGAAGGGCTGGCCTTTATCTGGCACAGTCGCCCGCTCCGCCGCGCTCTCTATGTGACGGCCGTTGCCACGCTGGGCATCGGCGCCGTGGTGATCCTGGCTATTCCGCATCTCAAGACCGAACTGGGGGCGGGCGGGCTGGAGTACGGCGGGGCGATGAGCGTGCTGGGCATCGGCTCGCTGTTGGGTGGGCTGATCGTCACGCGCCTTTCCCGCCGCCTGTCGCTCAACACCATCATCGGCGCCATGCTGGTGGCGGCCGGGGTGGCGATCGTTGTCTTTGCCTATGCGCCAGGCTACCTGGTCGTCCTGCTCAGCGTGATGACGCTGGGGATGTGCATCGTCATCGCCCGCGGCACGCTCGACACCATCACCCAGACGCTCTCGCCCGATCTGATGCGGGGGCGGGTGCAGTCGGCGGTGAATCTCATCATGGCGGGAGGAGCAGCGCTGGCGGAGGCGTTGTCCTGTCTCTT
>DAOTYD010000075.1:0-16863 GCA_034435295.1 Anaerolineae bacterium | reverse complement strand
GGTTGGCGTTGGCATCCCGGCTGCCGACGCCAACCGCTACTGTTCCCGCGTGTGCTGTATGTACGACCTCAAACATGCCCATCTGGTGCGGGATAAAACGGGCGCTGAGGTGTTCGAGTTCTACATGGACATCCGCGCCTTTGGCAAGGACTATGAAGAGTTCTACGAGCGGGTGCAGGAAGAGGGCGTCTACTTTGTCCGAGGGCGCGGGGCCGAGGTGCTGGTGCTGGACAACGGCCAGATCCAGGTCAAGGCCGAGAACACCAACCTGGGCGTGCCGGTGCAGGTCAACGTGGACATGGTCATCCTGGCGACGGCGATGGAACCGCAACCCGACTCTGGCAAGGTCGCTTCCACCTTTGGCATCAGCCGCAGCGCCAACGGCTTCTTCCAGGAGGCGCATCCCAAGCTGCGTCCCTTCCACACCAATACCGAGGGCGTCTTTCTGGCCGGCGCATGCCAGAGTCCCAAGGACGTGCCCGACACGGTGGCCCACGCCAGCGCCGCCGCCGCCGAGGTGCTTTCGCTGCTCGGCCGCGGCGAGGTGATCATCTCCCCGACCACGGCCCTGGTGGACGAAAAGCTCTGCTCGGGCTGCAAGACTTGTGTCACGCTCTGCCCGTACAGCGCGATCAGCTTTGACGAGGAGCGCAACGTGGCCAGCGTCAACGAGGCGCTGTGCAAGGGCTGCGGCACCTGCGTGGCCGCCTGCCCCGCCGACGCCATCACCGCCCGCCACTTCTCCGACGCCCAGATCCTGGCCGAGGTCGAGGGACTGTTCGCGGCATACGCGACGAGCAATACCTGACACGCAACACGGAACACGCAACACGCAACACGTGTCGCATGTCCCCGTTGAGCATAAGGGAGAAGTATGAGCGAAACATTCGAACCCCGCATTGTCGGTTTTCTGTGCAACTGGTGCACCTACACGGCGGCGGACTCGGCTGGCGTGAGCCGGATGGAGCAGCCGCCAAATGTGGACATTGTCCGTGTGATGTGCTCGGGACGCATCGACCCCGTCTTTATCCTCAAGGCGTTCGCCGAGGGCGCCGACGGGGTGATCGTCTCCGGCTGTCACCCGCCGGGTGACTGTCACTACTCGAACGGCAACTTCAAGACCTTCCGCCGTATGCCGCTCCTGGAGGCGCTGCTGACGCAGTACGGCATCGAGAAAGAACGCTTCCACTGGGGCTGGATATCCGGCGCCGAGGCGGTCAAGTGGGCGCAGTTGGTGAACGAGTTCACCGATCAGGTGCGCGCGCTGGGCCCGCTGAACTGGAAGCGCCAGTTGGAGAGCAAGGAGGACTAGGCTATGCCAGGGAACGGAAAACTCAAACTGGGCCTCTACTGGGCCGCCTCCTGCGGCGGATGCGAGATCGCCATCGTCGAACTGCGCGAGAAGATCCTCGACCTGGACGCAGCAGCCGACATTGTCTTCTGGCCGGTCGCGGTGGACGCCAAGTACAAGGACGTCGAGGCCATGCCTGACGGCTATATGGACGTCTGCCTCTTCAACGGGGCGATCCGCACCAGCGAGAACGAGCACCTGGCGCACCTGCTGCGCCGCAAAGCAAAGGTGCTGGTCGCTTTTGGGTCGTGCGCCAGCGAAGGTTGCATCCCCGGCCTGGCCAACCTGTTCGACCGCCAGTCCATTTTCCAGCGCGTCTATCTGCAAGTGCCGTCAGTGGACAATCCCAACGGCATCGTGCCCCAGCACGTCGCCCACGTGCCTGAGGGCGAGATCGAGATTCCGCACTTTTACAACACCGTCAAAACGCTGGCCCAGGTGGAGGACGTGGACTATTTCGTCCCTGGCTGCCCGCCCCAGGCGCCGCAGATCTGGGCGGTGATCGAGGCAATCCTCAGCGGTAACCTTCCCCCCAAGGGCAGCGTCGTCGGCGCGACCGAGAAGACGGTCTGTGACGAGTGCAAGCACAGGCGCGAGGAGCGCAAGATCAAAAAGTTCTACCGCCCGCACGAGATCATCCCCGACTCTACCAAATGCCTGTTCGACCAGGGGATCATCTGCGCCGGCCCGGCGACGCGCGGCGGCTGCGGGGCGCTCTGCCCCAGCGTGGACCAGCCCTGTCGCGGCTGCTACGGCCCCGCGCCGAACACGATCGACCAGGGCGCGGCGCTGCTCTCCGCCGCCGCCTCGGTGGTGGACGCCGATACCGAGGAGGAAGCAGCGCGGATCGTCGGCGAGATCCTCGACCCCATCGGCACCTTCTACCGCTTCGGCCTGCCGGCGTCCCTGCTGCACCGGTCGAGGTTGGGGAATAGAGACTAGAGGAGGCAGGCTATGCGCAAGATCAGCATCGACCCCATTACTCGCCTGGAGGGCCACGGGCGGATAGACATCTTCCTCGACGGGGAGGGGAACGTCGCCAACACCTACCTGGTCATCCCGGAGCTGCGCGGGTTCGAAAAGTTTGCCGAGGGCCGCCGCGTCGAGGAACTGACCGACATCACGCCGCGCATCTGCGGCGTCTGCCCGGAGGCGCACCACATGGCCTCGGTCAAGGCCTGCGATGCGGTCTACCACGTCGAGGTGCCGCCGACGGCAAAAAAGATCCGCGAGCTGTTCTACTCCGCTTTCTACGTGGCCGACCACGCCGTCCACTTTTACATCCTGGCCGCCCCCGACTTTGTCCTGGGACCGACCGCGCCGGTGGCCGAGCGCAACATCCTCGGCCTGATCCACAAGGTCGGTCTGGAGATCGGCGGGCGGGTGATCCGCTGTCGCGGCATGGCCATGGACATCATCGGCGCGCTGGGCGGGCGCAAGATCCACCCCCTCTGCGCGCTCCCCGGCGGCGTGAACAAGGCCATCACCGAGGAGATGCGGGCGCAGTTCGAGGCCACCGCGCACGAGCTGATTGACTTTGGCCTCTTCAGCCTGCAACTCTTCCGCGACGTCGTCCTGGCGAACAAGGGCTATGTGGACCTGATCCTCTCCGATGCCTTCACCATGCCCACGTACTATATGGGCATGGTGGATGAGCACAACCGCACCAACTTTTACGACGGTCAGGTGCGCGTGGTCGGCCCCGACGGCAAGGAACTGCTCAAGTACTCGCCACAAGAGTACCTGAGCGTGGTCGCCGAACGGGTCGAGCCGTGGAGCTACCTGAAGTTCCCCTATCTCAAGGCGGTCGGTTGGAAGGGGTTGGTGCCGGGCAAGGACAGCGGCGTCTACCAGGCTACCCCGCTCTCGCGGCTCAACGCCGCCGATGGCTTGGCCACACCGCGGGCACAGGAAGCCTACGAAGAGTTCTACCAGACCCTCGGCGGCAAGCCGGTGCACCATGTGCTGGCAACTCACTGGGCGCGGTTGATCGAGCTGCTCTACGCCGCCGAGCGGCTGTTGGAATTGTGCACCGATCCCGAAATCACCAACCCGCACGTGCGCAATATCCCCACCGCCACGCCAGACGAGGGAGTGGGGATCGTCGAGGCGCCGCGCGGCACGCTGACCCATCACTATACCACCGACGAGCGCGGCATTGTTACCAGGTGCAACCTGATCGTCGGCACGACCAATAACTATGCCCCCATCTCCATCGCGGTCAAGAAGGCCGCCCAGGGGCTGATCCGCAAGGGCCAGGCGATCACCGAGGGGGTGCTGAACCAGGTGGAGATGGCCTTTCGCGCCTACGACCCCTGCTTCGGCTGCGCCACCCACATCTTGCCTGGACAGATGCCGCTGGAGGTGCGCATCTTCGACGCGGACGGGCAGTTGGTCGAGGTGTTGAGGAGATAAAGACGAAGACAAGGAGACAAGGGGACAAGGGGACAAGGAGACAGGGAGACGCGGAGACACGGGGACAGGGAGACAGGGACGAGACGCTTCCCGTCACCGTGTCACCCCCTCACCGTGTCACCCCGTCACCGTGTCACCCCCTCACCGCGTCTCCCCGTCGCACTCTCGTGCTCGGCCTGGGCAATCCCATCCTCAGTGACGATGGGGTGGGCATCCACGTGGTGCGGCTGGTCGCTGCTCGCGCCGCGCAACACGCGACACGCCCGCGGGTGGAAGTTGCCGAAGCCAGCGTAGGGGGATTGCGCCTGCTGGAGGTGCTCGCCGGTTTCGACCGCGTGATCATCGTGGACGCGATCCAGACCCCCGGCGGCCGCCCCGGCGAGGTCCACCGTCTGGGCGTGGGCGATCTGTGGACCTCCCTCCACGCCGATTCCACCCACGACCTCTCCCTGCGCGGCGCGTTGACACTGGGGCGGGAGCTGGGGCTGCCGCTGCCCGCCGATGAGGCGATCACAATCCTGGCTATCGAGGTGGAGGACGTGTTGACCTTTGGCGAGGCCTGCACGCCCCACGTGCAGGCAGCCATCCCCTCTATCGTGCAGGCAGTTGTAGACGAATTGCAGACCACGGACGACAGATGACGAACCACGGACCGCAGACGATGGACCACGGCTGCTGAGGTGAGTCTGATTCTTCCCCGTGTCTCCTGTTGTTGCCACAGTCGCCGTTTTCGAGTATCATGCAGCCAGTTGCCTATCCTGGAGGTGCTCCTTGACAACGTCAACCGTGATCAATCTGACGGCGATGGAGCGGGACACTGCTCTGCTGGGTCAGCTCGCCCCGGCGCGGCAGTTGCTTCTGCGTTGCATCCACTGCGGCACCTGTACCGCCTCCTGTCCCTCCGCCGCAGCAATGGACCTCACCCCTCGCCAGATGTGGCGCAAGGTCCAACTTGGGATGACGGAGGAAGTACTGCGCAGCAAGACGATCTGGCTCTGTAGCCTCTGCTACCAGTGCCACGTGCGCTGCCCGCGCGGCATCCCGCTGACCGAGACCATTGTCACCCTGAAGGAGCTGGCGCTGGAGCGCGGGATCGCCCATTCGCACGAGAGCGCCGCCTTCTACCGCGCCTTTGCCGACGTGATGCGTCGCTACGGGCGCATGCGCGAGGTCGAGTTCATGGCCCGCTATTTCCTGGCGACCAACCCGCTGAGCGCGCTGGGCTATGCCAGGATGGGCTTGACGATGCTGGCGCGCGGCAAATTAAAGATCGAGCTGCCGCGCCTGACTGGGGAAGGCCGCCTCGACCGGCTGTTTGCGCGAGTGGCGGAACTGGAGGAGCAGCAATGAAGTACCTCTTCTATCCCGGCTGTTCTCAGGAGGGCGCGGCGCTGGAATACCAGCGTTCGACGCTGGCGGTGTTGGCGGCCCTCGGCGCGGAGGTCGAGGAGCTGGAGGACTGGACCTGCTGCGGCGCCAGCGTCGCCTCAGTGGTCAGCAGTCTGCTGGGAGTGGTGCTGCCAGCGCGCAACCTGGCCCTGGCCGAGCGGGCCGGCGGCGGGCGCGACCTGCTGGCCGTCTGCAGCGCCTGCTACACCAACTTTCAGCGCACGAACGGGATGCTGGCTGCCGACCATCGGCTGATGGCGACCGTCAACCAGGCGCTGGGGGTGGAGGGACTGGCCTACGGCGGTTCTGTCCGTGCGCGCCACCTGCTGGACGTGCTGGCCAACGATTTCGGGCCAGAGGCCATCGCCGCGCAGGTGCAAAAGCCGCTGAGCGGGCTGACCGTCGCCCCGTATTACGGCTGCCAGACCGTCCGCCCCTACAGCCCCTTCGACGACCCGCAGCGTCCGACCTCGATGATCGCCATCCTGGAGGCGTTGGGGGTCACGATCCATCGCCATCCGCGTGAAGCCTCCTGCTGCGGCACGTCGCTGCTGACGACCAAACCGGAGGTCGGCGTACAGATGGCGGCGGCGATCCTGCAGGCCTGCGAACCGGCCGACTGCATCGTCACCGTCTGCCCGATGTGCCACATGAACCTGGACAGCTACCAGGACCGCGCCTCCCGCGTCGCGGGACACGCGTTGCACATCCCGGTGCTCTTCCTGCCCCAGTTGATCGGGATGGCCTTTGGGCTGCCGGACGACGCCTTGCTGTTCCGGCGGCACGTCGTGCCAGTTCGAATCGGTCTCTGAAAACGCAAAGGACGCAAAGGAATGGAAGAACCTCGAATCGGTGTCTACATCTGCGAGTGCGGCATCAACATCTCGGCCACGGTGGACGTGGCGGCGGTGGTGGAGATGGCCGCCAGACTGCCCGGCGTCGCCGTTGCCCGGCAGCACAAGTACACCTGTTCCGAACCAGGCCAGATGATGATCCAGGACGACATCCGTAACCTGGGAATCAACCGCGTGGTGGTCGCCTCCTGCACCCCGCGCATGCACGAGCCGACCTTCCAGCGGGCGCTGGCCGCCGCCGGGCTGAACCCCTATTTCTTCGAGATGGCCAACATCCGCGAGCACGTTTCATGGGTCATCCACGACCGTCAGGCAGCCACCGAGAAGGCAAAGCGGCTGGTGCGCGCGGCGGTGGCGCGGGTGGCGCATCACATCCCGCTTGAGCCACGCCAGGAGCCGGTCACGCGGACCGCGTTGGTCGTCGGCGGGGGCATCGCCGGCATCCAGGCCGCCCTCTCCATCGCCGACGCTGGCTATCAGGTCTACCTGGTCGAGCGCGAACCGTCCATCGGCGGTCACATGGCCCAATTGGACAAGACCTTCCCGACGCTCGACTGTAGTATCTGAATTCTCGGCCCCAAGATGATGGATGCCGGTCGGCATCCCAACATCACTCTCCTGACCTACAGCGAGGTCGAAGCGATTTCTGGCTATGTGGGCAATTTCACCGCCCGCATCCGCAAG
This sequence comes from Anaerolineae bacterium, assembly GCA_034435295.1. GTDB lineage: Bacteria > Chloroflexota > Anaerolineae > B4-G1 > DUEL01 > DAOTYD01. The sequence continues at coordinate 10,170 of DAOTYD010000075.1, read as the reverse complement.
CGGGCGCGCTCGGTCAAGGAAGATATCTGCACTGGCTGCGGCCTGTGCCAGGAAAAGTGCCCAACCAAGGTCGTGGACATGGCCTTCGAGGCCGGCATGGGCAAGCGCAAGGCGATCTATCGTCCCTTCTCGCAGGCCATTCCAAATATCCCGGTCATTGACCGCGAGAACTGCCGCTTCTTCACCCAGGGCAAGTGCAAGGTCTGTCAAAAGCTCTGCCCCACTGGGGCGATCGACTATGAGCAGCAGGACACATTGCTGGACGTGCAGGTGGGGGCCATCATCATCGCCACGGGCTTTGCGATGTGGGATCCCATGAAACTGCCGCAGTACTCCTATGGTCTCTCGCCGAACATCATCACCGGGCTGCAGTTCGAGCGGCTGACCAGTGCCACGGGGCCCACTGGCGGCGAGATTCTCACCGCCGAGGGGAAAAAGCCGGAGCGGGTGGCGATCATCCACTGCGTCGGCAGCCGCGACGAGCACGCCCACCTCTACTGCTCCCGCTTCTGCTGCATGTACTCGCTCAAGCATGCCCACCAGATCCGCGACAAGACCGGCGCCCAGGTCTATGACTTTTACATGGACATGCGCACTTTCGGCAAGGCCTACGAAGAGTTCTACGTGCGCACGCAGGATGATGGGGTCGTCTTTATCCACGGGCGCGGGGCGGAGGTGGAGGTGCTGCCCGACGGCCGGCTGCGGGTGAAGGGCGAAGACGCCGATCTGGGGCTGGTGGCGGCGGACGTGGACATGGTCATCCTGGCGACGGCCATCGAGCCGCAGCCGGATGCCGACCGCGTGGCCTCGATCTTTGGCCTGGGCCGCACGCCCGACCATTTCTTCGCCGAGGCCCACCCCAAGCTGCGCCCGGTGGAGACGGCCACAGCGGGGGTCTTTCTGGCCGGCTGCGCCCAAGGCCCGCGCGACGTGCCAGACACAGTGGCCCACGCCGACGCGGCGGCGATGCAGGTGGTGCGGCTGTTCAACCAGGGCGAAGTGACCATCTCGCCCACCGTCGCCGTGGTGGACACGGCGCGCTGCGTGGGCTGCGGCGACTGTATCCTGGCCTGCCCCTATTCGGCTATCTCTCGCACTGCCGAGGCAAAGGCGCAGGTCAATGCGGCGCTCTGTCACGGCTGCGGCACCTGCACGGCCGCATGCCCCGCCGGGGCGATCACCGCCCTGCACTTTACAGATGAGGAAATCGTGGCCCAGATTGATGGGTTGTTGGAGATAGTTCTGTAGGGTGTGTTGCGTGGTGCGTATTGCGTATTGAAGGTGATCCCTATGACCGAACCTTTCGAACCCCGAATCGTCGCCTTCCTGTGCAACTGGTGTTCCTACGCTGGAGCGGACAACGCTGGCATCAGCCGCCTTCCCTCCCCGGCCAACATCCTGCCCATCCGCGTGATGTGCTCCGGGCGCGTGTCGCCGGAGATGATCCTGCGCGCCTTCCGTTCCGGAGCTGACGGCGTGCTGGTGTTGGGCTGTCACATCGGCGACTGCCACTATATCGACGGCAACCATCGCACGATCAAGCGCATCCCCCTGCTGCGCAACCTCCTGGGCTACATCGGCATCAATCCCGAGCGGCTGCGGCTGGACTGGGTCTCTTCGGCGGAGGCGCCCAAGTTCGCCCAGGTGACCCAGGAGTTTGTCGAGACGGTACGGGCGCTGGGGCCGGCGGCCAGGGAGATCGGCGGGTGAGCGAGATGGCCAAAGCCGCGGCGCGGGCCGATGCCCTCTCTTCTCTCTGCGCTCGCTTCCACGTCGAGATCCTGTACGTCTTCGGAAGCCGCGCCGAGGAGGTGCAGGAGTGGCAGGCAGGGAGGCGTGAGGCGCTCTCGCCTGGGCCGGCGGACGTGGATGTGGGCGTCAAACTCGCCAGGGGGTACAGCCCTTCTGTGTACGACAAAGTCCGCCTGGCCCAGGCTCTGGAAGACCTGTGGGGCGTGTTGCGGGTGGACCTGGTCTCATTGTCAGAACTGGACCCCTTTCTGGCTGCCAACGTCATCCGTGGAGAGCGCCTGTATGCCCGCGATGAGGACGCGGCGGATGAGTACGATCTGTACATCCTGCGCCGGGCGGGCGATCTCGCGCCCCTGGAACGTGAAAGGCAGATGCTGATCTTGCGGGAGGGAACATGACGCCCGGGCGGCTCTCCAGGCGAGTAATTGTCGATCGGCTGAGCTGGATCGAACGGATGCTCGGCGAGATCCGCAGCCTGCCGCAGAGGAGTCTCGATGAGTTCCTGGCTGATCGGCGGAATGTCTGGGCTGCCGAATCATGTCTGCGCCGCAGCCTGGAGGCGATCTTCGACCTGGGCCGACATATCCTGGCCAAAGGCTTTGGCCTGGGCGTGAGCGATTACAAGGAAATCGCGGCCCGACTGGGAGAGCAAGGGGTGCTTCTTCCAGAAGAAGTCAGTCTCTTGCGCGTGTTAGCCGGTTACCGTAACCGGCTGGTCCATTTCTACCACGAGGTGGAGATGCAGGAGTTGTACGCTGTCTGTACCGATCAGTTAGCAGACCTGGAGCGCATCACAGAGGCCTATCGCCGCTGGTTGAAGGAGCATGAGGAATGGCTGAACGAGACATTGTAGCTGAGGTTCGTGCCCGCATAGAGGAGAAACTGCCCGAACTCGACGGCGTGGTCGCCCTGCGGCGGACGTCCGAAGGCACCGCGCCGCACCTCTTCCACGTCGGGGACGATCTTTCGCAGTTGGTGCTCGACCCGCGCTATCCGCTCGCGCTGGTCGTCTCGCTGCTGCACAAGCGCTATCCCCAGGCGCGCATCGGCGTCGTCGCCCGCGGCTGCGACGTGCGCGCGCTGGTGGAGATGGCCAAGCGCCAGCAGGTCGATCCCGACCGGCTGTTCCTGCTGGGGGTCGCCTGCACCGCCGGGGAAGCGCAGGAGTGCGCCTGTGCCGACCCGGCCCCCCGGCTGGAGGGCTGGCCGCAGGGGGTGGTCATCGGCACGCCGGTGGAGGGCGCGCCGCCCAACCCCCTCGTCGCTGAATACGAACACAAATCCCTGGAGGAACGGCGGGCCTTCTGGCAGGAGCAATTCCGCAAGTGCATCAAGTGCTATGGCTGCCGCAACATCTGCCCGGAGTGTTTTTGCGAGTCATGCGCGCTGGAAGACCCGCTATGGGTAGAGCCGGGGCTGTTAGCGCCGCCCTTCCCGATGTTCCACCTCATCCGGGCGATGCACATGGCCAGCCGCTGCGTGGCCTGCCGCGAGTGCGAGCGCACCTGCCCGGCGCACATCCCGCTGACCGTGCTCTACGACCTGCTGCGGCGGGACATCGAGGCGCTGGTGGGCTACGTGCCGGGGGCCGATCTTTCCGCCCCGCCGCCGCTCTCGCTGACGTTGACCGATGGGCCGATACGGTCGAGTGAGCATGTGCCGCTATGACCCCCTCTTACGGTGCCTTTGCCGGCCTGGCCCAGACAATAAGGACGGAATACGCAACACGCAACACGCAACACGGGAGAGATAGATGAACTACCATAACACACTCACTGTCTGCCCCTACTGCGGGGTCGGTTGCCAGCTCTACATCCAGGTGCTCGACGGCGAGATCGTCGGCGTGCTGCCATTCAAAGAGCACCCCGTCAGCCAGGGCGGCTTGTGCATCAAGGGCTGGAACGCCACTGCCTTTGTCCGCCATCCTGACCGGCTCACAACTCCCCTCATTCGCGAGGGCGACCATTTCCGGGAGGCATCGTGGGATGAGGCCTTGAACCTGGTAGCCGAGCGGTTGAGCGCCGTCAAGGCCGAGTCCGGCCCCGACAGCACCGCCTTCCTGGTCTCCGCCAAGTGCACCAACGAGGAGAACTATTTGCTGCAGAAACTGGCCCGCGCGGTGGTCGGCACGAACAACGTCGACCACTGCGCCCGTCTCTGACACGCCCCCACGGTGGCCGGTCTGGCCGCCGCATTCGGCAGTGGGGCGATGACCAACTCGTCGCCCGAGTTCGAGACGGACACCGCCTGCTTCCTGATCATGGGGTCGAACACCTCGGAGGGCCACCCGCTGATTGCCAGCCGCATCATGAAAGCGAAGGAAGCGCGCGGGGCAAAGGTCATCGTCATCGACCCGCGCGATATCCAGATGGCCCACCTGGCCGACCTCTACCTGCCCTTCCGTCCCGGCACAGATGTGGCCGTTCTCAACGGGCTGATGAACGTGATCATCAGCGAGGGGCTGGAGGACAAGGCCTACATCGCCGAGCGCACCGAGGGCTACGAGGAGCTGAAGGCCGCAGTGGCGGCATACACGCCGGAACGGGTCGAACAGATCAGCGGCATCCCCGCTGACGGCCTGCGGGCAGCAGCGCGGATGTACGCCCAGAACAAGCCTGCTGCCATCCTGTACGCGATGGGCATCACCCAGCACACCACCGGCACCGACAACGTCAAGAGCTGCGCCAACCTGGCCATGCTCACCGGCAACGTCGGCATCCCCGGCGGCGGGGTCAACCCGCTGCGCGGCCAGAACAACGTCCAGGGCGCCTGCGACATGGGCGGCCTGCCCAACGTCTATCCCGGCTACCAGCCGGTGACCTCGCCGGAGGCGCAGCAAAAGTTCCGCCAGGCCTGGGGCAACGCGCCGGACCTGCAGGTGGGGCTGACGGTGACGGAGATGATCAACGCTGTCGGCGATGGCACGGTGCGGGCGCTCTATGTGATGGGCGAGAACCCGATGGTGGCCGATCCCGACATCAACCATGCCCGTCATTGCCTGGAGCAGGCCGGGTTCCTGGTGGTGCAGGACATTTTCCTTTCGGAGACAGCGCAGTTGGCCCACGTCGTCCTGCCAGCGGCGTCGTTCGCCGAGAAGGACGGCACTTTCACCGCCACCGACCGACGGGTGCAGCGCGTGCACCAGGCGGTCGAGCCGCCGGGCCAGGCGCGGACCGATTGGGAGATCATCTGCGATCTGGCCCAGCGGATGGGCGCCAGCGGATTCGATTTCACCTCGCCCAAAGAGATCATGACCGAGATCGCCCGCCTGACCCCCAGCTATGGCGGCATCAGTTACGAGCGGCTGGAAGAGTTGGGCTTTTTGCAATGGCCGTGCCCGACGCCCGACCACCCTGGCACGCCCTATCTGCACAAGGGCAAGTTCTCGCGCGGCCTGGGCCGCTTCCACTCCATAGACTATCAGGATCCAGCAGAGCTGCCCGATGACGAGTACCCCTTCATCCTGACCACGGGGCGGATCATGTTCCACTTTCACACCGGCACCATGACACGGCGCTCGGCCAGGCTGCACCAGGAAGTGCCGGCGGCCTATGTCGAGTTGCACCCGGACGACGCGGCGCGGATCGGGCTGGACGGCAAACGGCGCGTGCGCGTCAGCAGCCGCCGCGGGCAGATCGAGCTGGGCGTGCGCGTCACCAGGCGCATCAAGCCCGGCATCGTCTTTATCCCCTTCCACTTTGCCGAAGCCGCTGCCAACGCGCTTACCAACGCGGCGTTGGATCCCATCGCCAAGATTCCCGAATACAAGGTCTGCGCCGTGCGGCTCGAGCCGATAGACGAATAAAAAGTTCACTGGTAACTGCCTACCCTCCCGCAGGTTTGGACGCAATCTCTGCATTGGAGGGCGTCGCAATAAGCTGCTTACCCTCTCGCCTGCCATTTTCTAACCTGCGGGAGGGTAGGGGTAAGACACAAAGGGGGCAGAAAAATGGGCACAGTTTCACGCGTTCTGGTCGTCGATGACGAACTGGGCATCCGCGAGGGCTGCCGCCGTGCATTGACCCCTCAGGGCTTTGAAGTCGACGTGGCCGAAAACGCCGCCGTCGGCCTGCGCAAGCTGCGCGAGGCGCCTTTCGACGTCCTGTTGCTGGACGTCATGATGCCGGGCATGAGCGGCCTGGAGATGCTGGAACAGGTGCGGCAGTTTGCGCCCGAACTGGTCGTCATCATCATCACCGGCTATGCCACCATCGAGATGGCGGTAAAGGCCATCCAGCAGGGCGCTCAGGATTTCATCGCCAAGCCCTTCACCGCCGAGCGGCTGGTGCAGATCATCAACCGCGAGCTGGAGCGACAACAACTGCGCCGTGAGGCCGCCCGCGCCCAGGCTTTGGAGGAAGAGACCCGCGAGCTTGCCCGCGCCAAGGCCGAGCTGGAGCGCCTGGACGCTATCGAGAGCCGCTTTATGCTGACCCTCGTTCACATCCTGCGCGCGCCCGTGGCTGTGCTACAGAACTCGGTCCAGCTCATCCTCAAGGGCTACGTGCCGCCAGAGGAACAGCCGGATGTGCTGGCCCAGGTCGACCGGCGCGCCGGCGAGCTGCTGACGACGCTCGACGACCTGCTGCTGCTGGCCTACCTGAAAGAGGGGATCGGCCTGGCGCAACCCTCTCCCACTTCTCTGGCCGCGACGCTGGAGGAGGCGCTGGTCGAGCTGCGTAACGAGGCCGAGCGGCGTCGCATCGCCGTGACGCTCGACCTGGCTGACCAGCCCACCGTCGTGGCAAACCCCAAGCATCTCAAGGCCCTCTGGTGGAACCTGCTGAGCAATGCCATCCGCTATACCCCCCGGGGCGGGCAGGTGACCGTCTCGCTGCGGGCAGACGCCGGGCAAGCGCAGGCCATCGGCGCCGTCTCCGACACGGGCATTGGCATCCCGCCGGCGGAGATTCCGCACATCTTTGAAGAGTTCTACCGCACGCTCGAAGCCAAAGAGATGCAAGAAATCGGTACAGGCCTGGGACTGCCCATCGTCCAGAAAATCGTCGAGATGTACGGCGGCACAATCGAAGTGGAATCGGAGGTGGGCCGGGGCAGCACGTTCCGCTTCACCCTGCCCCTGACCCAGAGCGGAGAGTGAGCATGGAGCGCTTTTTCTTTTCCATACTGGGAGGGCGCCTGCGCGTCGTCTTGATCGTATCCTTCTCCCTGGTCGCTGCGATCACTGTCGGCCTGAACGCCCTGGTCAGTTCGCGGGTCATCACCACCTATCTGGAACGGGCTATGGCCGAGCGGGTCACCCGCGACATGAACCTGGCGACCGCTTTCTACCAGCTCAAGCAGGACGAGATCACCGCCATCAGCCACCGCCTGGTGCTCGACCCGTGGGTGACCGGCAACCTCATCCTGTCCAGCCAGGGCGACAGCCAGGCGATACAGGCCATCGACCAGCAGATTGCCAACAAGATCACCGTGCTGGCGCTGGGCGGCACGCACGTGATCGCCGTGCTCGATGCCCAGGGCAATCTGCTGGTTGGCCGGGTCCTTTCGCCGGCTGGCGAGCAAACCGCCATCCTCAACGCGGGCTCCTGGAGTGACCTGCCCATCGTGGCCGAGGTCATGGCCTCCGCAGAAAGCAGGTCGGGAACCGAGGTCATCCCGGTCGAATTTCTGCGCCAGATCAACCTGGAGGAGCAGGCGCACATCGAACTGCAGCCCACCGAGCGGGCGGCGCCCGAGCCATACGACCCGCGCGAGGGCAGCGCCGGCCTGGCCATTGTCGGCATCTCGCCCGTGATCGACGAAAATGGCACCCTGATCGGCGCCGCGCTCGCTGCCTACATGTTCAACAACGACTTTACGCTGGTTGACCGCATCAAGGAGGCGGCCGGCATCGATACCGTGACCCTCTTTTTCGGCGATCTGCGCATCTCGACAAACGTGCGCAACGAGGACGGCACGCGCGCCGTCGGCACGCGGATCTCGCGCGAGGTCTATGACGTGGTGCTGATCCAGAACCGCGATTACGTCGGGCGGGCTTATGTGGTCAACGACTGGTACATCAGCCGCTATGCCCCGCTGCACGATCACGCGGGGCGCGTGACCGGCATTCTCTACGTCGGCGCCCGCGAAGCGGACTTTTTGGAGCTGGTCAAAACCTTCAACAGCCGCGCCATCCTGATCGCCCTGGTCTGCATCGCCCTGGCCGGCCTCATCGCCATGCCCATCGCCCACATCATCACCCGCCCCGTCGCCGAGCTGGTGGAGGCCAACCGCCAACTGGCCCACGGCAACCTGAACGTGCGCGTGCAGCCCTACGGCAAGGGCGAACTGGCCGTGCTGGGACAATCGTTCAACGCCATGGCCGAAACGCTGCACAAGACCCAGCAAGAGCTGCTGCACAAAGAAAAGCTGGCCTCGATGGGCCAACTGGCCGCCGGCGTGGCTCACGAGATCAACAACCCCCTCGGCACCATCCTCCTCTTCGCCGAAGCCATGCACCGCGAAGCCCCTGCGGACTCGCCGCAGCGCAACGACCTCAACATGATCATCAAAGAAACCACCCGCTGCAAGAACATTGTCGCCGATCTCTTGAACTTTGCCCGGCAGCAGGAAGTGCTGGCCCAGGAGACGGATGTCCACGCCCTGCTGGAGCGGGCAATCGAGGCAGTCAGCCACCAGCCGATCTTTGAGCAGGTCCAGATCGTGCGCCAGTTTGCTCCCGGCCTGCCCACGATCCAGGCCGACCCCGACCAACTGCACCAGGTCCTGATCAACCTGCTGAACAACGCCGCCGACGCGATGGATGGAAAAGGGACGATCACGCTGGCCACCCGCGCCGTGGACAACAACTGGGTCGAGATCCGCGTCACGGACACGGGCCGTGGCATCCCGGAGGAAAACCTGGGCAAGCTCTTCACGCCCTTCTTTACGACCAAGGCGCCGGGCAAAGGCACCGGCCTGGGCCTCTCCATCGCCTATGGCATCATCAAGATGCACCGGGGCCAGATCGCCGTCCAAAGCGAAGTGGGCAAGGGCGCCACCTTCACCATCACCCTGCCACTACAACTGCCACTCGAAAGCCTGGGAAACAGGAGCAACGCAGGGGTCATCGGGTAAATGGAGGACAAACCACGCATCCTGGTCATCGACGATGAAATGGGCATCCGCGAGGGATGCCGACGCGTGCTCGAGCCAGCGGGCTACCTGGTCGAGACAGCCGCCAGCGGCCAGGAAGGGCTGCGCCACGTCCAGGAGGGCAACTTTGACCTGGTGCTGCTGGACGTGATGATGCCGGACATCCGCGGTGTCGACCTGATCGAGCCGATCCACGAAAAGGACCCCGAAACGGTCTGCATCATCATCACCGGCTATGCCACCGTCGAGCTGGCCGTGCAGGCGATCAAAGCGGGGGCATACGATTTCCTGTCCAAGCCCTTTACTGCGGATGTGCTGTTGATGACCGTGCAGCAGGGGCTGGAACGGCGGCGGCTGTCGCTGGAGGCGCGGCGGGCGCAGGAACTGGAGCGCCAGGCGGCGGAACTGGCCCGCGCCAAAGAGGAACTGGAACGGCTGGATCGCTTCAAGACGACCTTCACCCTGACCGTGGCCCACGAGCTGCGCGCTCCCCTGACCGCCTTGCAGAGCTTTCTGATCGCCATCCTCAAGGGGTATATCTCGCCGGAGGAGCAGCCAGAGATCCTGGAGCGGGCCCTCGGGCGAACGCAGGAGTTGCTGGACCTGGTAGACGACCTGCTGAAGCTGGCCAGAGCCAAGAGCGAGCAGGGGCCCCCAAAGCGGCAAGTGCTCTCGCTGGCCGAGCCGCTGGAGAAGGTCTTTGCCCTGCAAAAGGCCCAGGCTGACGAGAAGGGGCTGGCCTGCGTCCTGGAGGTCCGCGCCTGCCCGCAGGTAGAGGCCGATCCCGACCAGATGACGCAGTTGTGGACCAACCTGATCTCGAACGGGATCAAGTACACGCCGACAGGCGGCCGCGTGACGGTGACGCTGGATCAGCAGGACGGCTGGGCGGTCGGTTCGGTGGCCGACACCGGCATCGGCATCGCCGCGGAGGACCAGGAGCGCATCTTTGAAGAGTTCTACCGCACGCCGCAAGCCAGGGCGGTCGAAGCGCGCGGCACCGGCCTGGGCCTGCCGCTGGTCAAACGGATCGTCGAGGCCCACGGCGGGACGATCACGGTCGAATCGGAGTTGGGGAAGGGCAGCCGCTTCATCTTCCGCCTGCCCGTGGCCGAATAACCGGTCAGATCCAATCCTATCTTGCCCATGCCCACGAGTCGCTGGATTCAGGTGCTTCGACTACTCTGACTGCCACCGACCACCAGGCTCTAAGAACATTGGTGCAGCGGTTATACAGGCATCCTGGGGGTCGGATTCAATCGGTATTCCTTTTTGGGTCCAAAGCGCGGGGTGATGCCTCTTCCGGTTCGGATATAGACG
>DAOTYD010000074.1:0-3000 GCA_034435295.1 Anaerolineae bacterium | reverse complement strand
GGCCCGGCCACCGCCTTCCATGTCGCCATCAGCGACCCGCTGCCCGACGCGCTGAGCGACCCGCAGGTCACTTCCGGCGGCGCAGCGATCACCCCCACCGGCTATCTGGCCTGGGACGTGGCCAACCTGCCCGCCGGCGCGGGCGGCGTCATCACCGTCACCGCCACCGTCAGCCTGACCTTTCACGGCACTTTTACCAGCACCGCTCACATCGCCTCCACCGCCGTCGAAACCGACACGGCCAACAACACCTCGGCCCCTCTCGTCAGCCGCGTCATCGCCCCCGACCTGGTCATCGGGAAAGAGGGGCCAGAAAGCACACCGCCCGGCGCGACGATCCAGTACATACTGACCTTTGTCAACCAGGGCGACGCCCCCGCCCGGCAGGTGGTCGTCCAGGACCTGCTGCCTGCGCCGGTGGTCAGCGCCAGCTTTCTCGCCTCCGGCGTCGTCATCACGCCGCAGCAAGGGACGCGCTTTGTGTGGGACGCCGGCGAGCTGCTGCCCGGCGAGGGCGGGGTCATCACCATCACCGCCACATTGGACCCCGCATTCTCCGGTCCGCTGACCAACACGGCAACCATCGCCACCAGCGCCATCGAGCCGCGCCGGGAGGACAACGCCGCCGTCCAGGTGACGCGGGTGCTCTACCGCGCCTATCTGCCCCTGATGCTGAAGAAAGCCACCACCGGTTTGTAGGACAACTGCTCGCAGTTGTCCACCACCTGCGCCCATGTTGCAAGGCTCAGTGAATTCTGGTATAATCAACACAAGGGAAAAAATGGAAACACCACCTCCGACATCCGTGTATCGCCTGCACCCCGACGTCGCCATCGAAGATTTTGACGACCGCTCGCTGGCTCTGCACTGCAGCAACATCCAACTGATCGAACTGAACGCGACAGCGCGGGATGCGCTCAAGAAGATGGACGGCCAGGCCAGCATCGCCGAAATTGCCCGGGCGATGATCGAGCGCTATGACACCACCTTCGAGGTGATGCTCGCGGACCTGCAAGAGATCGCCGCCAAACTGGTCGAGCTGGACCTGATCGAACCCATCCGTCAGGAAGGAGTGGCATGATCGAAAAAACTGCCCTGTACATCGTCAACCCGGACGTCTCCTGCCGCCCCGAAGGAGAAGATGGCGCGCTGCTCTTCAACCCCGACACGGACCAGATCCTGGTCATCAACCCCACCGGCCTGCTGATCTGGGAGGCGCTGAAAGAGCCGCGCACGCAGGCGCAGGTGATAGAAGCCTTCAGCGCCCGCTGCGAGGGATTGCCCGACGCGGAGGAGGTGACGCGGGACGTGGCCGAGTTTATGGAGCAGCTCCTGGACAGGGGCTTTGTCGGCATCTACAAGGGAGCGGTCTCTTGAGCGAACCTGCTGCCCCGGTCAGTCTGCCACGAGTGCCGTCGGTGCCCTCGTCGGTCGAGATCGCCATCACCGGGCGCTGCAACCTCAGTTGCAAGTACTGCTTCTACGCCGACGAGATGGTGGCGCTGAGCGACCTGCCGACAGAGCGCTGGCTGGCCTTTTTCGAGGAGCTGGGCCGCCTGGCGGTGCAGCGCGTCACCCTCACCGGCGGCGAGGTTTTCACGCGGCCCGACCTGTTCGAGCTGATCGACGGCGTCGTCGCCAACCGCATGCGCTACAGCCTGCTCAGCAACGGCACACTGATCAGTGAAAAGGTCTTGCAACAGTTCGAGATCGGCAGGCGGCGGCTGCGCCTGGACTCGATCCAGCTCTCGGTCGACGGCTCGCGGGCCGAAGTTCACGACAAGAGCCGGCCCGGCAGCTTTGAGCGCACCATGCGCGCGCTGCGCCTCTTGCGCCAGGCGGGCTTTCCCGTCGTCGTCCGCGTGACGATCAACCGCCACAACGTCGACGACCTGGAGAACATCGCCCGCCTGCTGCTCGACGAAATGGGCCTGGACAGCTTTGGCACCAACGAGGCCTTTCACTGTGGGATCGTCGAACGGCAAGAGGAGGGAATCGTGCTGACGCCGGCGCAGCGCCGCCAGGCCATGCGGACGCTGACCGAACTGGCTGCCCGCTACAACGGGCGCATTTCCGCCATGGCCGGGCCGCTGGCCATGGCCCGCGAGTTCCAGACCATCGAAGAGAAACTGGCTGCCGGCGAGACGAGCATCCCCGGCCGGGGCTATCTCTGCGGCTGCGGCGGCGTCTTTACCAAAATCGGCGTCCTCCACGACGGCGCCATCGTCCCCTGTCACGTCCTGCACCCGCTCCGCCTGGGCACGATCGGCGTCGACAACCTGCAAGAGATCTGGCTGGAGCACCCGCTGCTGAACGCGCTGCGCCAGCGGCGGGCCATCCCCCTGCAGTCGCTGGAGACGTGCCGGGACTGCCGCTACCAGGGCTTTTGCACTGGCGGCTGCCCTGGCGGGGCGCTCTTTTTCAACGGCGACCCCAACACGCGCAGCCCGATGGACTGTTACCGCGTGCTGCGGGGAGAGGACCCCTTTTTCAGGCTGGAGGGGTAGGGCTTGGGGCGGAAGAGATCGAGCGGCAGATCCGCGAGAACGAGGAAGCATAAATGGCGCTGCAGAAAAAAATGAGAGGAATCACTCCATCATGACTCTCTGCGATCCTGAAACCGAGACCCACAGCCAGGCTACGGCCAGCCCGCCGGCCCTGCCCGAGGGCGTCCCGCCGCTGACGACCTTTTACCTCTACATGGTCTCGGGCTGCAACCTGCACTGCCAGCACTGCTGGATCGTGCCCACCTACGTCCAGGGCAGGCCGTCGCCGGGCGAGTACCTGACGCTGGAGCAGCTCCGCCTGGCCATAGAACAGGCCAAACCGCTGGGACTGCAGAGCGCCAAGCTCACCGGCGGCGAGCCGATGCTGCACCCGCAGTTTGTCCAGGTCGTCGACCTGCTCAGCGCCGAGGGCCTGCGCCTGACGATGGAGACCAACGGCACGCTCGTCGACGCGGCGCTGGCCCGCCACCTCAAGGACAACACCACCCTCTCC
>DAOTYD010000073.1:0-6956 GCA_034435295.1 Anaerolineae bacterium | reverse complement strand
CCCCCCCACAGGGAAAAGAGCGCCACCCCCCAGCCCGGCAGCAGCGGCGCCAGCACAGCAATCATGCAGCCGATGCGCGTGGCGTGGCCGGAGGGGAAAGCGTGCTGGTCGATCGAGGCATAGAGGCCCGCTGCCGGGCCGCCTGGCCGGCGGCGGCGCACGATGAATTTGATTGTCGTGGCCAGCAGGGCGCCGACCACCGTGGCAAAGAGGGTGCGCAGGCCAAAGCTCCGCCAGTCCGGACGGCCCCACAGGATGGCCGCAGCCGCAGCGCCAAGCCACAGAGCGCTGTCGCCCGTGTGGGCGACGATGTGCGCCAGCCAGCGCGGCAAACCCGCGGGTACAGCCACGCGCGCCGAAAGCGCCCGGTCAGCCAGGATCAGCCGCTCCAGCAACGACTGTTCAGCAGGCCGTTCCACCCTGGCGGGCCTCCAGTTCGGCGCGGGCAATCTCGAGCTGGAACGGCTTGTCGATGTCCATGCCCAGCTCGGCATCGGCGCAGACGACGACCCGCCCGCGGATGTTGAACGCCCGCTCGGCGATCCGCTCGGCCTCCGCCAGGCTCAGGCGATGCAGCAGCAGCTTGAACAGCGGCCCGATCCCGCCAACCAGGCGCGCCTGTTTGAGCGGACTCTTGCGCGCGGCGGCTACCCGCTCCCACAGTTGGGGGTCAGCCACGATGTCGGAGCGCACCAGCGAGACATCGCCGCCAGCAAATTCGCCGTCCAGCAGGCGCACGTAGGTGCGGCGCGAGGTGGGGAAGCGTCCCTCCATCACCGGGCGCTCGATGACCCCGTAGTAAAAATCGTCGTCGGTCTCCAGGCAGGTGTCGATAAAGCGGTCGACGATCTCGGCGGAGATCAGCGGCACATCGGAGCCGCTGACCAGCACCCCGTCAGTTGCCGCTGGCAGGGAGAGGGCATAGCGCACCCCCGCCTGGGCGTTGGCAAAGAGGCTGCCCTGGTCTGACAGGTGGTGGACAGCAGGCGGCAACAGGTCGTGCTCTTCCGATGGCAGGCCAATGACGACGATCTGACGGATGTAGCGCGAGCGCTCCAGCGCGTCGACCACGTAGGCGATCATGGGCCGTCCGGCGATCGGGATCAACGCTTTGGAGTGGCCCTGCGTATAGGCCGCCAGTGGGTCGTCCTCTTGCGGGGAATGCCCTGCCAGAATCAATCCCACCAAAGAACGTTCACCCATTTTCCCCTTCTCCTTCGTCCAGCCGCTGCAGCGTGGGCCGCAGCCCCAGCCGTTCCAGCATCTCTTCCAATTCCGCTTCCGTCAGCGGCCGTTTTTTCCCGGCCAGGGCGACCAGCGCCGCTTCCATCACGTTCGTGCCGAAGGAGCGCCCTTCCAGGCGCGGTGTGGCGGTGACCAGGTAGCGCACGCCGCGCTGGCGAAAGGCCTCCACGTCGGCGGGGGTGGTGGTGTTGGTGACGATGACCTTGCCGTCCAGCCGCTCCGGCATGTGCCGCTTGATGTAGAGGCAGTCGCCAGCGATGACGGTGGCCCACTCGTACCAGGCGCGGAAGCGCGGGACGATCACTTCCTGCTTTTCGCCGGTGGGATAGAGCTGGTCGAGGGGCAGGCGGCCGACGACGGGCAGCAGGACGCGCGCCAGCAGGTGCAGGGCGCGCAGCGAGCGGATGGGGATGGCCAGCCCCAGGGCAAAGCCCAGGTCGCCGAAGAGCAGCTCATAGCCGGCCTCGGCGAAGGAGAGCGCCGAGCCGTAGCGGTCGACGCCGGCGGGGATCAGCACGCGCTTGGGGGAAACCTCGGCGCCGATCTCGGCCTCGACGAACTGGGCCAGGCGGCGCTCCAGGGTGTGTTTGAGCCCACCGCCATCGACCACCGGCGTATGGCGCACGCCAGCGACGAGCTTTTGCGCGTCGTAGAGGGGATAGTAGCGCCCGGCGACAGTCATCCCCAGGTCGATGCCGCCAACGCCCAGCGCATCTACCTGCCCGTCAAGCTCGTTGAACAGCGCAATGGCCCGCGCCACGTCGCCATCGGTGCCGATGCGCTCGAGCTCGATCTCTTCTCCCAACAGCGAGAGGATGACCCGCTTGTCCCGCTTCGAACTGCCCAGGCTGACACTGACAGCACGTTTCATGCGACGATGAAGGCTAATTGCCTGTCTGACGGATGAACTCCAGGCTGCGGGCCATATAGTCCAGCTTTTCCATCTCCAGGGAGACGAGCGGCTGGTGGGGGAGGGCGCGCAACATGGGCAGCACCTGGCGGTAATCGACGATGCCTCCTTCAGCGTCCAGCGGGAGGTGCTCGTCATACAGCCCACGGTTGTTGTTGATGTGACAGTGGATGAGGCGGCCTTTCATCCGTTCGAGCCAGGTAGAGAAGGGGATGCCTGGCGAGGAATAGAGATGGGCGTGGCCAACATCCAGGCAGGCGCTCACCCAGGGCGAATCGACCCGATCCAGCACGTCCATGATCACGTCTGGATTCGGTTCCCACATGTTCTCCACGGCAATGACCACGCCCAGCGCCCTGGCCTGCTCGCTCAGCTCGTTCCAAAAGTCAACCTGCCGCCGTGACCAATCCTCCAGGTAAGCGTTTTGGCGGATGACGTGGAGATAGTTGGCATGGAAAACAACGTGTTTGCCGCCCAGCTCGGCGGCAATTTGCAAATTGTGGAGATAGCGGTCGCGGGTGATCGAGAGAATGCGCGGGTCGACGCTGGCGCTGCTCATATCATAAAAGACGCCGTGGAAAGCAATCTCGCCCTCAAAACCGCGCAGTTGTTCCTTGTGCAAAGCGACCAGGTCGCGCCAATCGCCATCCAGCAGGGCGGGATTGTAGCCATAGACCTGGATCTCGATACCGATATGATATTCGCGAGCAAAGGCAACGTGACGGGCGATGTCTCGCTGGTGTGTGGCGATTGCCAATCTTTCCATAAATGGCCTCTGCGTTGCCATTGTACACGATTTTTGCTGTCAACGCAACAGGGCGTATTGGCGGGGGTTCGAAGCGAAGCGCCGACGTGGGGCACCCCTTGCCCGGCGGGGATCTGTGACCCGGCGGGAGCGGGGCGTGATCCGTCTCGCAACGAGATCCTTCCCCTTCACTCCGTTCAGGGTCAGGATGACATAGGTTTCGCTCTGTGTGACATAGCTCTTGCCATAAACGAGTCCCTTCTCCTTGTCCCCTTGTCCCCCTCCTCTCCCCGCTTCCCGGGCAGCGGATGGGTGGGCTCTTTGACGTCTCTGCACCCTTCGGTTATAATGAAAGTCCAGAGGCCATGAAGATTCCGGTACGTTTCCGTTCTCGTCTCAGGTGGCTCTACCCTGGTTTGGGCATCAAGCGGTGGTTGCTGGTTGCCGCTGTGGGTGTTGTGCTGTTGAGCCTGGCTGGCAGCCTGGTTTTGTGGCAGGTTTTCCCCGCTGCTGCCCCGCCTGGTTTTTTGGCTGTTCCATTGTGGGGATGGGCGCTGGTGTTGGGCCTGGCGGGCGTGGCGCTGGCCGCGTGGGGGATGACACGCCTCAACCGCGCTCTGCTGGCTCCTTTTGGCCATCGCGCCGGATCGTTCATCGACGCTGTCTACCGGCACAGGCAGCGTGGGCGCGGGCCCAAAGTCGTCGCGATCGGCGGTGGGCATGGCCTGGCGACTCTGCTGCGCGGGCTGAAGGAGTACACGGACAACATCACGGCGATCGTCACCGTCGCGGATGATGGCGGCAGCTCCGGACGGCTGCGGCAGGCGCTGGGCGTGCTGCCCCCCGGCGATTTTCGCAACTGTATCGCCGCCCTGGCCGACGACGAGGCGCTGACGACGCAACTGTTCCAGTATCGCTTCCCCAGCGGCAACGCCGCCGGCCTGGACGGCCATAGCTTTGGCAATCTCTTCATCACGGCGATGGCCGAGGTGACCGGCTCTTTCGAGCGGGCCATCCTGGAGTCGGGCAACGTGCTGGCAGTGCGCGGGCGGGTGATGCCAAGCACGTTGCAGAGCGTCACGTTGCTGGGAGATCTGCGCGAGGAGGCGGAACGGGTGAACCGCGTCAGCGGCGAGTCGCGCATCACGGCTGCCGGCGGCACGATCGAGCGGGTCTATCTGGAGCCGGACGACGTGCGCGCTTACCCCGGCGCCGTCCGTGCCATTCTCGACGCCGACCTGATCGTTGCCGGACCTGGCTCGCTCTACACCAGCATCCTGCCCAACCTGCTGGTGGGCGAGATCGCCCAGGCCATCGCCGCCAGCCGCGCGCGCAAGGTCTATGTCTGCAACCTGGCCACCCAGCGCGGCGAGACGGACGGCTACAGCGTGGGCGACCACGTCGCGGCGCTGGAACGGCACGTCGGCGCGGGGCTCTTTCCGATCGTCCTGGCCAACAACGACATGCGCCATGCCGATCGGCTACCCGGCGGCGTCGAGATGACGCGCCTGGAGGTTCCTGCGGACGCTGCCTGCAGGCTTTACACCGCCCCCCTGGCCGACCCGCGCCGGCCGTGGCGGCACGACAGCAAGAAACTGGCCCGCACTCTCATGGGGCTGTTGTAATCTGTGGTGTAAGACCCTAAAGGTCAAAAATAAAAGGAGTTACGCCGTTGGCCTCTTTTGCCACGAATTGCACGAATTTACACGAATTAAAAGAAAAAAAATTCGTGCCAGTTCGTGAAATTCGTGGCGGATTCCGATTGTTCATCTGTCAAGTCCTAATAAAACAAACAGGAGGAAAAAATGGCTACCAGAGTTGGCATCAACGGATTCGGACGCATCGGACGACAGGTGCTCAAGGCGTTCAAGGAAAAGTATCGTGACGATTTCGACGTCGTCGCGGTCAATGACCTGATGGACGCCCGCACCAACGCCCACCTGTTCAAGTACGACTCGAACTATGGCATCTACGCCGGCACGGTCGAGGTGGACGGCGGCGGCATTATCGTCGACGGCGACCGCATCAGGGTCTTTGCCGAGCGCGACCCCTCTAACCTGCCCTGGAGCGACCTGGGCGTCGAGATCGTCATCGAGAGCACCGGCATCTTTCGCAAGCGCGACGGGGCGATGAAGCACATCAACGCCGGCGCCAAAAAGGTCATCATCACTGCCCCGGCCAAGGATGAGGACATCACTATCGTCCTCGGCGTCAACCACGACAGGTACGACCCGGCCAGTCACCACATCGTCTCCAACGCTTCCTGCACCACCAACTGTCTGGCCCCGGCGGCCAAGGTCGTTTTCGACCACTTTGGCATCGTCAGGGGACTGATGACCACCGTCCATGCTTACACCAACGACCAGCGCATTCTCGACCTGGCCCACGACGACCTGCGGCGGGCGCGCGCAGCCGGGCTCAACATCATCCCCACCACCACCGGCGCGGCCAAAGCCCTGGCCCTGGTCATCCCCGAGCTCAAGGGCAAGTTCGACGGCTTTGCCCTGCGCGTCCCCACCGCCACCGTCTCGGTAGTCGATTTCGTCGCCGAGCTGGAGAAAGGGACCACGGTCGCCGAGGTCAACGCCGCTTTCAAAGCCGCTGCCGAAGGGCCGCTGGCCGGCATCCTGGGTTACAGCGAAGAGCCGCTTGTCTCGATGGATTTCAAGGGCGACTCCCGCTCCAGCATCGTCGATGGCCTCTCGACGATGATGATCGGCTCGACGATGCTCAAGGTCGTCGCCTGGTACGACAACGAGTGGGCCTACTCGGTGCGCGTGGCCGATGTGGCCAGGTTGATGGTCGAGAAGGGGCTGTAGGAGACAGGGGGACAAGGAGACAAGGGGACAGGGAGAAATGAGGAAGAGTATACGAGATGTGGATGTTGCCGGCCGGCGGGCGCTGGTGCGGGTGGATTTCAACGTGCCGCTGGCCGATGGCGCGGTGACGGATGACACGCGCATTCGCGCCGCCCTGCCGACGATCCGCTATCTGCTGGAGCACGGCGCGGCAGTGATCCTGATGTCCCACCTGGGCCGCGCCAAAGGCAAGCCGGTGCCCGAGCTGCGCATGGACCCTGTGGCGGCGCGCCTGGCGGAGCTGCTGGGGCGCCCGGTGCGCAAGCTCGACGACTGCGTCGGCCCAGAGGTAGAGGCGGCCTGCGCGGCCCTCCAGCCCGGCGAGGTGGTGCTGCTGGAAAATACCCGCTTCCACGCCGGGGAGGAAGCCAACGACGCGGCTTTTGCCGCCCAACTGGCCATCCTGGGCGATCTTTATGTCAACGACGCCTTTGGCGCAGCCCACCGCGCCCACGCCTCTACCGAGGGCGTGGCCCGCGCGATGCGCGAGCGCGGCGGCCAGGCCGTGGCCGGCTTCCTGCTGGAAAAAGAGGTCGAGTTCCTGGGGCGGGCGGTCGAGAACCCCGAACGGCCCTTTGTCGCCATCCTCGGCGGGGCCAAGATCTCGGACAAGATCGGCGTCATCCAGAACCTGCTGGGGCGCTGCGACCGCCTGCTCATCGGCGGGGCGATGGCCAACACGTTCTTCAAAGCGATGGGTTTCGAGATGGGCGATTCGCTGGTCGAGGACAACGCGCTGGAGACGGCGCGCGCGCTGCTGGCGGAGGGCGCCAGCCGCCTGGTCCTGCCGGTTGATCTGATCGTTGCCGATGCCTTTGCCAACGACGCCCAAACCCGCGAGGTGGCCCCCGACCAGGTGCCCGCCGGCTGGCGCGCCCTCGACGTGGGGCCCAAGACGATCCAGACCTTTGAATCGGCCCTGAGCGGCGCCCGCACCGTCGTCTGGAACGGCCCGCTGGGGGCGTTCGAGATGCCGACCTTTGCCCGCTCGACCTTTGCGCTGGCCGAGGTGCTGGCGCGCCTCGACGCGGTGACCATCGTCGGCGGCGGCGACTCGGTGGCGGCGGTGCAGCAGAGCGGCCTGGCCGACCGCTTCACCCACATCTCCACCGGCGGCGGGGCCAGCCTGGAGCTGCTGGAAGGCAGGACGCTGCCAGGGGTGGCGGCGCTCGACGAGCGATGAGCAGCAGAACACTGA
>DAOTYD010000072.1:0-52228 GCA_034435295.1 Anaerolineae bacterium | reverse complement strand
GGCGGGAGCTGCAGCCGAGGGGCGAATCACGCCTGGTGCTCTCGCCCGAGCTGGCCCGCCGTATCCTGTCGAGCTGGCAGAGCTATAGCCCTGCTGTGCTGGGACACGAGGGACTCGCCGTCGCCGGGCAGGGCCGCCCGCCGCACAGGTGGTTCCTCGGCGTGGCGCCGGCGGAAGAGCCGCGCTACGCCGTCGTGGTACTGCTGGAGCACGCCGCTGCCCCCCCTCGCGCCGCCGAACTCGGCCAGGCGCTGCTGGAGGCCGCGCTGCGCTGAAGCGGCTGAAGACATGATCGCTTATCGCTGACCCTCGTACACGCTTTGCCGATGATGCAATAAGCGATGAGCTGCAAATATCCACCGCCGCAGGTTTGAGCGGAACACCCAGGCCAGAGCATGCCTGATTGAGAGTTTTTACCTTTCCCTATCAGAACTTTGCCAAATAGCCAGATTTTCTCTATATTTTGTAGAGATGAACAGCTCTTGGTGTAACCGCCTGCCCTCCCGCAGGTTTGGGCGCAATCTCCGCACTTTGCCGATTATGCGACAAGCGACAAGCGACAAGCGATAAGCGATAAGCGATATGCGATAAGCGATTAGCCGTTTTTGCCCATTGCTATAGGAGAGAAAATCGAGTATAATGAATAAATGGCAGCAATGAGGTTCTTGGCAGGTTGGGGTGAACCATGAAATCGTCAGCACGCAAGCTGCTACTGAGCTGTGTCATTGGCATCATTTTCCTTGCCGCTGTTCTCTCCTCTCCCGCAGGGGCCATGCTGCGGCAGCAACCTCCGCCTCCTCCTGATGAGCCGAATCAACGCTTTCCCCAGACAGGGTTCGTTGTCAGGGGGCCCTTTCTGGATTTCTACAACGCCCGCGGTGGCTATCGCATCTTTGGTTATCCGCGCTCGCGTCTCTATTACGATGCCAGGCTGGGTCTTTGGGTGCAGTATTTCGACAACGTGCGGATGGAGTGGCACCCCTCTAACCCCGAACCCTACAGGGTCCAGCTTGGCCTGTTAGGGGAAGAACTGGGGATGCGCATGCCGCCCATTCCCAGCAACCAGGTCCCCTTGGGCAACCCCCTCCGCCGCTATTTTCCCGAAACGGGCCATGTGGTCTCGTTCGCTTTTCTGACCTTTTACGACAACAATGGCGCCCTGGATATCTTTGGCTATCCGATCACGGAACCGTTCATAGAAAACAACCGCGTTGTGCAGTATTTCCAGCGCGCGCGGATGGAGTGGCATGCCGAACGCCCGCGGGATGACCGGGTCGTCTTGGGCTCTCTGGGGGTACAGTTCCTGTCGATGGTCCCGCCAGAGTACCTGGTGCCTGAGCCAGAACCACCCCGCCCTCAGACTTCGGCCAACCTGGCGCGCATTTCGGCCTATGTCCGTAGCATGATCACTGGACGTGAAGGGGAGCAAACTGTCTTTGTCTATCTGGTCGACAGCAACCGCCAGCCCGTTGAAGGCGTCACAGCAACGGTGACGGTGTACTTTCCATGGGGGACAGTGGTTTATCCAGCGGGGCCGTCAGACCAACGTGGCATTGCC
Organism: Anaerolineae bacterium; assembly: GCA_034435295.1. Taxonomy (GTDB): domain Bacteria; phylum Chloroflexota; class Anaerolineae; order B4-G1; family DUEL01; genus DAOTYD01. The sequence continues at coordinate 50,670 of DAOTYD010000072.1, read as the reverse complement.
AGCACAACTTTTTCCTTCGACTCGCTGCTGGTGGGGCGCAAAATCCTCATCAATGTGACGGTTGTGACGCCCGACGGGCGCACTTTGACGGCCGAGACCTTTTTCGTCCCCTGGTATTGAGGAGAACAAGGCACATGTCAACGGCGCCTGTTTCTAACAGGGGCCGTTTGGCTCTATGGCTGGGCTTTTTCTGTGTCCTCGTCTTCCCAGCCGATGATCCAGACGCACAGGCCGGCCAGGCCGATGGTGGCGACGATCAGCGCAATCCATTGGCTCACTTCCAGCCCCACGTTACGCGCCGAAAAGATCAGGATCACGACCATGCCCACCGCCAGGACAAACCAGGCGGTCAGGCGAGGATGCCGTTTCATCCAGTTCATCAGCACCGCCATACTCACCTCGCGCATCCACAGAGCCTAGAGCGGCCTGACCACGCGGTCGGCACGCAGTTGTTTGAGCACAACCCACTCTGCAGCGGGGTTGGCCTCGCGAGCGGCCTCCCGCCAGGCTTTGGGCAGGCTGGCCACTTCTCTGAACCCATAACCGAAGGCTTCCCAGAACTCGATGACTTCCTGCGGCGTGTTGGCCGGCATGAACAAGATGGCTGCCTCGGCCTGCAGTTCTTGCGCCGCCTTTTCCATCTCGTTCAGCAGAGCGCGCCCCGCGCTGACCCGATAGCGATGGGGGTAGATCAGAAAATCGGCCACCCGCACGACCAGATTTTCCACCTGCCACCCCAGCAAGCCGACGATTTCTTGCTCCACCTCGGCGATAAGAAAGCCGACCACCCCCAGCCGTTGTAGCACAGCCTCACGGGTCACCGCTGGCCCCTGGGGGCGGACCTGGTTCACGAAAGCAGCGATCTGCTCTGCGTCAGAGGGTCGAGCGCGCCGAACGCGGATTTCTGCAACCTGGGCCATCGATTCTGTCTCCAAGCCTCTGCTTCCATTATGCCCTTTACAAAACTGATTATACCCTGATTTTTGTCGTGCACAAGACCTTTAGGATCTTCAAGGCGTCTGGCGGATGACAAACGGCTCGGCGACCTGCAGGCGGTCTTCGATCCAGACGCGGACCTCGTAGAGGCCGGGCTGGTAGCCATTGATGGGCTTGAAGAAGAGATAGGTGCTGCCGGAAGCGGTCGAAACAACGGGACACTCACCCTGGCGAATGCCCCACAGGCACGTCAATCCATCGCTGCATTCGCCGTTTGTGCACCAGCGATAGGTCCAGGTGACGCCTCTTGTCATGCCCTCGTACTGGAAAAAGAAATAGACGCGGTGGTCGCCTGGCGCAAACTCGACGCCGGGATCGACCGGCGCGCCGTTGCGCTCCTCGGTGGCAAAGGCGATGAAGGTGATGCGGGCATCGGCAGGGGCGGGAACGGCGTCCGGCAGGCGCGCCACGGCGTCTGCCGGCAGGGGGACAGCAGGGGTCGGCGTGGGGATGAGCGGCGGTGTGGCCGTAGGACGGCGTGTCGCCGTGGCGGTAGGCATAGGCGTCGGCGTCGCCGTCGGCATGACGGTGAGGGCCAGCGTCGGCGGGACAACGGCCGTGGCCGTCTCTGTGGGTGAAGGCTGCGTCGGCGCGACCACAACCGGCGCAGGAACGATGGCCCGCAGCAGTGACAGAAGCGCCCCGACGAGCAGCAAACCCAAGGCCACTGCTGACCAAATCACCCCACGGCGGCGCGCCGTTTCGCGCAGCACATAGTAGGGCGCGCGGCGGGCGCGCCGGAAGTAGAGCACGCCTACCGTCAGGGCTACTGCAGCCAAGCCAAATAGCGCGATGGCTCCCCAGCGCAGGTAGGGGATCAGGGCACGTACGATCGACAAAGCGGCATACTCCCCGAATGATAACAAGATTATACATCGATTGCTGGAATGTGCGAATCACCTGCCGCGCATTCTGCTATGAACGGCACATCCGCGTTCCCTGGCCTGGGATCGCGGGCGTCCCCGCCCGCCGCAGCGCGGACAGCGCGGACGGGACGTCCGCGCTCCCAGGGCGGCGGACGGGACGTCCCTGTTTCCTGGGATCGCGGGCGTCCCCGCCCGCCGGCAGCGCGGACGGCGCGGACGGGACGTCCGCGCTCCCAGGGCGGCGGACGGGACGTCCGCGCTCCCAGGGCGGCGGACGGGACATCCGCGCTCCCAGGGCGGCGGACGGGACGTCCGCGCCCAGAAAGGCAGAGATGTCCCTGCGCCCGATTTGCGGTATAATCTTCCCCATGGCACACTTTACCTCTCCAATACGCGATACGCGATACGCGATACGCGATACGCGATAAGCGATAAGCGAGAAGCGAGAAGCGAGAATCTTCCCCATGGCACACTTTGTCTACCTCTCCCCTCATCTGGACGACGCTGCGCTCTCCTGCGGCGGGCAGATCGCGCTGCAGACGCGGACGGGCAGCCGCGTCTGGGTGGTCACTGTCTTTGCCGGTGACCCGCCCGGGCCGCTCTCGCCCTTCGCTCGGGCCTTGCACCAGCGCTGGGAGCTGGGCGACGACGCCCCAGCCGCCCGGCGGGCAGAGGACCTGGCCGCCCTGGCGCGGCTGGGAGCGGTCGCCCTGCACTGGGAACTGCCCGACTGCATCTACCGCTGCGACGCGGCCGACGCGCCGCTCTATGCCGGCTACGAGGCGCTGTGGGGGGCCATCCACCCGGCCGACGAAAGGCTGGTCGAACCGCTGGCGCAGCGGATCGCCGCCCTGCCAACAGCCGACGCGCTCTATGCGCCGCTGGGCGCCGGCAGCCATGTCGACCACCGCCTGCTGCGCCGGGCAGCCGAGGCGAGCGGCCGGGCCCTCGTTTTCTACGAAGAGTATCCCTACGCCGAGGATCCGTCAGCGGTCGAGACAGTGGTGGGGCCGGGCTGGACGGCAGAGCTCGTCCTGCTGGATGAAGAGGCGCTGACCGCCAGGAGCGAAGCGGTGGCCTGCTACCGCTCGCAGATCAGCTCTTTTTGGCCTGACGTGGAAGAAATGGGGAAGCGCCTGCGCGCCTATGCCCTGCGCGTCGGCGACGGCCGCCCCGCCGAGCGGCGCTGGCGCCGCGCCGCGTAAATCAGCCCGCCCAGGACGAGCAGGCCGATGCCCAACAGCGCCCATCGGCCTCCATCCGGCCGGCGGACGGTGAGGCTGTCGATGCCGGCGCTGCCCTCCCTCACCACGATGCGCACCTGATGGCGCGCCGTCCGCCAGCCGCTGTAGAGGCGCACCGGCTGCCCATCCAGCACGATGCGCCGTGGCCGCCCGTCGTCGATCGTCACCTCGATCGCGCCCTGCACGGGCCCGGGATCGAGCACGAGCTGCTGCCCTTCGAACAGAAAGGCGACCGCCGCCCCGGCGCGGGCGCGACGAAAAGCGCCCAGCACAGCCCGCTCGTCCCCTACGGTCTCCCACTCCCCTTCGTAAGCCAGCGCCCAGTGGCTCTCCTGGTGCACGCCGGGGTAGAGGGTCGGTGTGACGCTGGCGATGTAGGCGCGCATGGACTCGTAGACAGGCATGGGCGTGAAATCCGGCTCGGCCATGCGGAAATAGTACCACGACTGGTCCCGCTCGGTGTCGGAGGCCCGCTTGAAGAACCAGAAACTGACCACGCCGACCCAGGGCCACTCTTCCATCGCTCGCTGGTAGGCCAGGGGGACGTAGCGGGCCTGTTGCTCCAGGGTGACCTGTCCATAGCTGCCCAGGCCGCGGATGGCGGGGTCGTTGGGCACGGCGTTGGCGTTCATCTCGCTGATCCAGATGGGCTTGTGGGCATCGCCGTTGGCGACCATGATGTCGCGCAGGTAGAGCGGGCGGCTGTAGTTGACATAAAGCGGCTGCAGGCGGCGGTCGGTGGGGCCGGACCAGAGCAGATAGGCGTTGACGGCCAGGACGTCGAAACAGTCCGCTGCCCCGGCGTCGTACATGCGCTGCAAAAAGATCAGGTCGTTCAGATCGCGCCCGCTCAGCTCGATCGTCTGCGCCAGCGCGCCGCTGATGACCACTGCCTGCGGGTCAGCCTCCTTGATCCGCCGATAGGCCAGGCAGAGCAGTTCGGTGTAGGCCTCCGGGTCGACCGGCTGCTCCCCCCATTCGGGGTAGATGTTGGGTTCGTTCCAGACCTGGTAGTAGCGGATGCGGCCACGGTAGCGCGCGGCGACGGTGTGGACATAGTTGCCATAGTCGTTCAGGTCATCGGGCGGGGCGTAGGTGCCGCGCTCGTTGCCGTCGGCGCGCGACCAGGCCGGAGGGTTGCTCAGGCGGGCGATGATCTCCAGCCTATATTCCTCGGCCAGGGCGACGATCTGGTCGTACTTGGCCCAGGCGTCCACGGCGTCGGCCTGACCGTCGCCGTCCAGATCGTTGCGCCGGTCGACGAAATCGCCCCGCCCGTGGATCTCGATGTCCTCCCAGGGGAACTCCTGGCGGATCCAGTGGAAGCCAGCCGCGGCGATCATCTGCAGCGTCTGCGCCCGCTTCTCCGGCTCGACCTCTTGTTCGAGAAAGACGTTGATGCCAAAGGGATTGACCCCGGCGTTGTCGACGGGGGAGTAGCGGGCGGTGCGCGGCTGGGGGCGCAGGGGATTGCCCGCCAGTTGGAACAGGCCGTAGAGCTGGCTGCTCAGGTCGTCCTCGCCCGTCCAGGCAAAGAGGGGGTTGGCTGTGCAGCCAGCGAGCGTCAGGAGGAGCAGGCAGCTCAGCAGTCTGGCGGCGGATTTGTGCACGGTTACGGCGCTCTATTTCGCCGCGCCGACGAGCGCCGCCACCCCTGGCGGGAGGTTGCCCTGGGCCAGGTAGGCCCGCACCTGCTCGCGGGCGCCCTCGAAGAGCGCCATCGTCTCGGCGTCCGATCCCTTAAAGCCGCCGACGGTGCGGCGGGCGCAGGTGCAGCAGCCCAGCGACGCGCGGTAGGAATCCAGGTCGCAGGTCAGGCAACTGCTCATGTTGATCATCATCAGCGAGAACGCCAGCACGTCCTCGTGCTCGTCGGGCAGGGCGCTCAGGCGGTCGATCAGCGCGGCCCACTCCTTGCCGCGCAGGTCGCGCAGGAGCGGGATGCAACGCGGCGGAAACAGAATCTCACTTTCTGGATACATCCGTCAGCCTCGTATGTTCAGAGTGGGCGAATCATAGCACAAAACGGCTGTGCTTTCAAGCTATCCCACCCGCAGCCGCCAGCCTTCCTGCATATAGAGGCCGTCGCGGGGCAGGCCGTGCTCGTCCCACAGGTGACCGTTCCACTCCCAGAACTGGTCGCGGCTGATGCCATAGCGCTCGCAGATGTTCCACACCGAGTCGTTGACTGTGACCTGGTGGTAGACAACAGCGGGCTCGGCGGCCGCCGCGGGAGCCGGGGGCGGCGCAGCGGCAGGTCGCGGTGCGGGGGCGGCAGTGGCAGGCGCGCGCGTTGGCGCCGGCTCGCTCTCGACGGGCGCCGCGAGTGGCGCCGGGCGGGCCTCCACGGGCGGCGGCGGCAGGACGGCTTCAATGGGCGGCGGCACGACCTCGACGACCGACGGCGGCTGAACGGCTTCGGCTGGCGCTGCCGGCGGCCTGCCCATCGACGCCAGGATCGCCCACAGCTCGGAAGGTGTGGTGCGGGTGTGATAGACGCTGAAGAAGGGCGGATCATAGGCCGCCAGCGCCTCGGCCCACTCCACGAACTCGGGCGCGCTCAGCGGCGTGCCGCGCTCATCCTTGTGCGCTGCCAGCACCGGGTAGAGCGGCGGCATGCCGCCCCACTCGGCAGACCAGCGGGCGTGTTCGCCATAGGCCCACTTGCCGATCACCGTGCGCGGCGTGCGCCCGTGGCTGGGGAAACACTGGGGCATAAAGCCGCCCTGGCAAAACGCGTTCATCTCGCGGTAGGGAAGGTCCAGGTGCTGCCAGATGTTGGGCAGCGAGGCGTAGTAGAGCTGTTCGGGGTCTACGCCGGCCTCGCCCAGCCGGCGGCCGAGGGCAGCCGCGCCCACCGTCTTTCCTGCTGCCAAAGGCCCCACCTCCAGGACGACGCCCTGGCAGCCCGCCCGCAGCGACTTGGTGACCAGCGCCGCCTCGGCGTTGGGATCGTCGCAGCGGGCCTGGAACCAGGCAAAGGGCACCAGCCCTGCCTGTTGCAGGCGCGCGCAGACTCGCCGCGTCGCATCGACAAAGAACATGCCGCGGTGGCCAGCGCGATAAAAGACGTGCGTCGCGCCGATGGCCAGGGCCATCTCGATCGCCATGTCGACGTCGCCCGAGTCGAACAGCCAGACCCCTTTGCCGCGCAGGCGGCCAACTGGCGCAGGGGTGCCGACCGCCGCAGGCCCGGCTGGCGGCGGCTCCCCTGGCTCGAAGGGCCACTCCATGCCTTCGAAAGGGTCACGTCCGAAGGTGCTGAACTCGTTATCCATCTTTTACAATCCTCTCCACCAGGCGGCCATAGTCCTCCGCTCCGGAGCAACGAGGGTCGTACTCATAGATCGTCTGGCCAAAACCTGGCGCCTCGGCCAGACGGACGTTGGCCCGGATCGGTTCGGCCACACGGTTGCCAAAATAGCGTTGCAACAACTCGATCACTTCACGATCTTTGCGCCGCTGTTCGTAGTAGAACGAAGGCAGCACCAGGTAGAGCTTGATATAGTGCTGCATTTCCCAATAGACCGACTTGAGCGTATCGATCACCTGGCGCGTGCCGGCCAGGGCCATATAGTCCGTCGCCACCGGCACGATCATTTCCTCGGTAAAGAGCAGCCCGTTCTCGCTGACGATGTTGACCGAGGGTGAAAAATCGAGCAGGATATAGTCATACCCCCGGATGTCGCGCATGCCGTCGGCCAGGCGGCGACGGGCGGCCTTTTCGTCGCCCATGCGCCACAGTTCACCCTCGGCGGCGAGCAGGCTGCGGTCGCTGGCGATGATGTCCAGGTTGTGCCGCGCGCGGACGACACAGTCCTCCGGCTCGGCGCGGCCCAGCAACAGGTCGGTGAGGGTGTAGAGGTAGCGCGTGCCCAGGCTCAGCGCCAGCCCGCCCTGGGCGTCCAGATCGATGCACAGCACGCGCGCCCCGCGCATCGCCAGCCCGGCGGCCACGTTGACCACCGTGGTCGTCTTGCCCGTGCCGCCCTTGTAATTCAGGACGCCGATGATTCTGCTCATGCTCTCCCCTCGCCCCCTGACCGTTCCAAAAGCAGGGCCCGCCAGGCTATTCTGCGTCCGTTCCTTCCAGCAGGGCACGGACCTGGGCGGCCTGCACCCCGGCCACGCGCACGGTCTTGCTGCGGGAAGTGTGCCCGGCGACGATCTCGACGTCGTCTCGGCACACGCCCAACAGGTCGGCCAGCAGACTTTGCAGCGCCTGGTTGGCCTGGCCTTCGACTGGCGGGGCCTTGAGGCGCACCTTGAGCGCGTCGCCGTGCAGACCTGCCACCGCGTCGCGGTGGCTGCGCGGCGCGACGTGGACGCGGAAGGTGCAGCCCCCCGCCGTTTCTGCGATCTCGAACCGTCCTACAGCGCCCATTGCACCAAAGCCAATAGCAATCCTTCGGCGACCCAGAGGAGGAAGATCAGCACCAGCGGGCTCCAATCGAGCGGGCCGGCGAGGGGCAGCCGTCGGCGCAGCGGCGCCAGCAGCGGCTCGGTGACGTTCCACAGGAAGCGCATCACCGGATGGGCATAGCTCACGCCGAGCATCGGCAGCACTGCCCGCGCGATGAGGAACAGCACATAGACGTTGAAGGCGGCACGGATCGACCACGTCAGAACGGTTGCGATCATTCGACTCTTTCTCCAAACAGGGCGCGACCGATGCGCACCATCGTCGCGCCTTCTTCGACGGCGACCTCGAAATCGTCGCTCATGCCCATCGACAGATGCCGCCAGGCGACGGCGGGGAACTGCTCCGCCAGCGCGTCGCGCAGCGCGCGCAGGCTGGCAAAGACCGGGCGGACTGTCTGCGGGTCATCGACAAAGGGGGCCAGGGTCATCAGCCCTTCCACCCGCAGGCCCGGCAGGGCCAGCACCTCGGCGCAGGCGGCGAAGAACGCCTGACGCTGCGCCGCGTCGGACGCCCAGCGGTCGACGGCGAAACCGAACTTGGTCGCCTCGCCGCTGACGTTGCACTCCAGCAGCACCGGCAGCTCCCGCGCGGCCTCGACCGCCAGGCGGCTCAGCCGCCGGGCGATCTTGGGTCGGTCGATCGAATGAACGATGTCGAAATGGGCCAGCGCCAGGTCCGCCTTGCGGCTCTGGATGTGGCCGATCATGTGCCAGGTGGGGCGCGGCCCGTCCACGGACGCATTGACCTGCGGCACCTTGGCTGCGCCCTCTTCGGGACGGTTTTCGCCAAAGTGGCGCAGGCCGACGGCATAGCCTTCCAGGATCACCTCTACCGGAAAGGTTTTGGTCACCGCCACCAGGGTTATGGCGGCGGGATCGTGCCCGGCGCGCAGCGCGGCCTCGGCAATGCGATTTTGGACCTGTTTCAGGTTCTGAGCGATCAACCTGTCACCCTATTCCAGCATCACGACCACGCCAAAGCGCCCGGTCCTGCCCCTCTCGCCGCGATGGGAGAACCACTCGTCGGTGCGGCAGGCAGTGCAGAGGCCGGAAAGCTCCACCGTCTCCACGCCCGCCGCCAGGAGCTGCGCCTTCAGCGCGGCGGGCAGATCGAGGTAGAGCGCGCCGTCCTGCCGCTGCACCACCTGGGCGCCGGCGGGGCAGGCTCTCTCGACCGCCTGGGCGACCTCTGCTCCCACCTGGTAGCAGCAGGGGCCAATGGTCGGGCCGATGCCGACCCACAGGTCAGCGGGCCGGCTGCCGACGTGCTCGACAAAGGCCTGCACGCCAGCGCGAGCGACGCCGTTGGCGGCCCCGCGCCAGCCAGCGTGGAGCAGTCCCACCGCCCGGCGCACGGGATCGAAGAGAATCAGCGGCGCGCAGTCGGCGAAGCGAAAGAGGAGGGCCACCCCCGGCTCGGCGGTCAGCAGGCCGTCCGTCTCCTGCTGGATGGTGCCCAGCTCAGCGCGGCCCACCCGTCGCACGTTGGCCGAGTGCACCTGGTAGGGGCTGACCGTCTGCTCGCGGCGCAGGCCCAGCGCCTTCAGCGCCCGCTGGTGGTTTTCCTTCACCGCTTCGGGGTCATCGCCGACCGTGCTGCCCAGATTGAGCGTGGCGAACGGCCCCTGGCTCACCCCACCCAGGCGGGTGAAGGCGGCATGGGTGACTCCCGCCCCTGCCAGTCCTTCGAAGCGGTATAAAACAACGCCGTCGTGGTTTTCCCTGTGCATGCCCATCCCATTATGCCTTGGGACGCCGTTCTGCGCAAGTCGGGGTTGGGGGGAGGTCCGGCCTCTCGTGCAAAGCGGCCCGGCTTTGCAGGCCGGGCCGCCAGCGACCAGGTGCCGAGGGCCAGATTTGAACTGGCGACTCCCTGATTTTCAGTCAGGTGCTCTACCAGGCTGAGCTACCTCGGCGGGTTAACGTTGTTCCTGCTATTTTTACTGATTGATATTCTACCACGACTCTGATTCTTCGCAAGTCGCCTTCTTGGAAGGGTGTTCGGAGCAGAACGCCGACGTGGGACAACCCTTGCCCGGCGGGAGTCTGTTTTTTGGCCACAGATTACACAGATTTCACGGATTTCGCGGCCTGTGACCGCCGCCGGTGGGGGCCGCCGGGTCACAGACCCGGCGGGAACAGGACGGGGGGCGCTCTACCTTTTTGCCACGAACACCCATGTCACCCTGAGCGAAACCCATGTCACCCTGAGCGAAACCCATGTCATCCTGAGCGAAGCGAAGGATCTCGTTGCGACACGGATGACTCCCCGCTCCCGCCGGCTCTGTGACCCGCACAGTTCGTAGGACAACTGCGAGCAGTTGTCCTACACCAGGGGGGTGTAGCAGAACGCCGACGTGGGGCATCCCTTGCCCGGCAGGGATCTGCGACCCCCGCCAGTGGAGGCCCGGCGGGGGTCACAGACCCGGCGGGAGCAGGGCGGGTGGCGGCAGTCGTCCGTGGCGGGGTCGTAGGGGCGGGCGAGAAAAGCGGCAAGGTCGTCTGGGTGGGTCATGGGCGGTTCGCCTCCTGTGGGTCGGGCGGCAGGCCCAGGCGTTCCACTGCCTGTTGCAGCAGCGTCACGGCTGTCTGCCAGGCGGTCTCGAAAGTCACAGCGTTGGCGTCGCGCACCAGGTGACTGAGGCGGCGCGCCCAGTCGTCCTCAAAGGCCGCGCGCCGGGCGGCGAGCGGTTCGACAGCCATGGTCTCGACGTCCAGGCCGCGCGCCTGGAACTTGCTCCAGCAGCGGCGCGACGTCGGCGGCCGTCACGCCGGATCGAACCAGGCGGTAGATGTCGTAGGCGGTAGCAGCAGCCGTTCCTCGCGGGTCACGTCCAGACGGATCGCCCGCGGGTCGCCGCTCCAGTGCAGCGGCCCGCGGTAATAGACGCGCACCTGGTAGCTCTCGCTGCCGTATTCGTCGCGGAGGACCTCCAGGCGCGGCGGGGCGGCGCGATAGTCAGGGCCGCTCGCTTCCGCAGCCCAGCGCGCGGCGCGCTCGACCCATCTCAGGAGTTGGTCGGGTTCGACGCGCGCCAGCGCGGTAAAATCCAGGTCCTCGGAAAAGCGATAATCGGCGAAATAGCACTTGCGCAGGGCGGTGCCGCCTTTGAAGCACAGCCGATCGGCGAGCGCGTTGGCGCTGTAGAGCGCGGCGATGAACCAGCCCAGGCTATAATCCAGGTCGACCACCATCGGGTCGACGCCCCAGCGCGCCGCCAGGCGGCGCAGTTCGGCCTCGCTGATCATGGCCCGGCCTCCCCGCCGCGCCAGGTCTCGGCCACGTTCACGCGCAGCCGCCAGCGCGTCACGATGCGGCCGCTGTGACCGCTGCGGCTTTCGAGCAGCGCGATGCCGGCGGTCAGCGCCGATTGCCAGCGGGCCAGCCGCTCCTCGCGGTCGGGCAGCGGCAGTTCCAGCGTTTCGACCAGGTAGCCCAGTCGCTTGACCAGGCTGCCCATGCCCCAACGGGCCAGGTACTCGTCGAGCCGCGGCCAGTCCACGTCGCTCCAGGCCGCGCGCAGCGCGTGTGCCAGTTGGCCGATTCCGCCGCTCAAGTCGGGGCGGTCGGCAGCGTCGAGCAGAGTCTTTTCGCGATCGGTGACGTAGATCGACTTGCCGTCGAGGGTGCGCTGGGCCACGCCAAAGAAACGGGCCTCGGGGATGGTGACGAAGCGGAAGGGCACACCCAGCACCTCGATCTGGCGGCGGTGCTTGCGGCGGGTGGACTGGACAAAGAACGTGTCGGGGATCTGCTCGGTCATGTTCCAAAAGTGCAGCGCCGACCAATAGGCGATAGCGGCTGGCTGGATCAGGTACGGCGCGAGCACGAGCGCGCTCTCCGACCAGTCACGGGTGGGGCCGGCCTCCAGTGGGATGATCAGGTACGTGCCGCGTTCCAGGCGGCGCAGCCAGCCCTTGTTTTCCAGGCGGCCCAGCACGTTGGTCGTATAGGCCGGGTTGCCCCAGAAACGGCGCGCCTGCCTGACGGTAAAGACCGACCGCCCCTCGCCGGCCAGCCGGGAGAGGAACTCGGCTTCTCTGGGGCCTAATTCTGTTATATTCATCGACACGAAACACACCTTCTGGGAGTTGGTTTCGTGATATAGTATAGCATAGTTTGCGGGAAAGAGGAAAGCTATCGCAGCCCCACTGTTGGAAATCCTCGCTTGCCACCGTTGCCACGGCGGGTTATAATAAGATGCTTTTGAAAGCTATCGACGCAAGGGAGTCGTTCTATGCAAATCGAGGTCCTCTACGGCCCCATCCAGGCCAGCGATGCCGACGGGATCGTGCTGAGCCTGTTCGAGGGCGCACCGCTCGAAGGCGCTGTCAAAGCTGTAGATGAGGCGCTGGGAGGTGCCGTCGCCGGGCTGATCGCCAGCGGCGATTTCGGCGGCAAGGCCCAACAGATCGCCGTGCTCTACCCACGCGGCGCCATCCCCGCCCGCCGCGTCATCCTGGTCGGCCTGGGCGCGGCGGAAACATTCGACGCCGACGCTGTCCGCCAGGCGGCCGCCGTCGCTGCCAAAAAGGCCCGCGAGCTCCAAGTCTCCCGCCTGGCTTCCGTCCTGCACGGCACCGGCAAGCTCCCCGCTGAACAGGCCGCTCAGGCGACGGTGGAGGGGAGCGAGCTGGGGCTCTATAGCTACCACGGCCAAAAGACCGCTCCCCCGCCGCCAGCTCTGCCGCAGAGCCTGGAACTGATGGCGTCGGACGAGGCCGAGATGGCTGCTGCAGCGGAGGGCGCCGCCAGAGGGCAGGTCGTTGCCACCGCCGTCGCCCTGACCCGCGACCTGGTCAACCTGCCGCCCAACATCTGCACGCCCGCTTACCTGGCCCAGGTCGCCGTCGAGATGGCGCAGCAGAGCGGCCTGCGCGTCGAGGTGCTGGAGCGCAAGCAGATGGAGGCGCTCAAGATGGGCGCGCTGCTGGCCGTGGCCCAGGGCAGCGACACGCCGCCCCGCTTTATCGTCCTCGAACACAACGCCGACCGCGCCGCCGACCTCAAGACCGTCGTCCTTGTCGGCAAAGGGGTGACTTTTGACACGGGCGGCTATGACCTCAAGACGCGGGAAGGGATGGCGAACATGAAGGTGGACATGGCCGGGGCCGCCGCCGTCATCGGCGCGATGCAGGCGGTCGCCGCGCTCGACCTGCCCCTCCACGTCGTCGGCCTGGCGCCGGCCGCCGACAACATGATCGGCAGCCGCGCCTACCGCCCGCAGGAAGTCATCACCGCCAGCAACGGCACCACCATCGAGGTTGTCAGCACCGACGCCGAGGGGCGGTTGCTGCTGGCCGATGCCCTCGTCTATGCCGCGCGCTTCCAGCCCACTGCCGTGGTTGACATTGCCACATTGACCGGCGCGTGCATGACCGCCCTGGGCGTCGGCGTCGCTGCCGGGCTGTTCAGCAACGACGACGCCCTGCGCGACGCGCTGCTGGCCGCCTCAGCCAGGACGGCAGAACGGCTCTGGCCGCTGCCGCTCTTTCCCGAATACGAGAAGATGATCGAGTCGGACACCGCCGATGTGGTCAACAGCAGCAGGGAAAAGTTCCCCGGCGTCGGGGCGTCGGCGACGTTCCTCAAGCGCTTTGTCTCTTACCCCTGGGCGCACATCGACATGGCGGGCATGGCGGTGGGGGAAAAGGAACATCCCTACATCGCCAGAGGGAAGGCATCCGGTTTTGGCGTGCGCCTGCTGATCGAGTTCGTCCGCGGCTGGCAGTAAGGCAGCCCCGCAAGCGCCGTCCTACGGCGCTTCTGCCAGCATCGCCTCCAGCTCCGCCAGCGACGTGATCGCGTCGATGCGCGTCAGAAAGGCGCGCAGAGAGGCGCTCTGCGCCCGCAGGCGCTGCACCGCCGGGCCGACCGGGTCCTCGCCCGCCGCGCCCGGCTCGTCGGCATACGAGCCGTGGAAGGCGAAATAGGCCTGGTTGAGCTTGCGCAGGCGGTAGCCGTTCTCCCAGAAAAAGAGACGCCGCGCTTCCATATACGCCTCGGCCTCCTCGATCCGGCCCTCGGCCAGCAGCCGGTCCACCTCCACCCGCGTCAGGTGCATCTCGCGGCGAAAGTCAAAAGCCGGCGGCTCCTGTGGCTGCTGCGGCGTGGCCGTCTCCTCCGGCGGCAGCAGGTCGGGATAGTAGCGCGCCACGACCGCCCGTCCAACCTCCTTGCCCACGATGGAGGCCGTTGTCTCGTTGATCGTCCGCGCTTCCTGGCTGCGGTCGTAGCGCCAGCCCAGGGGGTGAAGGTAGAGATAGTGGTGCGTCCACTCGTGGGCGGCGACCTCCATCACCCACGGCAGGTACGAATGCTCCAGCATCATCGCCGGCCAGGCCGACAGGCCGCCGATGGCGGTCACGTAGGATGAGACGTCGAAAGTCTCATCGATGCGCGACTCGATTGCCGTCTGCTGGGCCGCGTCCAGCCCGTGCTGCAGGTGCTGGCTGTAGATCGTCTCGATGCGCTCGCGGGGGGAGACGATGAGGGCGTAGGGCAGCGGCGTAAAGCGCGCCCCCACGGGCGGGAAGGGCTGGCCCAGGATGTCCAGGCCCTCGTCGGCCAGGGCAACACTGACCTGCTCCTCGATGATCGCCTCAAAGACCGGCTGCCGCCATGCCATCCGCGCGCGCAGCTCCTCCAGCGCCTGGCGCAGATCGGCCGCCTGAACGTCGGGATCGGCGACTGCCGGATCGGCATAGATCGTCTCGATCTGCCGCTGGAGCGACCAGATCTGCTCGATCTGGGCAGCGTAATCGCGCACAAAGGCGGTGCGGTCGGCTTCGCTCATGTAGCGCTGCGGCTGCACCAGCCAGTGGGCCAGCTTGCCCGCCAGCGCCTCCGCCTCCCAACTCCAGAAGTTGAAGCGCAGGTCAGCGGTAAAACGATCCAGCCGTGTAGAGAGCGCGCCCGGCGGCGGCCCCTCCGCCTGGAGAAGGAAGAGGAGCAGCAACAACACGAGCCAGAGGTCGAGCCTCCGCCAGAACCAGCGCCAGATGCGGCCCATCGGATCGCCGCCTCTAGCCGCGCAGCGCTGCGCCCAGCTCGCGCTCCAGCGTGCGCACGATCCTGGCGCGCAATTTGCTGGCGTCCTGATCGGTCAGGGTGCGGTCGTCGGCCTGGTAGGTGAGGCGGTAAGCCAGGCTCTTGCGCCCGGCGCCGATCTGCTCGCCACGGTAGACATCGAACAGTTCGGCCGAACGGAGCAACGCGCCGCCAGCCTGCATGATGACCCGGTACACACTCGCCGCCGGCAGCGCCTCGTCCACCACCACCGCCAGGTCCTCGTAGACCGGCGGATGGGTGGAAATGGGCTTCATCTTGCGCGCCCGGTCGCCGGCGGCCAACAGCTCCTCCAGATCGAACTCGAGGGCGCAGACGGGCTGGGAGGGCAGGCCGAAAGCTTCTCGCACCTGCGGATGAAGCTCGCCCATCACGCCGGGCGTCTGCTCACCGATGTGCAGCCGGGCGCAGCGGCCGGGGTGGAAAGCCGGGTGCTGGTGCGGAACGAACGTCCCCTCCACCCCCAGGCGCGCCAGCAGCGTCTCGACCACGCCCTTCAGCTCGTAAAAGCCCATCGGCGAGCGGTCCTGCCCGGCGATCCACGAACGCTCCTCGCGGGGGCCGGTCATGACGATGCCCAGCCGGCGCGGCTCTTCGGGCAGGGTCTGTCCCTCCACCGGCAGATAGACCGCGGCGATCTCGAACACGGCGACGCGGTCGAGGAAGCGCAGGTTTTTGCGCGCGACGTGCAGCAGCGAAGGCAGCAGCGTCTGGCGCAGGGCGGAGCGGTCGCTGGAGAGGGGGTTGCGCAGGCGCAGGTATCTCTCTGCGTCGAAGGGCGCGGCGGGGGGATGGAAGGGACGCTCCTCTTCGGCGTCAACCAGCGAATAGGTGATGACCTCGTCAAGGCCCAGGCCGACCAGCAGGTCGCGCAGCCGTTCGATCCCTTCCAGGCGAGGATTGGCCCGTTGCGGCGGCATCTCGTCGCGGATGAGCGTCGCCGGGAAGCGGTCATAGCCCCAGATGCGCCCCACTTCCTCCATCAGGTCCACCGGGCGGGTGACGTCCTGGCGGTGGGAGGGAATGGAGACGCGGAGAGGGGGAGACGCGGGGATGTTTGCAAGTTTGCAAGTCTGCAAGTTTGCAGGTTCTTGCGTACTTGCCGACTTGCCCACTTGCTCACTTGCCTCCTTGCCCACTTGCTCACTTGCCTCCTTGCCCACTTCGAACTCCAGCGAGGTGAGGATGCGCGTTATCTCCTCGACCGGTATCTCGATGCCCAGGATGCGGGCGACGTAGGCGGGGTCGAGCTCGATGACCCGCTGCGGCTGGCGGCCGGGGTAGAGGTCGCCGATGAGGGGGACGACCGTGCCGCCGCCGAGTTCGACCATGAGGTGAGCGGCGCGGGCGGCTGCTTTGACCGTCAGCTCGGGGTCGACCCGCCGGCCAAAGCGCACGCTCGACTCGCTGGCCAGCCCCAGCAGGCGCGAGGTGCGGCGGATGCTGAGGAAGTGAAAGTTGGCCGATTCGAGCAGGATGTCGGTTGTGGCGTCGGTGATCTCGCTTTCCAGGCCGCCCATGACGCCGGCCACTGCCACCGGCCCGCCGCCGTCGGTGATGAGCAGCATTTCGCTGTCGAAGGTGCGCAGCTCGCCGTCGAGCGTGCGCATCTGCTCGCCGGGGCGGGCGCGGCGGACGATGATGGCGGGCGTCTCTGCCCCCGGTCGCGCCCGCAGGACGTGGTAGTCGAAGGCGTGCAGCGGCTGGCCCAGTTCGAGCATCACATAGTTGGTGACGTCGACGATGTTGTTGATCGGGCGCATGCCGGCATAACGCAGGCGCATCTGCATCCACAGCGGCGATGGGCGCACCGTCACGCCGCGGATCATCGCTGCCGAGTAGCGCGGGCAGAGGTCGGGATCGGCGATCTCCAGTTCGATGAAAGAGGGGGTAGCGGTCAACCCGGCCGGGTGGCGCTCCAGCACCTCCAGCGCGTCGCGTCGCAGCGGCACGCCCAGCAGCGCTGCCACCTCGCGGGCCACGCCGACGACCGAGTAGAGATGGGCAAACGGCCCCTTGATGTCGAACTCGAGCACCGCGTCGCCCAGGTAATCGACCAGCGGCATGCCGACCGGCGCGTCGTCGGGCAGGTAGATGATGTCCTCGTGCTCGTCGGAGAGGCCCAGCTCTTTTTCCGAGCAGACCATCGCCCGCGAGACGACGCCACGGATTTTGGACTTTTTCAGCGTCTTGATCTGCGGCTCGGCGGAATAGGGGTCCCACAGGCGGGCGCCCTCGAAGGCAAAGGCCACTTTGAGGTGCAGCCCGCTCTGCCCTTCGATCCGCTTCAGGCTGGGCGGGCCGGAGACGACCACCTCGGTTTCGGGGCCGCCATAGTTCACCTCGGCCAGCACCAGGCGGTCGGCTTCGGGGTGCGGATGGACGGCGACGACCTCGCCGATGACGATCTTGTCGGGGTCCCACGGCAGCGCCGCGCCCGGCAGGCCGATATAGTTGACCGTTTCCACTTCCAGGCCGGCCAGCGTCAGCCGTTCGGCCAGGGCGGGGATGGGCAGGTCGATGTCGACGTATTCTTTGAGCCAGGACAGGGGGATTTTCATTGCTTGTCTCCTTCTGCCGTGTCAGAACTGGCGCAGGAAGCGCAGGTCGTTGTCGTAAAAGAGGCGGATGTCGTCGATGTCGTACTTGAGCATGGCGGGGCGCTCGACGCCCAGGCCGAAGGCAAAGCCGCTCCATTCGGCGGGGTCATAGCCGCCGTTTTCGAGCACCACCGGATGCACCATTCCCGCGCCGGCGATTTCCAGCCAGCCGGAGTATTTGCAGACGCGGCAGCCCTTGCCGCCGCAGAGGATGCAGTCGATGTCCGCTTCGATGCTGGGCTCGGTGAAGGGGAAGTAGGAGCTGCGGATGCGCAGGCGCCCTTCGGTGCGGTAAAAGCGGCGGGCAAACTGGCTCAGCGTGCCGATCAGGTCGGTCATGGTGATGTTGTGGCCTACCGCCAGCCCTTCGACCTGGTAGAACTGGTGTTCGGAGCGGGCTGTGATCTGCTCGTAGCGGTAGCACTTGCCGGGGAGGATGACGCGGATGGGTTCGGGGCAGCGCTCGCGCATGACGCGGATCTGGCCCGGCGAGGTGTGCGTGCGCAGCAGCACCCCCTCGCTGATCCAGAAGGTGTCCCACATATCGCGGGCCGGGTGGTGGGGAGGCATGTTGAGCAGGCCAAAGTTGAGCTCGTCGGTCTCCACGTCGGGCGCTTCATAGACCTGAAAGCCCATCTCGGCAAAGATGGCATAGATCTGGCGCAGCGTCTGGGTGGTGATGTGGAGGTGGCCGGGGGGCGTGGTGCGGCCGGGCAGGGTGACGTCGAGGGCGCCGCGCTGCAGTTCCTCCATCAGTTCCTCCTGGCGCAGCGCCTCAAGGCGGGCCTGATAGGCGGCTTCCAGCACTGCCTTGGCTTCATTGGCGGCCTGGCCAAAGGCGGGACGCTGCTCGGGCGGCAGGTCCTTGACCGAACGGAGCAGTTGGGTCAGTTCGCCTTTTTTGCCCAGGTAGCGGCGGTGCCACTCGGCCAGCGCGTCGGCGTGTTGGACTGCTTCCAAAGCGGATAAAGCCTGATCCTGGATTTGTGTTAGCTTCTCATCCATCTTGCATTGTTCCTTGTATCGGTAAGGTGCACATGGTAATCCACAGTATTGACAATGTGTTCGACTTGCTATACAATATGAGTGCAGTCTGATCCCGGCCGATGCCGTGGGGTAGGACTGCTCCCCCGCTCCCGGCTGACCGGGAGCATTTCTTTGCCTATTTAGGGGTATAGCACGATACCCGGCGGGCCGCCTCGGACTGCGTTCACCTCTTTTACAAACAGGTTACCCAGTTCGTCCCAGAGGTCAGCGGGCACGCTCCGAATAGGCGAAACATATTGGGAATGGAATGCGGCGTAAGCGTTCCAATCCGCCAGTTGGATGAAATAGGAGTCTTGTGACTCTCGCTCATTTGGGTCCTCGACGATCCTGTGGATGGGGAATGCTATCGTCCCGCCTCCCCAATGGCGAGGCACGTTGTGATACCGGCGCATGTGACGTAACCTTCTGCGGATAAAGAAACCGTGTCCCTGGTCAGGGAAAATCATGGCCCATTCCTGACCTTCGCAGAAGCGATTGATGCGCTGTAACGCAAACGTCCAGGCGGCATAACGGGCTTCCCATCCTTTTTCGGCTGCTCCTTTTTGCAATTCAGGGACTCAAGCCAGTTCGACTCGTGAACCAGGACGCAGCTCAAGACAAAATAGGCCGTTGGGCTGTTCACCAAGCCAGTGTCTCCCGACTCATCAAGGTAGGCCAGGTACATGGTAGCTCTTTCTCCTATGGCGATATTGTCTTCTCGAATAACAGAAGCGCCCTCGCCCGTGGGGACGAGAGCGCTGGCTCCCGCGGTACCACCCCGCCTGGCTCGTATCGAGCCCTCTTTGCGCCGACGGCGGTCGGACCGCAATCGGCTGCCCCGATAACGCCGGGCCTGCGGAGCGGGCTACTTGCCGCCAACGCGGTTTCACCCGTCGGCTCGGGAGCGAACTTCAGCGGCTTTGTTCGGGTGAGGCTTCCAGTCTCAGGCCCCACCTCCCTGGCGTCCCAAAGGTCCCGCCCACTCTCTCCGTCACAGCCTTTGTCATGATCCGGTTGTTGACGCGATTATGCCGCAAAAGGGAAAGATTGTCAAGCGTATCCCTTGCCCCGTTTGCTCAAACTGCCCCTTTCTGGTATGATTTCCCTGTGATGCTCATCGATCTGCTCAAAACCATGCGCCCCAGGCAATGGGTCAAGAACGTCGTCGTTTTTGCCCCGCTTGTCTTCGACCACAAACTGGGCCAGGTGACCTACGTAGGCCGCACGGTGCTGGGGTTGCTGCTGCTCTGTCTGATCTCGGGCACCGTCTACATCATCAACGACCTGGTCGATGCCGAGAAGGACCGCCAGCATCCGCGCAAACGGAACCGCCCCATTGCCGCAGGCCGCCTCCCCCGCAGCATTGCCCTCGCCGCTGCCGCCCTGTTCCTCCTGATCGGCCTGCCGCTGGGCTTTCTGCTCGACCCCGCCTTTGGCGTCATCCTCACCCTCTATCTGCTCATCCAGATCGGCTACTCTTTCTGGCTCAAGAACCTGGTCATTCTCGACGTCTTTGTCATCGCCGCCGGCTTTGTGCTGCGCGTGGCCGCCGGCGTCCCCCTCGTCGACGCCGAGCGCTTCTCGCCCTGGATGTACATCTGCATGGCCCTGCTGTCCCTCCTTTTCGGCTTTGCCAAGCGCCGCCACGAGCTGGCGCTGCTCCAGGAAAACGCCAACAGCCACCGCGAGAGCCTGCAAGAGTACAGCCTGCCGCTGCTGGACCAGCTCCTGGGCATCGTCAGCGCGGCGACGCTGGTCTCCTATGCCTTCTACACCTTCTCCGCCCCCAACCTGCCGGCCAACCACCTGATGATGCTGACCATCCCTTTCGTTCTCTATGCCGTCTTTCGCTACCTTTACCTGGTCCAGGTGAAGGGGCTGGGCGGCGAGCCGGAAGAGATCGTCCTGCACGACCGGCCACTGCAAGCGACTGTGCTGTTGTGGGCCCTGGCCGTGGTGTTGACGATGTATCTTTTCTAGGACAGAGATGGTTCAGGCTTCGGCGCCGGGAAAAGTGATCCTGTTGGGTGAGCATGCCGTCGTCTACGGGCGGCCGGCCATTGCCGTGCCGGTCTCGCAGGTGCGGGCCACGGCCACCGTCGAGCCGCTCCCGCCGGGCAGCGGCCTGACGCTGGTGGCGCTCGACCTGGGGCGCACGGCGCGCCTGGGCGAGGCGCCGCTGGACGACCCGCTGGCGGCAGCAGCCTATCACACCCTGGCCCACCTCGACCTGGCCGGGCTGGATGGGCTGGTCACGGTCCGTTCGACCATCCCCATCGCCGGCGGGATGGGCAGCGGCGCGGCGGTCGCTGCCGCCATCGTCCGCGCCCTGGTCGCCTTTGTCGGCGCCGAGCTGTCGCCAGCCGAGATCAGCAGCCTGGTGCTGGAGGTGGAAAAACTCCACCACGGCACCCCCAGCGGCATCGACAACACCGTCGTCGTCTACGAGCAGCCCGTCTATTTTTTGCGCCAGCAACCGCCGCAGACCTTTGCCGTCGGCGCGCCGCTTTCGCTGCTGATCGCCGACAGCGGCATTCCCAGCTCCACCCGTCAGGTCGTCGGCGGCGTGCGTCAGCGCTGGCAGGCTGACCCGGCTCACTACGAGGCGCTCTTCGACCAGATCGGCGGCCTGGTCGAGCAGGCCCGCCAGGCCATCGAGGCCGGCCTGGTCGCCGCGCTGGGGGCGCTGATGGACCGCAACCACGCCCTGCTGCAGGAGATGGGCGTCTCGACGCCGGAGCTCGATGGCCTGGTGCAGGCGGCGCGGCAGGCCGGCGCCTGCGGGGCCAAGCTCTCCGGCGCTGGCGGCGGCGGCTCGGTCGTCGCCCTGGTGCAGCCGGAGCGGGCCGCTGCGGTGCAGGCGGCGCTGGAAGCGGTCGCCGCCCGGGTGATCCCGACGACGGTGGTCTGAGACCATGTCCGAACTGGCCTTTCTCAAGCTGGGCGGCTCGCTCATTACGGACAAAGCCCGTCCCTACACGGCGCGCCCTGAGCACCTGCAGCGTCTGGCCGCCGAGATCGCCCAGGCCCTGGCCGGGCGGCCCGACCTGCGTCTGCTGGTGGGCCACGGGTCGGGTTCCTTCGGCCATCAGGCGGCAGCGCCCTATGGCACCCGCCAGGGCGTGCACAGCGCCGACCAGTGGCGCGGCTATGCTCACGTCGCAGCGGCGGCGGCCCGCCTCAACCGCATCGTGACCGATGTCCTCCTGGAGGCTGGCGTGCCCGTGCTCAGCATCCAGCCCTCCGCCTCGGCCCGCTGCCGGGATGGCGTCCTGCGCCACCTGGCCATCGAACCGATCTATGAGGCCCTCGACCACGGCCTGGTGCCGCTGGTCTATGGCGACGTCGCTTTCGACAGCGTGCGCGGCGGGACGATCATCTCCACAGAAGACCTCTTTGTCTACCTGACCGATGTGCTGGGCCCGCAGCGCATTCTGCTGGTCGGCGCCGAGGCCGGCGTGCTCGACGGCCAGGGCCGGACGGTCGCGCACATCTCTCCGGCGAGCCTGAGCGCGCTCCGCGCCGTCCTTGGCGGCTCGGCCAGCGTCGACGTCACCGGCGGCATGGCCGACAAAGTGGCGCGTATGGTCGCCCTGGTCGAGCGCTACCCCGCCCTCTGCGTGCGCATCTTCTCTGGCCTGGAGCCTGACCTGGTGCGACGCGCCCTGGTCGATCCCTCCTTCGCCCCCGGCACCCTCATCTCTGCCCCACCCCTCTTTCCCTGACAACCGCCTCTCTCCCCTTGTCTCCTTCCTCTCGCCCCCGGCGAAGAGGTACTTGACAGCTCCCTGGACCGGTTTGTCTTGATCTGGGGTAAATGCTTGCCGTGGGCATCTTCTGCATAGCGTGGCGCGTTTTCCTCTACCACAAAGGACACAAAGAACACAAAGCTTGACATTTTCGGAAGAGTTTCTTATAATACGCGGCATAAACGGCGCTCCGGGGGAGAGGTATGGGCCATAAGGTTGACCGGCTGGACCGGGAAATTGTGGCGCTGCTGATCGAGGATGGGCGGATGTCCTGTGCGGACATTGCCCGTCGCCTGGGGGGGCGGATCACGGCGCGCGGCGTGGGGCACCGCATCCGCCGGATGGTGGAGAGTGGGGTGTTGCGCGTCAGCGCGCTGGTGAACCCCAAGGCGATCGGTTTCCCCGTCTGCGCCGATGTGTGGCTGGAGATCGAGCCGGGCCGCGTGTTGGAAGTGGCGCGGAAGATGGCCGAGTTCCCCCAAGTCTCCTACGTCGCCTGCTCCACGGGCGACCGCGATCTGAGCATCCAGGTGCAGGCGCGAGACAACGAGTCCCTCTATCACTTTGTCACCGAGGTTGTGGGCAAGGTGCCTGGAGTGCGCCGCACCAGCACGATCCTTGTCCCTGTCATTGTGAAAGACATCCAGGACTGGGGCATTCCTGAGTCAGTAGTCAGTGAGGAGGGAGTATGAGGTGATCTGTGCTTTCTCCGTTACAGTTCCCCTGTGAGTGATATATCCAGATTCCATCTATAAAGACAGGAGGGAAGGAGGAATGGCTGAGGAAAGAGTGTTTGCCCGTAAAGCGAGCGGCCTGGTACGGGGGCTGTCCTTATTGGACGCCTTTGGTGTTGGCTTTATGAATCAGGGACTGACCCCCAGCATGTGGGTGATGATCAGCCTGGGCCTGTCGGTCTATACGGGAGGGAACCTGATCATCGCCACCCTTCTTTCGGCGGTGATGTGCGGCATCGGCTTCTCGCTGGTGTGGGGCATCCTGGGGGGGAGCATGCCGCGCAGCGGCGGCGAGTACATCTACAACTCGCGCATCATCAGCCCGCTGATCGGCATCGCCGAGAGTTTTGGCAACGCCTTTGTCTGGATCATGTGGATTTACGTCCTGGCCCCCTGGACGGTGGACCCTGGTCTGGTGATGTTGTGCCAGTTCCTCGGCTGGGACCGCGCCACAGAGTTCCTCTCGCAGCCGTGGGCGCTGTTCCTGATCGCCAGCCTGGTCAACTTTATCGCGCTCCTTTTCCTGATCTTTGGCATCAAGTTCTTCGCCCGCGTGCAGAAGGTGATCATGGCCCTGGGTATCCTGGGCGCGCTGGTCATCCTGCTGGTCTTTACCTTCACCTCGCACGATCAGTTCGTCCAGGCGTGGAACGGCGTGTCGGCTCAGTTCGGCTCGCTGGACTATAACTCCTTCCTGGCAGCGGTGCGGTCGGCGATGGAGGAGGCGGGGGATGTGCTGCCGGTCACCTGGAACTGGTTCGACACGTTGGGGGTGATGGTGGCGGGGTCATGGCTCTTCGCCTACAGCTACTGCATCACCTTCATCGCTGGCGAGGTCAAGCGGCCGGACAAATCCATCATCCTGGGCAATCTGTTTGCCATCCTGGTGCCGGCCTTTTTCATGCTCTGGCTGTCCATTGTCCTCTACCGCACTGTCGGCTTCCAGTTCCTGAGCGCCACTGCCTATGTGGACGAGACCCTGGGCGGTGAACTGGCCGGTTACGCGCTCCCCTGGTCGCCGCATTTCGTCGGCCTGGCGGCGGTGGTCACCTACACCCTGTCCAGCCCGCTGCTGCGCTTTATCGTCCTCTTCCTGATGGCCCTCTCCTTCATCCTTTTCAACCTGTGGTGGGTGGCCCTGTCCTACATGGCCTTCCCGCGCATCCTCTTTGCCTGGGGGATGGACCGCATGGGGCCAAAGTGGTTCACCGACATCCATCCTCGCTGGGCCACGCCGGTGAAGAACCACATCCTGTGTTTCGTGCTGGGAGAGATCGGCATCCTGCTCTACTCTCTGTGGCAGGAGCAGATGAGCGGGCTGTCGGTCACCGGCATGGAGATCGTTTCCGTCTTTGGCGTGACGGCCATCGCCGCGCTGCTTTTCCCCTTCGTCAAAAAGGCGCGCCACATCTGGGAGGCCTCTCCCTATCGCCACTGGCGCGTCCTGGGCATCCCGGCGGTCACCATCGGGGCGGTGGTGAACCTGATCTACCTGGCGATCCTGTTCTACTTCTTCATCGTCATGCCCGACCTGGAGGGGCTGACCATCGGCTCGCTGATCTTTTACATCGTCATCTGGGGTCTGGGCATCGCCTGGTATTATTTCTGGAAGGCGCGCAACAGGCAAGTGGGGGTTGACGTGAGCATGACCTACGGCGAGTTGCCGCCGGAGTGAGAGGGGGACAAGCCTGATGCGGATATTCTTCGTCACGGATATTCACGGCTCGAACGTCTGCTACCGCAAGTTCCTCAACGCCCTGCGCATCTACCAGGTGGACGTGGGCATCCTGCTCGGCGACCTGACCGGGAAGATGCTCATTCCCCTGGTAGAGCGGGCCGGCGGGGGGTGGGAGACCACCTTCATGGGCTCGCCGATGCAGGTGGAGACCGAAGAGGAACTGGCGAAACTGAAAAAGACCATCGAGATGGTGGGCTATTACTGGGTCCACCTGACCCCCGACGAGTTCCACGCGCTCAAGGTCGACCAGCAGGCCCAGGACGAGCTGTTCAAACAACTGATGCTGGCCCGTCTGAAGGAATGGATCGCCCTGGCCGACGAGCGGCTGGCTGGCAGCCCGTTCAAGGTGTACATGGCTCCGGGCAACGATGACCATCTGGAAGTGGACGACGTCATCTCCGACTCGGCGGCCATCGTCAACTGCAACGACCGCGTGGTGATGGTCGGCGAGCACGAGATGGCCACCTTCGCCTGGACCAACCCGACGCCGTGGGACACGCCGCGGGAGAAGCCCGATGAGGAACTGGAGCCGATGTTGGAGGCGCTGATCGCGCAGATCAAGAACGTACCCAACTCTATCTTCAACTTCCACGCCCCGCCCTATGGCTATGCGCTCGACCTGGCTCCAGAGCTGACCAAGGACCTGGTACAGGCGGCGGACCGCAAGATCCACGTGGGCAGCCGGGCGGTGGCCAGGATGATCCAGAAATACCAGCCCCTCCTCGGCCTTCACGGCCACATCCACGAGTCGCGGGGTGTTCAGAAGATCGGCCGCACGACCATCGTCAACCCCGGCAGCGAGTACTCGGAGGGCATCCTCAAGGGTGTGGTGTTGATCATGCAGAAGGGCAAACTGAAGGACTATGTGTTCACCTCGGGCTGATGTGGGTGACGTGTTGCGTGGTGCGTGTTCCGTGGTGGCACGCGTCACGCACCACGCAACACGCAACACGAAAGACAAAGTACACCGCACGGAGCATGATATGGCTGAAAGGAAGTTCAGGCTACCCAAAGATATTCCGCTGGAGGAGTATCCCAAACCGGAGACCTATCTGGAGGAGGCACGCCGGTTGATCGAGGCGGCGCAACAGCAGGGGCTGATCCTGCGCGTGATGGGCCCCATCGCCCTGCATTACTACTTTCCCGACTATGTGGACCTCTACCAGCGCATGGAACGGCTCGGCGAGCGGGTCTTTACCGACATCGACTATGCTGCTTACGGCAAGCACCGGGGCAAACTGGTCGGCTTCTTCCAGTCCCAGGGGTACGACTATGACCGGCGCACGATGATGCTCTTCGGCCAGAACCGCCACATCTATTTCAGCGAGCGCATCCCGATGATCGATGTCTTCTTCGACCGGCTGGACATGAACCACTGCGTGGACTACAAGGGTCGCCTGGAGATCCACCCCTACTGTGTCTCGCTGACGGACCTGCTGCTGCAGAAATTGCAGATCGTGCAGATCAACGACAAGGACCTCAAGGATGGCATGCTTCTGCTGCTGGCCGCGCCGGTGGGGGACGACGACCGCGATCAGATCAACCGCCGCTACGTGGCCAGGATCATGGCGGATGACTGGGGCTTTTACTACACGGCGACCACCAACCTGGGACGGGTCAAGGCGGCGATGGCGGGCGTGGCGGCCTTGAGCGACGAACAACGGGCCATCATCAGCACCAAGGCCGACCTGATCCTCCGGGCCATCGAGGACGCTCCCAAGTCCGGCCGTTGGAAGCGGCGCGCCCAGGTGGGAACAAAAAAGCCGTGGTACAACGAGGTGTCGGACTGGGCATAAATCCGAGATACAGAGTTGCGGAGAGAAGGAGGGCAAATGGAAAGAAAGAACTGTTATGCAGGCAAGGTCTTGCGAGTGGACCTGACGAGTGGGAAGGTGCAGACGGAGCCGCTGAACGCCGCGTGGGCGGCGGACTTTGTGGGCGGCAAAGGGTTGGGCTTCCGCTACCTCTTCGATGTGCTGCTCCCTCATACCGATCCGCTCTCGCCGCAGAATGCACTCGTGCTCTTCTCCGGCGCGCTGGCCGGCACCTGCGTGGCCACCACCGCCCGCACGGTCGTCTGCACCCGTTCCCCCGCTACCGGCACGATCCTGGACTCTTACGTCGGCGGCGCGTTCGCCTGGCAGATGAAACTGGCCGGCTATGACGGCGTGGTCATCACCGGCAAGGCCCCCGGCCCTACAGCCCTGCTCATCCAGGACGATCGCGTCGAACTGCGCGACGCCACGCCGGTGTGGGGACAGGGCATCTGGGAGACAGATACCTGGCTGAAGGAGCAGGCAAATGATGAGCACCTGGTCTCCCTTACCGCCGGCCCGGCGGGGGAGAACGGTGTCCTCTTTGCCTGCCTGACCTCGGAGGCCTACCGCCAGGCCGGGCGAGGCGGACCCGGCGCGGTCTTTGGCAGCAAGAACCTCAAGGCAGTGGCGATACGCGGCACCGGCGCCGTCCGCGTGCCGGACATGGCGGCCTTTATGCGCCTCTACGACGACATTTTCCACAACCACCTGCTCACTGAAGCCAACACCTGGGCCTACGATATGGGCACGCCGATGATCGTGGAGCTGTCGCAGTGCACCGGCCTCCTGCCGACGCGCGGCTTCAGCCAGGGGGTCTTTGACGGCGCAAAGGGAATCAACTCCGACGCGATCAAGGCGCGCAAGATCCGCAACCGCGCCTGTGCCACCTGCCCCCTGGCCTGCGGCCAACTGGTCAGCAACGCCGAGGGACTGATGGAGGGCCCGGAGTACGAGACGCTGGGCCTGGGCGGTTCCAACTGCGGCATGGGCGACCTGAGTGCGGTGATCTCTTTCAACCGCCTCTGCGATAACCTGGGGCTGGACAGCATCTCCACCGGCAACGTCATCGGCCTGGCCATGCTGATGGCCCAGGAGGGCATCCATGACTTTGGCCTGCGCTTCGGCGACGTGGAGGGGTATCTGAACGCGGTGGAGGAGATCGCCTATCGGCGCGGCGTGGGGGCAGAACTGGCCAACGGCGCGCGCTACATCGCCCAGAAATACGGCGCCTCCCATCTGGTGATGGAGAACAAGGGACTGGAGTTCCCCGCCTACGACCCGCGCGGCTCCTACGGCATGGCGCTGGCCTACTGCACTTCCGACCGCGGCGGCTGCCACATGCGCGCCTTCCCGGTGGCGGAGGAGGCCTTTGGCACCGTGAACCCCTTCACGTTGGAGGGCAAGGCGGAGATGGTGATGAATGGCCAGAACTCCAGCGCGGCCAAGTGGACCGGCATCTTTTGCGACTTTTGGGCCATCAGCATGGAGGACATCGCCGCATTGACCTCGGCTGGCACCGGCCGTGACTACTCGGAGCAGGACATGCTGGTTGTCGGCGAGCGCATCTGGAACCTGGGGCGCATCTTTAACGTGCGCGAGGGCTTCCGGCGCAAGGATGACATTCCTCCAGCGGCCCTCTTCGACCGGGCGCTGCCGGAGGGGCCTGCGGCGGGCAAGAACTTTACCCGCGCCGAGTACGATGCCGCGCTGAGCGAGTACTATCGCCTGCGCGGCTGGGATGAGGACGGCGTGCCCACGGCAGAGAAGCTGGCGGCCCTGGGGTTGGAGGGGCTGGTGTGAAACATACTGCGTGATGCGTGGTACGTGTTGTGTGGCGCCTGGGTCACGGAACACGGAGCACGCAGCACGTCCTATCTGTCAGGAGGAGCCATGCTCAAGTTCAAAAACACGCTGTGCACCGGATGTCACCTGTGTGAGATGATCTGTTCGGCGCAACACTTTGAAGAGTTCGCCCCCACCCGGGCGCGCATCCGCGTCTCCAACCATCCTTTGCAGGGCAAGAGCGAGGTGATCGCCTGCTTCTCCTGCCCCAAAGCGCCCTGCATCGCCGCCTGTCCGCAGGGGGCGATCTCCCGCCCTGCGCCGCGCCAGCCGCTGGTGATTGATCTGCAAAAGTGTGACGGCTGCGGCGGCCACCCGGCCTGTGTGCCGGCCTGCCCCTACGGCGCGATGTGCTTCGACGTGCCGACGCAAAAGGCGTTGGCCTGCGACCTGTGCGGCGGCGACCCGCAGTGCGTCCGCTTCTGTTACCCCGGCGCGGTCACTTTCCAGCCGTCGGAAGCCGCCGATCAACCCTGAGACGCAAATGCTCTTTCTGGAGGAGTCATGAATCTCAACCGCGAGAACAGCCAGGCTATGTGGCGACGGGCCACGCAAGTGATGCCGTTGGGTGTCAACTCCAACTTTCGCTTCTGGGGGCCGGAGGAGACGATCTTTGCCCAGCGGGCGAAAGGCGCCTATGTGTGGGACGTAGACGGCAATCGCTACATTGACTACCGTCTGGGTTTCGGCCCGGTCATCCTGGGCCACGCCTACGACGCCGTGGACGCCCGGGTGCGTGAGGCGCTCGGCAACGGCGTGGTGTATGCCCTGACTAACCCGGTGGAGGTCACCGTGGCGGAGCACATCGCCGCAATGTGCCCGGCGATAGAGTCCCTGCGCCTGACCAACACCGGCACCGAAGCGGTGCTGCACGCCCTGCGCGTGGCGCGTGCCTACACCGGCCGGGAAAAGATCATCAAGTTCGAAGGACAGTACCACGGCATGTCGGACTATGTCCTCTTTTCCACCTACACCGATGTCAAGTCCTACGGCAACCGCCGCAGCCCGATCCCGGCCCCCTCCACTTCCGGCATTCCCCGCTGTCTGCATGATCTGATCATCACCCTGCCCTTCAACGATTTCGAGGTCTTTGAGGCTACCGTGCGTCGCGCCTGGCACGACGTGGCGGCGGTCATCGTCGAGCCGATGCTGGGCAACTGCGCCGGCATCGAGCCGCTGCCGGGCTGGCTGGAACTCTTGCGCGAGCGGTGCAGCGAGTACGGCATCGTGCTCATCTTCGACGAGGTCAAGACCGGCTTCCGCATCGCCCGCGGCGGGGCACAGGAGGTCTATGGGGTATTGCCCGACCTGGCCACTTACGCCAAAGCGCTGGGCAATGGCTATCCCGTGGCCGCCTTCGGCGGGCGACGGGAGATCATGGACGTCGTCGGAGTGGGGGTGGTCTGCGGCGGCACCTATGCCGGCAACGTCGTCGGTGCGAACGCTGCTGCCGCCACGCTCGAACTGCTGCAGAACCAGCCCATCCTGGAGAGCATCGCCAGCCGCGGGCAGCGGCTCATGGCTGGACTGCAACGCATCTTTGAGGAGGCCGGCATGCCGGTGGTGTTCACGGGCCAGCCGGCGATGTTCTCCTTCTCCATCGGCCTTGACCAGAAGCCGACCGACCAGCGTTCCTGGGCGGTCAGTGAGCGGGACTATTATCTGCGGCTGATCGCCGCGGCTATCGAGCGGGGGGTTATGCCAGATATGGACCCCCGCGAACCGTGGTTCCTCTCTTACTCGCACAGCGACGCCGACATTGACGAGACGCTGAACGTCATGGCCGACGCGGTACGCGCCGTGCGGCGCTAGAGCCAAGCTCAGGAGAAAAAAATGGATGCCGCAGAGATTGTCCGCCTGAACCGCGAATATACCCTCTACTCCTGGTCGGTGCAGTCCGCCGTGGACCCGATCCCGATGGTCAGGGCGGAGGGGGTATACTTCTGGGATGCCAACGGCAAACGGTATCTCGACTTTTCTTCTCAACTGATGAACCTCAACATCGGTCACCAGCACCCCAAGGTGGTGCGGGCCATCCAGGAGCAGGCGGCACGGCTCTGTTTCGCCCACCCCGCGATGGCGACGGAACCACGCGGACGCCTGGCGCAGATGCTGACCGAGGTCGCCCCGGCCAACATGAAGAAGGCCTTTTTCTGCCTGGGCGGCGCGGACGCGAACGAGAACGCCATCAAGATCGCCCGCGCCTTCACCGGGCGCCCCAAGATCATCGCCCGCTACCGCTCCTACCACGGCGCGACCCACGGGGCAGTGGCCCTCACCGGCGACCCCCGTCGCTGGCCTGCCGAGCCGACGATCCCCGGCGTGGTGCACGTCTTTGACCCCTACTGCTACCGTTGCCATTTCGGCTGGACGCCGCAGACCTGCCACCGCGAATGTATCACCCACATCGAGGACGTCATCCGCTTCGAGGGGCCGCAGAACGTCGCGGCGCTGTTCCTCGAGGGCGTGACGGGATCGAACGGGCTGATCGTCCCCCCGCCAGACTACTGGCCGCGCGTGCGCGAGCTGTGCGACCGGTATGGCATCCTCCTGGTCTCTGACGAGGTGATGAGCGGCTTTGGACGTACAGGCAAGTGGTTCTCGGTGGACCACTGGGGGGTGCAGCCGGACATCATCACCTGCGCCAAGGGGCTTACCTCTGGCTACGTGCCGCTGGGGGCGGTCATTGTCTCGGAGCCGATCGCCCGCTACTTCGACGACCATATGCTGTGGGGCGGGCTGACCTACAGCGGCCATCCGCTGGCCTGCGCCGCTGGCGTTGCCACGCTGGAGGTCTACAAAGAGGACGGCTTGATCGAGAACGCCGCGAAGGTGGGAGAGGTGCTGGGGCGGCGGCTGGAGGAGATCAAGGCCCGTCACCCATTGGTGGGCGATGTGCGCTACATCGGCCTCTTCTCTGGCATCGAACTGGTCAAGAACCGGGAGACAAAGGAGCCGCTGGTCCCGTGGGGAGGCAAGAGCGCCGAGATGAATGCCATCGCCGCTTTCCTGCGGGAGAAGGGCCTCTTCACCTTCTTCAACGTCAGCGTGATCTTTGTCGTCCCGCCGCTGTGCATCACCGTCGAGCAACTGGAAGAGGGGCTGGCGCTCATCGACCAGGCTCTGGAGATCGCGGAGGGAGGATAGGCGAGCGGGAGGGGGACAGGGGGAACGTAAAGCGTAAAACGTAAAACGTAAAGCGTGTCGCGTGGTTCGTTGTCTGTGGGCTGGCGTCCATCGCCAGGAGGGGATCGTCGTGGAATACAGAACGCTGAAGAACTACATCGTCCGACCGGCGGCGCTGCCGCCAGGCTGCCTATCCGCCGGGTTTACCGCCTCTTCCAGCGGCTGGCCCAGGAACACGAGCAGCACCGCGCCCAACCCTCGCCCCAATCCGTCGCCCCACTTGCTTACTTGCATACTTGCATACTTGCATACTTGCATACTTGCACACTTTCCAAGGAGGACCTATGACCAACCTCTCCCCCGACGTGGAGAAACTCATCTCCCCCATCTGGCCCCGCTACACGCCCATCATCGCTGAGCGGGCGGAGGGGGCCTATGTCTATGACCAGGACGGCAGCCGCTACCTGGACTTTACCTGCGGCATCGGCGTGACCAACACTGGCCACTGCCACCCAAAGGTCGTGCAGGCGGTGCAGGAGCAGGCGGCGAAGCTGCTGCACGGCCAGGTCAACATCGTCTACCACAAGCCGCTGCTGGAGCTGGTGCGCGAACTGCGCACTATCGTGCCGCCAGCGCTCGACTGCTTCTTCTTCTCCAACAGCGGCGCGGAGGCCATCGAGGGAGCGGTCAAACTGGCTCGCCACGCCACCGGCCGGCCCAACATCATCGTCTTCCAGGGCAGCTTCCACGGCCGCACCGGCATGACCATGGCCCTCACCACCTCCAAGACCATCTACCGCGCCGGCTACCAGCCGCTGCCAGCGGGGGTCTTTGTCGCTCCCTATCCCTACTACTACCGCTACGGCTGGAGCCCAGAGGAGGCTGAACGGTTCTGCCTGCGTGAACTCGAGTTCCTGCTGAAGAGCCAGACTGCTCCCTTCGAGACCGCGGCAATGTTGATCGAGCCGGTGGTGGGGGAAGGGGGCTACCTGGTGCCGCCGCCGGGTTTCCTCAAGGGGGTGCGCCGCATCTGCGACGAGCACGGCATCCTGCTCATTGCCGATGAGATCCAGTGCGGTTTCGGGCGCACCGGCCGCTGGTTCGCCTTCGAGCACTTTGGCGTGGTGCCGGACATCATGACGATGGCCAAAGGGCTGGCTTCTGGCCTGCCGCTCTCCGGCGTGGCGGCGCGACGGGAACTGATGGAGAAGTGGATTCCCGGCTCGCATGGCGGCACCTACGGCGGGAACGCCGTCGCCTGCGCCGCCGCTGTCGCCACCATCCGCGTCATGCGCGAGGAGGGGCTGCTGGAGAACGCGCAACGCATGGGCGCGCTGCTCATCGAGCGGTTGCAGGCGTTGCAGGCAGAGTTTCCCATCATCGGCGACGTGCGCGGGCTGGGGCTGATGGTCGGTGCCGAGTTCACCGGGGCCGACGGCGCGCCGGCCACCGCCGTGGCCAAGTCTGCCGTCAAGGCCGCCCTCAAGCACCAGTTGATGTTGCTCACCTGCGGCACGTATGACAACGTCGTCCGCTGGATCCCGCCGCTGATCGTCAATCAAGAACAGATCGAGACGGCTGTCGCTGCGTTTGGAAAAGCCCTGGCGGAGTGCCTCTCGTAGCCAGGGATAACAACCCACTATAGGAGAAAGGAGCGAGAAATGCCAGGACCAACCTATGAGTATGCTGGCCTGATTGTGGGAGGGATCGTGGTCATCCTCCTGGTCCGGCTGGCCATCGGCTACTGGGCCTCGCGGCGCGTTGAGACCACGGTAGATTATGTGGTCGCCGGCCGGCGGTTGCCGATATGGATGGCCGGGCCCTCCATCATGGCCACATGGTTCGCCGCCGAGACGCTGATGGGCTCCAGCTCCAGCGCCTACCGCTTCGGCTTCCAGGGCGTGGTGTTCGACCCCTTTGGGGCGGCGCTGTGCCTGATCCTCTCCGGCTTCCTGGTCGTCCGCCTGGCGCGCCGGGCCAACTACCTGACGCTGATGGACTTTTACGAGCGCCGCTTCGGCAAGACGATGTCCATCATCGGCGCGGTGATCCAGATCATCACCTACTTCGGCTGGACGGCGGCGCAGATCGTCGCCGGCGGGAGCATCCTCCACGTCCTCCTGGGCTGGCCGCTTCAGGCCGGCATGATCCTGGTCGGCACCGTGGTCACCCTCTACACGATGATGGGCGGCCTGTGGGCCGACACCGCGCTCGACTTCCTGCAAATGTTCCTCATCTGCATCGGCCTGGCAGTGACCTTCGGCATCATCGTCAGCCGGGTGGGCGGCCTGAGCGAGTTTCTGGGGCTGGCCGGCGCGCAGGGGGTCTCGCAACCCTTTGCCCTCTGGCCCATCCGCGACGAGGGCTACCTGGGGTACACTGGCTACCTGGGCATCTTCTACTACCTGGCCGCCTGGATGGCCATCGGCCTGGGCAGCATCCCGGCGCAGGACTATTTGCAGCGCACCTGCGCCGCCCAGGACGAGTCGGTGGCGGTCAAGGCGACCTACCTGGCGGCGATCCTCTACCTGATCTTTGGCATCCTTCCGCCGCTGATCGGCGTGGCCGCCTACGGCGCGATCGGCCCGGATCTGGAGGTCGAGCAGACAGAGTTCGTGCTGGTCTCCATGACTATGCAGTACCTGCCGCCCCTCCTGGTCGCCATCTTTATCGCCGCTCTGGCCTCGGCGCTGATGAGCACCTCCGACAGTTCTATGCTTGCCGGGGCGACGATGTTCACCGAAAACATCGTCAAGGTCTTCAAGCCCGACCTGTCCGACAAGACCCAGCTCTGGCTGACGCGGCTCAGCCTGCTGGTGACCGGCATCATCAGCCTGCTCATCGCCCTGTACGCTGCGACAATATACCGGCTGGCCGTGCTGAGTTGCACGGCGATCCTGGTCGGCATGGTCGCCCCCTACATCATCGGCATGTACTGGAAAAAGGCCAACCACATCGGCGCGCTCAGCTCCATGATCGTCGGCACGGTCTCCTGGGTGATCCTGACCTTCGCCTACTATCCCATCACTCTGGAAATCTGCGAGGGCTTTGTCGAGGATGCCACCTGGGATGCGGTCTACATCGCTTCGTTCCCTGCGTTCGTCATCTCTGTGGTGATGCTGATCGTTGTCTCCCTGCTGACCCAGAAGATCGACCCGCCGAAGGTGATGACCGATCTGGATGGCAACCCGCTGAATATGCGCAATCCGCTGGGGTTCCAACTGGGGAAACGAGGTGACAAATGAAGGTTCTGCTTGTCGGTGTGGGCGGTGTGGGCGAGGCGATCGCCGTCGTCGCCAGGGACCGTCCGTGGGTGGAGAAAGTCGTCCTGGCCGACTATAATCGCGAGCGCGTCCGCGAGGTGGGCCAGAAACTGGGCATGCCAGACAAGTTCCCGGAGGAGTGGATTGACGCCAGCGACCGGCAACTCATCATCGATATGGCCCGCAAGTATCAGGTGGACCTCATCATGAATGCCGTTGACCCGGTGTTCAACGAGGCGATCTTTGACGCGGCGTTCGAATACGGCTGCACCTACATGGATATGGCCATGACCCTCTCGCAGCCCCATCCCACCGATCCCTATCGCCAGTGCGGGGTCAAGTTGGGGGACTACCAGTTCGAGCGCGCCGAACAGTGGGAGAAGAAGGGGCTGCTGGCGCTGCTGGGGATGGGCGTCGAGCCAGGCCTGGCGGATGTCTTTGCCCGCTACGCCGAGAAGCATCTCTTCGACGAGATCGAGGAGATCGGCGTGCGCGACGGGGCCAACCTGGAAGTGCGCGGCTACGAGTTTGCCCCCAACTTTTCGATCTGGACGACCATCGAGGAATGCCTCAACCCACCGGTGATCTGGGAAAAGGATCGCGGCTGGTTCACCACCGAGCCTTTCTCCGAACCGGAGGTCTTTGAGTTCCCCGAAGGGATCGGCCCGGTCGAGTGCGTCAACGTCGAGCATGAGGAGGTGCTGCTGGTGCCGCGCTGGGTCAGGTGCAAGCGCGTCACCTTCAAGTACGGCCTGGGCGACCAGTTCATCGGCGTGCTGAAGACGATCAAGATGCTCGGCCTGGACAACAAGGAGCCGATCAACGTCAAGGGGGTGATGGTGGCCCCGCGCGACGTGGTCGCCGCCTGCCTGCCCGACCCGGCCCACCTGGGCGACAAGATGTTCGGCAAGACCTGCGCCGGCACCTGGGTCAAGGGCATCAAGGACGGCAAGCCGCGCCAGGTCTATATCTACCAGGTGGCCGATAACGAGACCTGCATGCGCAAGTACGGCGTGCAGGCGGTGGTCTGGCAGACGGCGGTCAACCCGGTCATCGCCTGGGACCTGCTCAACAGCGGCGCCTGGAAGGGCGTGGGGGTGCTGGGGCCGGAGGCCTTTGACCCCGACCCGTTCATGGCGCTGACAGAGCAGTATGACTTTCCCTGCCGGGTGAAGGAAATGTAGCTGTATGGGGGTGCTGGGCGCGGTCAGGAGACCGCGCCCAGCACCCTCCGAGGTCTTCGAGACATCGGAGGGTAACTGCCTGCCCACACCGACTGAAGGGGCGAGGCGCCGCCTTGCCTGTACCCCGCTCTGGGCCTTCGGCCTGTAGGGCTTTGAATGGCAGCTCACCCGGCACAAGGAGACGAGGGGTCTCGCTCCTGGTAAGCAAGAGCGATGTCACCCTGAGCGAAACCCATGTCACCCTGAGCGGAGCGAAGGGTCTCGTTGCGACACTGATTCGTAGGACAACTGCTTGTAGCTGTCCTGCGCCGGGGTGTTCGAAGCCAAAGGATAGAATGCCTCGCCCGCCCTGCTCCCGCCGGGTCTGTGACGCGGCGGCCCCACTGGCGGGGGTCACAGACCCCCGCCGAGCAATGGGGGGCTCCACGCCGGCGTTCTGCTACGAACGCCCACCCGCCCCTGTTGTTGCGATAACCCCTCCCCTGCGGTATAATGAACGCAGGTGAAAGAGCATGCTGATTGAGATTCTGAAATGGTTGGCCCTGGCCCTGGTCTTTTTGCTGGGGCCGGTGATCGTGCTCCACGAACTGGGGCACTTTATACCTGGCAAGCTGGCCGGGGCACGGGTGATCGAGTTTGGCCTGGGCCTGCCGCCGCGCCTGCTGACGCTGCGACAGAGCAAAGGCGTGGTCAAAATCAATGGGGTACGGATGGTCCTGCCACCCCGATTCAAGCTGCCCGAAAACCTGGAAGAGGGGCAGCAGGTTATGGCGCGGGCGCGCTACAACGACAGGGGCGAACTGTGCGTGAGCGTCCTGTCCCCGTCAGAGGGCGAACCGTACCGCCGGGACATCCCTTACGGTGTGCAGGTGCGCGGCCGGCTGGAAGTGCTCGAACCAGGCACGATCTATTCGCTCAACCTGTTGCCGCTGGGCGCTTTTGTGCGCCTGCTGGGCGAGGAAGACCCCACCCACCCGCGCAGCCTGGCCGCGCAGCCCAGGCGCTGGCGGCTGGTGACGCTCCTCGGCGGCAGCGTGATGAACCTGATCGCCGCCTTTCTGTTCATGACCGCCTCTTTCATGACCGGCATCCCTGAGCACTTTCTCGTCCAGGTGCAGGATGTGGTGCCGGAAACGGCCGCCGAAGCGGCTGGCCTGCAGGCCGGCGATGTCATCGTCGCCGTCGACGGGGAGATGCTGCGGCAAGGCCCCTCTGACCTGCGCCCGCGCATCGTGGCCTCGCCCCTCCAACCGATCGAGCTGTCCATCCTGCGAGAGGGCACGCCCATGACCATCGTCGCCACGCCGCGCCAGTCGGAGAACGGCCAGGGCTTCCTGGGCATCGCCATGCTGGACTATCCCGACACGAGTTCCCTGGTCCGCTACTCCCTGCCCCACGCCAGCCAGCTTGCCCTGCAAAGCTTCGCTGCCTTCTTTGTCAACCTTTTTCGCCTGCCAGGTATGGTCTCGTCGGGCCAGGTTCAGCCGGCCGAAATTCGCCCTGCCGGCATCCCGGCCATCCTGCAATGGCTGGGGCTGGCCCTCAAACAGAGTGTCGAATGGCGGGTTGCCTATCCCGCTCTCCAGTTCCTGGCCGTGGTCAGCTTTGCCATCGGTTTCACCAACCTGCTGCCGCTGCCGGCGCTGGACGGCGGGCGGGCTCTCTTCGTCTTGATCGAAGCCATCCGCGGCCGGCGCATCGACCCGGCGCTCGAGTTCAAGATCCATGCGGTTGGCATGATCGTTTTGCTTGCTCTCTCTCTCCTGATCATCACCCAGGACATCTTCAACCCGGTCATTCCCTGGTCTTTGTTGAGCCGATGAACGAGTTAGCGGACGAAACGAAAAAAGCCGCGCTGCCGGACATCTATGGCCTTTCCAACCTCAGTCGGGTGGAGGCACAGGAAGCATGGGCTACCATCTCTGCCTTTGCTCCCGAGGTGCGCCTGCGCCTGGTCGAGCGCATGGTTGAGGTGGCCGAGAGCGATTTCGAGGTCGACTTTGGCGAGCTCTTCCGCCTGGCCCTGGAGGATGACTGCGCCGAGGTCCGCCGCGTTGCCGTGGAAGGGCTGTGGGAAGACGAGGACGTGCGCCTGATCCCGCCGCTGATCGCGCGCCTGCGGGATGTCGATGCCTCGGTCCGCGCCGCCGCGGCGACCTCGCTGGGGCGCTTTATGCTGCTGGGCGAGCTGGGCAAGATCCGCCCGCAGCCGTTCCAGCAGACCTATCAGGCGCTGCTGGCCGCTTACGCCGTCGCCGACGAAGTTCCTGCTGTGCGGCGGCGCGTGCTCGAATCGCTGGCCTATTCGGGGGAAGAGACCGTCGCCCAACTGATCCGCCAGGCCTATCAGGACGAGGACGAATCGATGCGCGTCAGCGCGGTCTTTGCCATGGGCCGCAGCGCCGACGAGCGCTGGGCGCCGGAGGCGCTGCGCGAGCTCTACCATCCCAACCCGGCCATGCGCTACGAAGCGGCGCGGGCCTGCGGCGAACTGGGGCTGGAAACCGCCATCACGACGCTGCTCGAACTGGTCGACGACGTGGACAGCGAGGTGCAGGAAGCCGCCATCTGGGCGTTGGGACAGATTGGCGGCGAGGAGGCCCGTCGCACGCTCACTGCCTGCAGCCGCTCCGAAAACGAGGCGGTCCGCTCCGCTGCCCGCGAGGCGCTGCGCGAGTTCGAACTGCTCCACGGCGACATCGGCGCTTTTCTGATGTTCGACTTTTTCGACGAGGACGAAGAGGAAAACGACCCGTGGTGAGAAAAGTCGCCGGGCTTGTCCTGCTTGCCACGGCGCTGCTGACAATACCCGTCCGGGCGCAGGAACGCCCTCCCGTCGAAATTGCCGCCTCGGCCTACCATACCTTTGGCCAACAGGCGGTTTTTGCCGTGACTGTCACTGCCCCTGAACCGGTCCGCGACCTGTACCTCCATCTGGAAATTGCCGCGACCGGGCAGGGTGAGGTCGTCCACCTGGCCGTTGAGCCGGCCCTGACCGTCCAGGCTGAGTACGGGCGCGACCTGCGCCTGCAACCCTTTCCCCCTTTCAGCCAGGTGCGCTGGTGGTGGGAGGTGTGGTACGGCGACGACGGGCGCTTCGAGGACGAGGCGGCCACCCTGCACTATGTGGACAACCGTTTCCGCTGGCGCAGCCACACCGCGGGCGCTCTATCTGTCCACACCGTCGTGGAGGACCCCGCCTATAGCCAGGCGGCGCTGGAGGTGGCACAGGCCAGCCTGGCCCGCATTGCCTGGGAACTGGGCAACCCCCAGCTTGCCGTCAGCGGGCCGGTCGATGTCTATGTCTACCCCTCGCTGGCCGATCTGCAGGCAGCGCTGGAGATGGCCGGGCGCGAATGGATCGCCGGTCAGGCGCGGCCCGAACTGGGCGTGGCGCTGGTGGCGATCCCCCCCAGCGGCAATTATTACGCGCAGATGGAGCGGGACATCAGCCACGAGCTGAGCCATCTGCTGGTCTATGATTCCGTCGGCGCACAGGGTTACACTCACATACCGGACTGGCTGGATGAGGGGCTGGCGACGGCCAACGAACCACGGCGCGACCCCACGCTCGACTCGCTGCTGGAACAGGCCCGCTCGGAAGGGACCCTGTTCACCCCCGCGCAACTGTGCCAGCCCTTCCCCGAAGATGCCCGGCGTGCTCTTCTCGCCTACGCCCAAAGCGCCAGCCTGGTGCGCTACATCCGCCAGCGCTATGGCGGCGAGGGCATCCGCGCCCTGCTCGCAGCCTACGCCGATGGCACCGGCTGTCAGGAAGGGGTGCGGATTGCCCTGGGCGTCACGATGGAGCAGCTCGACCAGGCCTGGCGGGCCGACCTGGCCGGCCTGAGCGGCTGGCTGACCTGGATATCCGAGCACCTGCCCTGGCTGCTGTTGTGGGCGCTGAGTCTGCTGCTGGCGCTGCCGATCGCCGGCGCGCTGCGGCGTCCCCGGAGGCCCTGACGGCGATGGAAGGTCTGCTGGTTTTCGACCTGGAGACGCAAAAGCTGGCCGACGAAGTCGGCGGCTGGAGCCACATCCGCGACATGCGCCTGGCCGTCGCCGTCACCTACAGCCCTGCCCAGGATGGCTACCGTGTCTACACCGAGGGCGAGGTGGCCCGGTTGATCGCCGACCTGCGCGCTGCCCGCAAAGTGGTCGGCTACAATCTCTACGGCTTCGACTATAAAGTGCTCCGCGCCTATACCGCCGACCCGTTGGACGACCTGCCGACGGTTGACATGCTGCGCGACCTGGCCGACCGGCTCGGCTGGCGGCCCAAGCTGAACGATGTGGCTGCGGCAACGCTGGGCCTGGCCAAGAGCGGCGATGGGCTGGACGCCGTGCGCTGGTTCCGCCAGGGCCAGCTCGAGCGAGTGATCGACTATTGCCGGCGCGACGTCGAGGTCACCTGGCGCGTCTACGACTATGGCCGGCAGAACGGCCATGTCAAAATCCTGGACCGCTCCTGGCGGGAGCGGCTGGTGCCGGTGCGATGGTGAACGCGGGCTTCGAGCCGGCCTACCTGGCCCTGCTGGCGTCGGGCGAGCTGAAGCGGCGGGTCGAAGCGGCCTATGAACGGCTGACGGCCTGCGATTTCTGCGGGCGCGCCTGCGGCGTCGACCGCTACAAAGAGCGAGGGGCATGCCGCACCGGCACGCAGGCGCTGGTTTCCAGCTACGGCCCCCATATGGGTGAGGAGGACCCGCTGCGGGGCTATCGCGGTTCGGGGACGATCTTTTTTGCCTGGTGTAACCTGAACTGTCTCTATTGCCAGAACTATGACATCAGCCAGTTGGGCCACGGGCGGGAGACAGAGCCGGCAGCGCTGGCGGCGATGATGCTCGAGTTGCAATCGCTGGGCTGCCACAACATCAATCTGGTCTCGCCCACCCACGTCGTCGCGCCGATCCTGGGGGCGCTGCTCGTCGCCGCGCAGGCGGGGCTGCGCCTGCCCCTGGTCTGGAACACGGGCGGCTATGACTCGCTGGAGGCGCTGCGCCTGCTGGACGGCGTCGTCGACATTTACATGCCCGACATGAAGTACGCCGATGCCGAGACGGGGCGACGCCTTTCCGGCATCGCGGACTATCCGACGGTCAACCAGGCCGCGGTGAAGGAGATGCACCGACAGGTGGGGGATCTGGTGCTGGACGAGCGGGGGATTGCCCGGCGCGGGCTGCTGGTGCGCCATCTGGTGTTGCCAGGCGGTCTGGCCGGCACGGCCGAGATTGCCCGTTTTCTGGCCCGCCAGGTCTCGCCCGACACGTACATCAACATCATGGACCAGTACCGCCCGTGCTACAAGGCGCGGCAGCACCCGCCGCTCGACCGGCCGGTCACCGCCGCCGAAGTCGAGGCAGCCATGGCCGAGGCGCGGGAGGCTGGCCTGCACCGCTTCGACCGGCGCGCGCCGCGACGGGCGCTTTTTGGGTAAAGACTCCACTGCAAAAAAGGAAAGCACAATGGGAGAAGAATCCAGACAACCCGACACGCTCCGCCTGCACGCCGTCATCTCGGGCCTGGTGCAGGGGGTCAATTTCCGCTATTTCACGATGAATCAGGCGCGGCGGCTGGGGCTGACCGGCTGGGTCGCCAACCGCTGGGATGGCAAGGTCGAGACCGTCGCAGAGGGTCCGCGGCCCGCCCTGGAAGCGTTCCTGGCCTTCCTCCACGAGGGGCCGCCCGCCGCCAGGGTGCAGCACGTCGAGTTCCGCTGGGAAAAAGCCAGCGGCGAATTCTCCGACTTTGGCGTGATCCGCCTATGAACAACAACCGCGAGCGGCTGGCCTGGCTCATCCTCCTGGTCTCTTTTGCTCTCTGTGTCGCCCTGGCTGTGGGGACGCCGCTGGGAATCCGCACCTTTCTGCGCACCGCGCGGGTCGAGCAGGATGCCCTGCTGGAGCCGCAACAGGGCCGGCCGGGCCTGCAACGGCGCGGGCGCGGCGAGATCCTGGCTCTCGTCGAGCCGACATGGGATGTGCCTGCGGCATCGGCGGTGACCACGGACCGCTTTGCCCAGGCGTTGCTGACCGTGCATGTCCCCCGCGTCGAAGGCGAGCTCGACACGACCGTGACCGTGCAAATCTACGGCGACACAGAGGTCAGGCTGATCTCGGCCCACTCGCCGCGTTTTGCGCTCAGTCCGCTGCCCCACAGCGTTGTCTTGCAGGTGCAGGCCGGGCGGGTGCGCGTGCTGGTATCGCCGGTAGACGACCGTCCCACAAAGGTAGAGCTGCGCACGCCGCACATGGTCGCTCACCTGGAGGAGGGCAGCTACGAGGTCCGCGTCGGTTCGGATGCCTCGGAGTTGACCGTGCGCTACGG
Organism: Anaerolineae bacterium; assembly: GCA_034435295.1. Taxonomy (GTDB): domain Bacteria; phylum Chloroflexota; class Anaerolineae; order B4-G1; family DUEL01; genus DAOTYD01. Next base: position 8,667 of record DAOTYD010000072.1, on the reverse strand, counting down.
TCAGGCAGAGGTTGTCTCGGCCTCTGGCGAGACGGTCACCCTGGGCGACTCGGAGCGCATCGGCGTGCTGGCCGGTCAGGCGCTGCCCGAGGCGCTGCCGGCCGAGCGCAATCTGCTGGTCAACGGCGACTTTCGCGAGCCGCTGAGCACGGGCTGGAGCGCCTATCACGACGAGCAGCGCCTGCCGGCTGGCGAAGTGGAGATCACCGACCTGGCCGGCCGTCAGGCGGCGCGCTTCTACCGTTCGGGGCTGGGCCACGCCGAGGTGGGCATTCGCCAGGAGATCAACTATGACGTGCGCGATTTCACCTCGCTGGTCCTCCACATGAGCGTCCAGGTGCGCGAGCAGAGCCTGCCCGGCTGCGGTTCGCTGGGCACCGAGTGCCCCATCATGGTGCGCATCGACTACAAGGACATTTACGGCACCGACCGCGTCTGGTATCACGGCTTTTACTGGCGGGCGCATGTCCCGCCCGACGTGCTCTACGATTATGAGCAGGAAGTGCCCTTCCAGACCTGGGCAACGTTCGATTCGGAGAATCTGGTCGAGGTCTTTGACGAACCGCCGGCGCTGATCAAGGTCATGACGATCTATGCCTCCGGCCACTCTTTCGACGCGCTGGTAGCCGAGGTCGAACTGCTGGCGGAGGAGTAAGAGCCGACAATTGGAGCTGTTGCGCGCCGCGGTCAGCGTTCGCGGCGCAGGGGAGCGGGCAGCAGGGGGGAAAGCGCGGCCCGCTCCTCCGCGTCCAGGGCGCGCAGGAGGAGCAGGGCGAGCGGATATATCGCCGCGCTCGCCACCAGCGCCAGCGCCAGGCTGACGGGAGCCAGCAGCCAGGCCACGGCAGCCATCGCCAGGCCGGCCAGGAGAGGGCGGACCCCAATCGCTCCCCAGGCCACCGGCCCCGTCTGGCGGCGCAGGCCGAGGTAGAAGAGGATCGCCAGCAGCAACTCGCCGCCGATCATGATCCACGCCGAGGCCGTATAGCTCCAGCGCGGCACCAGCAACAGATTCGCCACGAGGGTAAAAAAGACCCGTGCCCCCGAAGCGACCAGGACGTAGCGCTGGCGGTTGAGCGCGATCAGCGCATAGTTGGTCAGGCTGTTGATCCAGCCCAAGGGGATCGACCAGATCAGCAGGCGCAGGGCGATGGCGCCGTCGGGTAGGAAGGCGGCCCCGCTGAGCAGGCCGACCAGCGGCGTCGCCAGCAGGCTGACGAGCACCGCCGCTGGCAGGGCCACGATCAGCAGCAGCTTGGCCGACAGGTGATAGGTGCGGCGCATGGCGAGGCGGTCATGCGCCGCTTGCTGTGAGATGACCGGAAAGACGGCGAAGGTAAAAACCGACGGGATCAGATTCAGCGCGTCGACCCATTTGCGGGCGGCATCGTACCAGCCAACCACGGCGTCGCCTTGCAGCCGCTGCAGGAGCAGGATGTTGATGCCGGGGAAGAGGTATTGCAGGAGAAACGAGACCATCAGCGGCCAGCTCTCGGCCAGCATCAGGCGCTGCAGCGGCCAGGCGACGCGCTCCCGCGCTGGCGGCAGGTGCGGCCAGATCAGCCGCCGCGCCAGCACGGCCAGGATGAGCAGCGTCGTCCCGTTGGTCAGGACCGACGCGCCGGCGATGCCGCGGATGCCCAGCCCGGCGACCAGCGCCAGCACCCCCAGCGTCACCTTGACAATTGTCGTCACCGTCTGAATGGCGGCGGGGATCTCGTGTTTCTCGAAACCGCGGAAGAGGGCCGCCAGTCCGTAGGCAAAGGTGTTCGGCAGCAGGCCGATGTAGAGCAGAGCCACCGTCCACAGCGTCTCGTCGGCCAGCGGCGAGCCCAATCCCTGCCAGCCGCCCAGGAAGGCGGCCAGGACGGGCGCCGCCGCCAGGTAGAGCAGCAGGCGCAGGACGCTCGTATTGACCAGCAGCCGCCGCGCGCGGCTGCGGTCGCTGGACACCTCGCGCATCAGGTACATGTCCAGCCCAAAGTTGGCGATAATGTCGAACCAGATGTAGATGTTGGCTGCCGTGGCAAAGCGGCCGTTGCCCACCGGCCCCAGGATGCGCGCCGCCAGCGCGGCAAAGGCAAACTCGATGGCGCGGTTGAACAGGTTGAGCACGATCGGCGCCAGCGAGTTCTTGGCCACGCGCCGCACCGTGCTGGCGTCGTCCTCCTCGCGGTAGAAAAAGCGCCACAGGTAGAGGCCGCTCAAGAAGAGCAGCGTCATCGCGGCGATGAAAGAGACAAAGGCGCCAACCTTGACGCTGTTGGGGCTGTACTTGAAACGAACGGTCCACGCGCCTGCCTCCAGAAAGACGGCGCGAAAGTTGCCGTCGGCGCGGAGGATCTCGACCTCCCGCTCGGCCTCTGGGCCGGCTCCCTGTGGCCGCACGAACGCCTTCCAGCCGGGAAAGTACGAGTCGCCCAGCACCAGCCAGCCCGGCCCGGCCAGCGTCGCGTCGACCGTCACCTGGTCCATCGTGTACTCGACGACCGTCTGGGGAGTTGCCGTGGCCGGCTGGGGGGCGGCTGGCGCGGCTGGCGCTTCTCTCTCCAGGACCACAAACTGGTGCGGGTCATACGTGCGCAGCGCCGTGGCCACGTCCTGCATGACCACCGCCGCCGACGCCGGCAGGGTGAACGCACGGCTCATCGCCGCCAGGTTCTCGTAGACATAGAGCGACTCGTCGCGGTAGACCAGGCGGTATTTGGCCGGGTTGGGGATTTCGACCTCGCTGAGGATGTACTTGACGTTGAGGAGGTCCATGAGCGGGCTGTCCAGGCTCGACCAGTCGCTGAACGAGGCGATGCGGTTGTACTGCAACTCGTCCTGTTCCTCGATCAGGCCCATATAGTCGGCGTACTGGCGCGAAAAGAGCGAGTCGTAGCCGTTGACGGCCTGCAGGTTGTAGAACATCCCTGTGTTGGCGTTCATCGTCTTGGTCGTGCCGGGCGGGGTGAAGGTGGCATAGCGCCAGAGGGTCGTGTCCTGGCGCAGAAATTCGACCACGGGCGGGGTATAGTCGAGCAGCGCCGGGTCGACAGCGGGGTGGAATCCCGCGCCGAACGAGACCATATCGACGACCAGCAGGCCCAGCGCCAGAAACTCCCACAGCGGCCGTCGCTTCAGGGTGATCGGGCAGCGGCTGAGACGCAGGACGATGCCCGTCCCGGCGAGCAACAGGCCGAAGAGAGCGATCCATTTGAACTCGTAGGAATAAAAGGCGCGGTGGTCGGGGAAGGCGTTGGGCGCCAGCGCCAGGCCGAGGAAGAGGCGCTCCACCAGCGGCTCGATCTGGGCGAAAAAGAGCCGGCTGAGCGCCAGCCCCGCCAGCGTCAGCAGGCCGCCCCAGAACGCCAGCGCCGCCAACGCGCTGACCAGCGAGGGCGACGCGCCGAGAAGAAACCACCTGCCCGCTGTCCCCTGTCCCTTGCCCTTTGTCCCTTGCTCCTCACTCCTTACCCCTTGCGCCCCATTCCGTCTGCGCACCTCCTCGACCCCGAACCCCGCCAGCACTGCCACCGAGAGCGTCAGCGGAAAGACCCAACGGAAGGGAGAGTGCGACTGGCTGATGTAGGGCAGGGCATAGACCAGGGCATAGAGCGGCGTGCCAAAGATGCAGCCGAGGGAAAAGAGGCTGAGCAGGGTGAAGAAGAGAACGGCATATCGCGTATCGCCTATCGCATATCGCGTATCGCTTGCCGCGATGTGTGATTTGCGATAAGCGATAAGCGATGGGCGATAAGCGATAAGCGATGGGCGATACGCGATAGACAACACCGCCAGCAGCAATGGCAGCAGTCCCAGGTAGGCGCCGCCCTCGACATAATTCTTGATCCCCCAGTCGGTGCTGTCGATGGGGTGGTCGTAGGCGTTCGTGGTGACGGGCACGGTGCGCCACTGGAAAAGGTCAAAGTAACTGTGGTGGGCCGGGTTGCCGAAAAAGTTGGGAATGCCAAAGGTGATCAGGCGGCGGGGGGGATAAGCCCAGCCGCGCACCTGCGCCAGCGTCGCCGCTGCCTCGCCGGAGCGGAAGCTATCTGCCGCGACCTCGTACAGGGGAATGAACTGGACCGCGCCGAGGGCCAGCCCCAGGATCAGCATCAGCGCCAGCCAGAACAGCGGCCGCGCCAGCCGCCGCGCTGCGCCAGCGGCCCTGTGCTCGCGCAGCGCGCCGACGAACAGCCCGCTCAGCCGCCAGGCCACATACAGCGCCGTGACCAGCAGGACAAAGTAGGTGTTCTCGGCGTGCCCGGCAAGCATGTGGCAGCCCAGGCCGACCGCTCCCAGCAGCGCCCAGGGCAGGCTGGACGGTCGCTGGCCCAGCGCCGGGCGCTGGCGGACGATCAGTTCGACCATCGCCAGGATAAAGGGCAGCCACGAGGCCCCGGCGATGATCATGGGGTGGACCACCGACACGACCATAAAGCCGCTGAACTGGAAGACGATGCCGGCCAGCAGAGCGCCCAGCCGGCGGATGCCCAGCACGCGGGCGAAGAGATAGGTCCACAGGCCGGCCAGCCCCAGTTGCAGCCAGGCAAACACGCCAAAGGCCCGCCATAGCGGGAGGACGTAAAAGACGACGCTCAGCGGATAGAGGGCCGAGTGCTGGCCGTTGGCGAGAAAGGGATGGCCAGCAAAGATGTAGGGATCCCACAGCGGCAGCTCGTGGTTCTGCAGCGCCTGCAGGATAAAGCGCTTCCAGGCATAGTTTTCCAGGATCAGGTCGGCAACCAGGCCATTTTGCACCCTCGTCACGCCCAGCTCAGCGGCGGCAGCGCGGTACGGCTCGAAGAGGAAGAGGGCGTCGACGGGAAGCAGCGTGCGGTTGCCCAGGGCGACGGGGGCAAAGAGGAGCAGGGGCAGCAGCAGCAGGATGAGCGCGGCGACGGCGGTGGGAAGCAGTCGGCGGATCATACCTCTCCGTGGCGCGGTTGCAGATGGCGGTGTCGCCAGCGCACCTGCCATACCCGCCAGGCCGCCTCGAACTTGACCGGCATGGTCATCTTGGAACGGCCGATGCGCCGGTCTTCGAAGTAGATGGGCACCTCCAGGATGCGGTAGCCCAGCCGCTCGGCGACATAGATCATCTCGACCTGGAAGACATAGCCCTGCGAGAAAATGCAGTCCAGGTCGATGCCCGCCAGGGCCTGGCGCCGCCAGGCTTTGAAGCCGGCGGTGATGTCGCGCACGCGGCAGCCCAGGATGACCCGCGCGTAAAAGTTGGCCCACCACGAAAGCAGCACCCGCCCAAAGCTCCACTTTTCGTCGGTCCGCCCCCCCCTGACATAGCGCGAACCGATGACGACGTCATAGTCAGGGAGGTGGGCCAGCAGGCGCGGCACGTCGGCGGGGGCGTGGGAAAAGTCGCAGTCCATCTGCACGATGGCGTCGGCGCCGTGCTGGAGGGCCCAGCGGAAGCCGTCGACATAGGCGCGGCCCAGGCCGCGCGGTCCGCTGCGGTGCAACACGCTCAGCCGGCCCGGGTTTTCCTCTGCCAGCCGGTCGGCGATGGCCCCGGTCCCATCGGGCGATTCGTCATCGACGATGAGGACGTGCAGGTCAGGGATGCCCAGGCCCCACAGCGCCTCGGCCATCGCCTCGACGTTCTCGGCCTCGTTGTAGGTGGGGATCACGACCGTTACGTTCATCGCAAGGATGCCAAAACAAAAAGGTGTGGCCGTGGGCAAAAGCCAGACCACACCCCGGCGCGGCAAAAAAGGTCAGGCCGGCGCCAACGAGTTCTTGATCGCACTGCGCAGCTCGTCCAGATTGTGATAGGAGCCGGGGCCCCTGATGGCGCCCAGGAGAATCGAGAGCCTGGGCAGCGGCTCGCCCCCTTTGCTCTTGCCGGCTTCCCAGTCGGCGCGGGGGTAGAAAAAGGCCACCGCCTCCCTCAGACGGGCAGACAGTTGTTCCTGGATGCGCCGGACGTGTTCCGGGCTGACGATGATGAAAAAGCCCGCATCATCCAGTTGGCCGACGAAAGGCTCCTTGTCGCCAGCGCCTTCTTCAGCGGTGCGCTTGACCATCAGCGCCACGGCGCGCAGGACATCGTCGCGGGCGACAAAGCCGTAGGCGTCGGCAAATGGCTCCAACCCGTCGATTGATACTGCCAGCAGCGCCCAGCGGGTCTGCACCTGTAGCAGCAGGGAGAGCTGTTCCTCGGCCAGGGTGGAAAAGGGCAGGCCGGTCACCGGATGAGCGACAGGCAACGCATCAGCCCGGCGCAGCACATTGCGCACGCGCAGCCGCAGTTCCTGGATGTCGAAGGGCTTGGTCACATAGTCCACTGCCCCCAATTCCAGGCCGGCCAGCCGGTCGATGCGCTCGCGCCGCTCGGTGAGAAAGATGATCGGGATGCGGGCGGTGCGCCGGTGGCTGCGCAGGCGGCGGCAGACCTCATAGCCGTCAATGTCCGGCAGGCGGATGTCCAGCACCACCAGGTCGGGCAGGACCTTTTTGACAAAAGAAAGGGCATCGTTCCCCCAGCCCACCGTGGTCACCTGGTACCCCTGGGCTTCGAAGTACGATGCCAGCATCTCAGCCGTGTTTGGCTCGTCCTCGACGATGAGAATATGCTGTTGCGGCGTCATAGCTTACCTCGATGAACGGATACAGCCGCTAGCCGATAGGCTCTTTATAAATGGCGTAGGTGCAGATCTGGCTCGGGTCTACGGCGTGGCAGGAAATCTCGTCCACGCGGAACTTTTTGCCGCCGCTGACCCAGTGCAGGCCCTCCTCGATCACGCCCATGCCGGCGAAGCAGATTGGCCGATCAGCCGTGCGGCCCCAACAACAGGGGCAGGGGTTCATGGTGTAGGTGTAATAGTCCCCCTTGTCCTCGACCAGACTGACCTGGTCGCTGAACTGGGTAAAGATTTTGGCCAGAGCCGGAGCGCCAGCCTTGAGCTTGGCGCTGAGGGGCAGAACACGGAAGGCCAGGTCGCCCACACCGGCCAGAGGGCCGAAGCCAGGCAGGCCCAGGGCGAAGGCAGCCCGCCCAGCACGCAATTGCAGGCCGCGCCCGCCGCGCGGACCGTACATTTCCTCCAGCGCCCAGTTGAGCGCCGAAAAGTCCGAAAAGTCGAACTCTTTGTCAAAGTTGTCGGGAGGATAATTCTCGACCAGGTGCTGCAGACCGGCCAGGTTGAGAATGGCGTTGAGGCCGTTCTTTCCCATGACCTCTTCGATGGCCAGGATGTAGATACGGGCCAGTTTATTGGGGTAGTAATAACCGCTGGGCTCGATTCGTCTCACGTCTAGCCTCCTGTCCCGTCATGCTAAAGAATGTCTGCCAGTTCCTCAGCCGCGCGACGCATTTCGAGGAAAACCAGCCCCAATTTGGCGCCCGAGCGGGCGAGGACGGTCAGGACAGCTTCCTCACCGACAGCGGTCAGGATAACATAGCCGCCTTCGCCTTTTACGTACACTTCGTCGAGCGTTCCGCGTCCCAACTCGCTGGCGATGCGCTCGCCCAGCGAGAGCATCGCCGCAGACATCGCCGAAACCCGATCCTCTTCCACCCCTGCCGGTAGAGAGGACGCCATGCTCAAACCATCCACGCTGACGATCGCCGACGCTTCAATATCGGTAGTGCTCATCTGCAACTCGCGTAGGCGGGCTACCATTCTTTCGGTACGGGATCTCTCTGCCATTCCACGCTCCTTAAAAGTTCACCACCCTGCGCCGACAGAGTGGACTGGCGAACGAAATCTGTGTAGAGATTACCACAAGAAAGCGGCAATGTCAAATCTATTCAACAGTCAGATACTCCCGCATCTTTTCGAGCGTCGCCGGCCCGATCCCCGGCACCTCCAGCAGCGCCTCGATGGAAGGAAAAGGGCCATAGGTCTCTCGATAGGCCACGATCTGCTGGGCCGTCGCCGGCCCGATGCCGGGCAGGGTCTCCAGGTCCGCAGCCGTCGCCGTGTTGAGGTTGACGCGGAGGGGGGCGGTGGGGGGGACGCCGCCAACGAGGACGGGCAGCGCACTGCCCTCGCCAACTCGCGGCACATACACCTGCTGCTGGTCGTATAGCTCCTGGGCCAGGTTGATCCGCTCCAGGTCAGCCTCCGCCGTGGCCCCGCCGGCAGCGCGTATGGCATCCTCCACCAGGCTGCCCGGCAGCAGGCGATAGACGGCCGGCGCCATCACCGCCCCGCTGACATAGACGCGCAGGGGCGACGGCGTCGCGGTAGGCAAGGGGGTCGCCGTAGGCTCCGGCGTAAGGACCGTCAGGGCGTGGCTCTGCGGATGAGGGGTGAAAAAGCCAATCGCCCCCCCGACAACAAGGCTCAGGACAGAGCAGAGGATCAACAGGCTGCGATGACGAGCGACACGGGTCTCCATGTTTGTTCTCCATTGCTGACTGCGTTGTGCCCTTATTATACTCGCGCCGACCGATCGCGCAAGCGTTTTGCAGCGCGGCTGTTCGAAGCAGGACGCTGGCGTGGGGCATCCCCTGCTCGGCGGGAGTCTGTGACCCCCGCCAGGGGGCCGCCGGTTTTTGGCCACAGATTACACAGATTTCACGGATTTCGTGGCCTGTGACCCCCGCCAGGGGGCCGCCGGTTTTTGGCCACAGATTACACAGATTTCACGGATTTCGTGGCCTGTGATCCCTGCCGGTGGGGGCCGCCGGGTCACAGACCCGGCGGCCCCCACCGG
>DAOTYD010000071.1:0-26783 GCA_034435295.1 Anaerolineae bacterium | reverse complement strand
TTTGCTCGCAGGGGGTCTGCGACCCCCGTCTGGCCGCCTGAGACGACGTGCTCAGGCCGACGGCGCCGGTCGCAGACCGGCTGGGAGCTTCTGAAGCAGCCCCAAAAGCCTGGCTTGATGCGTATGGTCTGTGACCCCCGCCAGTGGGGCCTGCCGGGTCACAGACCCGGCGGGGGCAGGGCGGGTGGGTGTTCCATTCTTCTGCTTCGAATACCCTGTCCGGCCGCGCCTTGACATGACGCCGTGGTTGCGGTATACTGAATGGGCGTTCAGAAATATGAACGGTCATTCATAGCGGAGGGGCCATGTCCTGGCGCGGGGAGCTACGCGAGCAACGGCGGGAGAGGATCCTGGAAGCGGCTGTGGCGGTGATCGCCCGCCGTGGTTACCAGCGGGCGACGATGAAAGAGATCGCCGCAGAAGCAGATATCGCCCCCGGCACGATCTATCTCTACTTTGCCAACAAGCGCGATCTGCTGCTGGCGATCGCTGACCACCTGCTGACCGCAGGGATCGACCGCCAACTGGAGGAGATGACGGACCTCGACGAGGTCGAGGTGCTGAGGCGGCTTTTGCAGCAGCGCTTTGCCTTTGCCCGCGCCAACGAGGAATTCATCCGCGCCCTCTTCACCGCCGTCTGGAGCGATGCCGAGGTGCGCAGCCGCTTTTTCTCCGGCATCATTGCCCCGCTCCTGGCCGTGCTGGAGAATTATTTGCAGCAGCGTGTGGAGCAGGGCAAGCTGCGCCCATGCCAGCCCCAGGTCGTGGTCCCCGCCATAGCCGGCTCCTTTGTCTTTTTCGGCATCCTGCGTTCCCTCGCCCCTCCCGCCGTCTTTCCTGCCCTGCCAGAAGAAGACGTCGTCGCCGGGCTGGTCGATCTCTACGTCCTGGGCCTCAAGCCGCGGGCGGAGGAGGAAGGGGTATGATCCTGCGCACGCTGACGGTTGCCCGCAAGGAATTGCTGCACATCATCCGCGACCGGCGGACGCTGGCGGTGATCTTTCTCATCCCGGTCATCCAGCTCTTTATGCTGGGCTACGCCGCCACCACCGACGTGGAGCACCTGCGCACGGCAGTGCTCGACGCCGACCACAGCGCCTGGAGCCGCGATCTGATCGACACCTACCGCGCCTCGGGTTATTTCGACATTGTGGCTTATGTGGACAGCGAAGAAGAGCTGGCCCGCCTGATCGATCGCGGCGTCGTCCGTGCCGGGTTGATCATCCCCACCGGCTACGGCAGCAGCGTGCAGGCCGGGCGCACTGCCGACGTGGCCTTTGTCATCGACGGCTCGGATCCCAACGTGGCCAACACGGTCCTGGCCGCCTCGCAGCAGGTGGGGCAGGCAGAAGGGGTCGCCATCGCCGAACGGCGTCTGGGCATCTCAGTCGACGACATGATCGCCCTGCGCGTCCACCCCCGCGTCTGGTACAATCCCGAGATGAAGAGCGCCAATTTCATGATCCCCGGCCTGGTCGCCATGATCCTCTTTACCATCACCATCCTCCTGACGGCTATGGCCATCGTCCGCGAGCGCGAATGGGGCACCATCGAGCAGTTGATGGTCACCCCCATCCGCCCGCTGGAACTGGTCGTGGGCAAAGTCGCCCCCTTTGTGCTGCTGGCTTTCTTCAACGTGCTGGAGGTGCTGGCGATCAGTGTGTTCTGGTTTGGCGTGCCCATCCACGGCAGCGTCCTGCTGCTGCTGGCCCTGGCCGGCCTGTTTCTGATGACCTCGTTGGGCCTGGGCATCTTTTTCTCCAGCGTCGCCAACACCCAGCAGGAAGCCATGCTGCTGGTTTTCCTGACCATGCTGCCGTCGATTTTTCTGGCTGGCTTTTTCTTCCCTCTGGAAGCCATGCCGCGCTTTTTGCAGATGGTCAGCTATCTGATCCCGCTGCGCTACATGCTGATCATCGTGCGGGGGATTATCGTCAAAGGGGTGGGGTTGGAGGCGCTGCTGGAGCAGGTGGCGGCACTGGCGGTCTTTGGCGTCGTGATCATGGCCGTCGCGGCGACGCGCTTCCGCAAGCGGCTGGGGTAGGAGAAGGCCCATGGGCCAGGAGTGGGCAATCGAGACACAGGGGCTGACCCGCCGCTTCCGGCACGTCACGGCAGTGGACGGACTCGACCTGGCCATCCGCCGTGGCGAGGTCTTTGGCCTGCTGGGACCCGACGGCGCCGGCAAGACAACGACGATCCGCATGCTCTGCGCGATCCTCAACCCCAGCGCCGGCTCGGCCCGCGTCGCCGGCTTTGACACGGTCAAAGAACCGGAAGAGATCAAAAAGCGCATCGGCTACATGGCCCAGCAGTTTTCGCTCTACGGCGATCTGACGGTCGAGGAGAATCTGACCTTTTTTGCCGACATTTTCGGCGTGGGGCGCCAGGAGCGGCAGGAGCGCATGGCGCGCCTGTTGGAGTTTGCCCGTCTGACGGCGTTCCGCAACCGCCGCGCGGCGAACCTCTCCGGCGGGATGCAGAAAAAGCTGGCCCTGGCCTGCACGCTGATCCACCAGCCCGAAATCATCTTCCTCGACGAGCCGACCACGGGCGTCGATCCCGTCTCGCGCCGCGAGTTCTGGGACATTCTGACCGAGCTGCACCTGCAGGGGGTGACGCTCTTTGTCAGCACGCCCTACATGGACGAGGCCGAGCGCTGTTCTCGGGCGGCGCTGATGTTCGAGGGCCGCATCATTGTCTGCGATGCCCCGGCCCGCATCAAAGAGCTGGTGGAGGGTGACCTGCTCGAGCTGCGGCCCTCCCATCTGCGTCAGGCGGCGGTCATCCTGGAGAGGCTGGACGGCGTGCTGGAGGTGCAGACGTATGGCGATCTCCTCCACGTCTTTCTCGACGACGTCGAAGCGCGCCTGCCGGCGCTCCAGGCGGCGCTGACAGAGGCCGGCATCACTGCCGAGGGGCTGCGCCGCACCCGCCCGCGGATGGAGGAAGCGTTCATTTCGTTGATTCGGAGGCAGCAGGAGGGAACGGAACACGCGATACGGGGCACGTAGGGCGTGGTGCGTGGTGCGTGTTCCGTGTTCCGTATAGGGTTGGCGAGGGCATGGCGTTGTGAACGATTACGCAGTTCAAGTCATCAACCTGACCAAGAAATTCGGCGACTTTGCGGCGGTGGATGGCATCTCGTTCGACATCCGGCGCGGCGAGATTTTCGGCTTCCTGGGGCCCAACGGCGCGGGCAAGACCACCACCATCCGCATGCTGCTGGGCCTGCTGCGGCCCACGTCGGGCCGGGCTACGGTGCTGGGGTTCGACGTCGCCCGCCAGCCAGAAGAGGTTCGCAAAAACATCGGCTACATGTCCCAGCGCTTTAGCCTCTACCAGGACCTGACGGTCGGTGAGAATCTCGACTTTTACGGGCGCACCTATGGCGTGCGGGGACAGCGACTGCGGGAGCGCAAGCAGTTCGTGATCGAGATGGCCGGGCTCAAAGGCCGCGAGCGGGAATTGACGCGTAACCTCTCCGGCGGCTGGAAGCAGCGCCTGGCCCTCGGCGCAGCGATCCTCCATGAGCCGCAGATGCTCTTTCTCGACGAGCCGACTGCTGGCGTCGACCCCATCTCGCGCCGCGCTTTTTGGGACCTGCTCTATCGCCTGGCCGACGAGGGGACGACGATCCTGGTGACAACGCACTATATGGACGAAGCGGAGCACTGTCAGCGCCTGGCGTTCATCCACGGCGGGCGCATCATCGCCCGCGGCTCGCCAGCCGAGATCAAGCTCAACGAGATGCGCGGTCAGGTGCTCGAGATCGACTGCGACCGGCCCGAGGTCGCCATCGGCGTTCTGCGGGCGATGGGCGGTTTCGACGAGGTGGCGCTCTACGGCGCGCTGGTCCACGTCGTCGCCGGGCAGGTCGGCACACGGCAGGCGGACATCGCCCAGGCGCTGGCCGAGGCCGGCGTCGACGTGCGCACGCTGGATGTGATTGCCCCCTCGCTGGAGGATGTGTTCATTTCGAATATGCGGACGTAGAAGGAAAGGGTCAATGAAGCAAAGACCAATCGCCGTGCTGGTTGTTGCCCTTGTCCTGCTTGCCCTGGCAGCAGGCGGCTATCTGGCCACCAGGTCATCGGCTGGACAGGAGGCGCTTGCGCGAGTGGGGGTGATCGAGCGGCAGGGGGACCGTCTGGTGGCCTCTGGCTTTATCGAAGCGGAGCAGGTCAGCATCGCTGCCGAGGTGGGCGGACGCATCGCCGAGATTCTGGTGGCGGAAGGGGACCGCGTCGAGGAGGGCCAGGTGCTGGTACGCCTGAACGACGATCTGGCGCGCGCCCAGTTGGAGCTGGCCCAGGCCGGCCTTGAAGTGGCCCAGGCCACGCTCGACCAGGTGCGGGCAGGCGCCCGTCCCGAGGCGATCCGCCAGGCCGAGGCGAATCTGGCCCAGGCCGAGGCCGCCCGCGACGGCGCCTACCAGGCCTGGCAGGACCTGCTGGCGATGATCGACAACCCGCAGGAGCTGGATACCCAGATCGCCCTGGCCGAGCTGCAACTGGCCCAGGCCGAGGCGGAGTTGGAGCAGGCCAACGCCCTGCGCGACATGGCTGCCATCGCCAACGACGCCTTCCAGGACGCCCGCGAGCAGTACCCTCCCGGGACGACGTTCAAGGTGCTCGTCGCCAGCGGCTCGATTACCGATGTTCTCCCCGCTCTGCCGCCCGAGCTGATCGAACTCATCGAGAGTGCCCCCGATGGCACCTACCGCTACGAGGATTGGGAAATTGTCCTCACCGGCGGCACGGTTACCGTCTACAAGTGGGAGACGGTCAACTATCCGCTGGAGGCGCACCTGTTGCCGACCTCCTACTGGCGCTCCTGGGTAGGGGTGAACATGGCCCAGGCCGCGGTGGACGGCGCCCGGCGAGCCCTGTACGTCCTCTATGATATGCGCAACAACCCCCAGCAGTTGCAGGCCCAGGTCGACGCCGCTGAGGCCGAGTATCGCGCCGCCGTGGCGCTGGTCGAGATGGCCCAGGCGCAGTTGGACGGCCTGCGCGCCGGAGCGACGGCAGAAGAGATCGCTGCCGCCGAAGCCCAGGTGCTGCAGGCCCAGGCCCAGGTCGAAAGCGCCAGGGTGCTGCTGGACAAGCTGACGCTCCGCGCTCCCGTCTCCGGTCAGGTGCTCCAGGTGACCGCCCACCGCGGCGAACTGGCTGTCCCTGGCGTTTCGCTCCTCACGATTGCCAGTCTGGAGGAGGTCACTCTGACCGTCTATGTGCCGGAGAACCGGCTGGGGCAGATCGGCGTCGGTCAGCAGGTGGAAGTGGAGGTCGATTCCTTTCCCGGCCGGCGCTTTGTCGGGCGGATCGTCCGCATTGCGACCGAGGCCGAGTTCACGCCGCGCAACGTGCAGACCCAGGAGCAGCGGGTCAGCATGGTCTTTGCGGTCGACATCTCGATTCCCAACCCCGCCGGTGCGCTCAAGCCGGGGATGCCTGCAGATGCGCTGATTGGGGTGGAGGAGCGGTAATGGCAAGTTTGCAAGTGCGCAAGTATGCAGGTTTTGGCTTGCTGATCGTGGCGCTGTTAGTTCTTGCCGCTTGCGGGGACAATGGGGTTGAAGAGAGGATCGCTGCGTCCGGTTTTATCGAGGGCGAGCAGGTGTTGATTGCTTCCGAGGCGGGGGGACGCATCGCGGCGGTCGAGGTGGGGGAAGGGGACCCGGTGCAGGAGGGCCAGGTGCTGGTGCGCCTGGACGACGCGCTGTTGCAGGCGCAGCGGATGGAGGCGGCGGCGGCGGTAGCCGCGGCGGAGGCGAACCTGGCCCGCGTCCGCGCGGGGGCGCGCCCCGCCGAGCGAGCCGCCGCCCAGGCCGCGCTGGCCGAAGCCGAGGCCCGCCGCGACGGCGCCCTGCGCGCCCTGGAAAATGCCCAGGCGGCGCTGGACAACCCCCAGGAACTCGATGCCCAGATCGCCCAGGCCCGCGCCCAGGTCGCCCTGGCCGAGCAGGCGGTGGAGATGGCTCGCGCCGACTTGAGCGAGACCGATCTCCTGTACAACGTCTATGCGGGCCAGAGTGAAGAGGCCCGTCAGACCTGGGATCTGAAATTGCAGGCGGCCCGCGACGCGCTCGCTGCCGCCGAAGACGAGCTGGCCGGCACCCGCCGCTATTTAGACATCCTCTACGCCACCCGCGCCGACCCGCTCGCCCTGCGGGCACAGCTCCACGCCGCCGAGGCTGCCTGCGCCGCGGCGGAAGCAGCCGTCGAAGCAGCCCGCGCTGCGCTCGACCAGGTCGAGGCTGGTCCTACAGCGGAAGAAGAGGCGCTGGCGCAGGCCCAACTGCACCAGGCCCAGGCTGCATTGGCCCTCGTCGATGCCCAGATCGCCCGGCTTACGCTGACCTCTCCCATCGACGGCCTGGTCATCAGCCGCAGCAGCCATGCCGGCGAGACCGCCGCTCCCGGCGTCCCGCTGCTCACCCTGGCCAATCTGGACCAGGTGACCCTGGTTGTCTATATCCCTGTGGATCAGATCGGCCGCGTGCGCGTGGGGCAGAGAGCCGAAGTGACGGTGGACTCGTTCCCGGAACGGGTCTTTGACGGGCGCGTGGCGTCTATTGCTGGCGAGGCCGAGTTCACCCCTCGCAACGTCCAGACGCGAGAGGAGCGGGTCAATCTGGTCTTTGCCGTCGAGATCGTCATCCCCAACCCCGGCCACGCCCTCAAACCAGGGATGCCGGCCGATGTCGTGATCCGACCCTGGCAGGGATAAAAAAAGGGACGAGAGCATTGCTCTCGTCCCCTCTCTGCGTGGGAAAGTTATTCCTCTTCTTCGACCTTGCGCCGTCGCACCACTTCCGGCTCGGCTGGTGAAGGCATGGCTTCCTCTTCCTCTTCTGCCGCGGGCGCTTCCAGAGTCGCCACCCGCACCACCATCTCGTCGGGGCTGGAGAGAATCCTGATCGTCGACGGCACGGCCAGGTCTCGAATCGTGATCTGCTGGTCGATCTCGGTCAAGACGCTCAGATCGACCTCGACGGCGTCGATCAGGTCACCTGGCAGACACTCGATCTCGACGGTCTGGGTTCCCTGCAGGAGAATCCCCTCGCCCCGCTTCACGACCGGCGATTCGCCGACCATGACAAGGGGCACTTCGACGGTGAGCGTCTTGGTCATCTCGACCTGGTACAGATCGAGGTGGATCAGCTTCTGGGTAAGCACATCCCGCTGCAGGTCGCGCACGACCACCTGCACAGGTCTTTCCCCGGCAATGTTCAGCGTGACGAGGTGGCTGGTGCCGGCCTGCCGGATTACCAGCTCGCTCTCTTTGGCCCGCAGTTGCAAAGGCCGGCTCTGCACCGAGGGGCCGTAGAGGACGGCAGGAATCCAGCCCTCGCGGCGCAGGCTCTGCACCTGCTTGCCCGTGATCGTTCTTACCTGGGCTTCCAGTTCATTCTGTGCCATGCTTTCAACTCCCTGACTTGCTACGCGGCGCTCCCGCGCCCGATATGGTGTGCCAACTAAAAAGGCGGGACGGGGCCCGCCTGGCCTGACGCGAGCTATTCTAACCCAAGTTGGGCCTTTCGTCAAGTGGGATTTGCTCTCTTGGCATGTTGCGCTATACTAATCGCGGATCGCTTATCGCGTATCGCTTGTTGTTCGATGCAAGAGGCGCCATTATTAGGAGATCATTCTATGAGCGAGCGAATTACTGCATACGCCAGGAAGGGACAGTGGGACAAGTACAAGGACGCCGTCAAAAAGCGCTGGAAGGTCTACGTCAAAGAGAGCCAATCCCAGAGCGGCGGGGAAGAGGGCCTGCCGGAGGGCGAAGCGCTGCTGTTGATGGCCAATCGTCTGCCCATTGAACTGTGGATCGAGCCGGAGATATGGACAGCGGCCAGGGAGAAGGCTGGCCAGGACGCCCGGCTCAAAGCGACGATCCGCCTGCTGCTCAAAATGTGGGTGGACGGCGCTGTCGATCCCTGGGCTTGATACTACAAAGGTGACAGTCACCTCTGACCCTTTAAGCAAGACCTCCGGGGTCAGACCCCCGGAGGCCCTGGTCGGGGCGGACGGAATTGAACCGTCGACCTCTACAACCCCATTGTAGCGCGCTAGCCTGACTGCGCTACGCCCCGCGAGGAGGATTATAACAGACCCCGCTGTTTTTGGCAAGGTCAAGGGAGCGATGGTAGAAAAGCGCGAGTGGCGCTGGGTTGCCCTGGTGGCCCTGGGAGTGATGGCAGCCATCTCGCTGCCGTATCTGGCAGCCTGGGCCGCTGCGCCGCCAGCAAGCCGCTTCACCGGCCTGCTCTATAACCCCCTCGATGGCCACACTTATATCGCCAAGATGCGCCTGGGCGCCGCCGGTTCCTGGCTCTTCCGCCTCACCTACACCCCCGAAACCCACCACGGCGCTCCTGTCTATCTGTTCTACCTCTTCCTCGGCCACCTGGCCCGCTGGACGGGGCTGCCGCTGCTGGCTGTCTACCACGGGACGCGGCTGGCCAGCGGGGCGGCCTTCCTCGCCGCGCTCTATTGCCTGGTTGCGCTTGTGACCGACCGCATCTTCTGGCGGCGGCGCTTTTTCCTGCTGGGCCTGCTGGCCTCCGGCCTGGGCTGGCTGGCGGTGCTCTTTGGCCACCAGACGCCCGACCTGTGGGTGGCTGAGGCCTTTCCCTTCGTCGCGCTGCTGACCAACGCCCATTTCCCCGTCGCGCTGGCGCTCATGGCTGGCGCTGCCTGCTGGGGATTGGCCGCGCAGACGTCGCACCGCGCGGGCGCTGCGCTGGCGCTGGCAGCCGTGGCGCTGGGGGCGATCCAGCCCTTTGGGCTGCTGCCGCTCTTTGGCGGGCTGGCCGGCAGTCTCATCCTCTCCTGGCTGCGCCAGCGCCGCTTTCCCTGGCGGGGCGTCGCCTGGAGCGGAGCGGCAGCCCTGCTTGCGCTGCCCTATCCGCTCTACACCCTCTGGGCGCTGCAGAGCGACCCCGTCCTGGCTGCCTGGAATGCCCAGAACGTCACCCCTTCGCCGCCGTGGTGGGACTGGCTGCTGGCGCTGGGCCTGCTGGCGCCGCTGGCGTTGGTCGGCGCGGTCGCTGCGGCGCGGCGGCGCGAGCCGATCGACGGCCTGCTGCTGGGCTGGTTGCTGACGACGGCGGTGGGGCTGGCGTTGCCCCTCGACCTGGCCCGCCGCCTGAGCATCGGCCTGGGTCTCGTCGTCGGCCCGCTGGCGGGATGGGGCTGGCTGTCCATCGTCCGCGCCTGTCCGCGCCTGGCGCCTGTCCCGCTGGCCGCCGCTCTCTTGACGCCGCTCTTTCTGCTCGCCCTGGGCGCAGGCGCGGCGCTGGGCGGTCAGCCGCTCCTCTACCTGAGCGACGGCGAATGGCAGGCCCTGAGCTGGCTGCGCGATCACGTCGAGGCGGATGCGGTGGTGCTCTGCGCGCCGGAGACGGGCCTCTTTGTCCCCGCCTGGGCCGGCCAGCGCGTGGTCTATGGCCACCCCTTCGAGACGGTCCACGCTGACGAGCGCCGGGCGCAGGTGGAACGTTTCTGGGCTGGCGAGCGCGACGCGGCGGCGCTGGACCGCCTCGGCGTGACGCACGTCTTTTACGGGCCGCGCGAGCGCGCCCTGGGCGCACCGCCCGATGGCTCGTTGCTCTTTGCCACGGAGGACACGGCGATCTACCGCCGCTGAAGGCCCATGCAGGTCAGCCGACAGGAGTGGAGGTGGGTGCTGCTGATCAGCCTGCTGGCGCTGACGGTCACTTTGCTGCCCTACCTGCTGGGTCGGGCGCTGCAGGATGAAAGCCGCATTTTCGGTGGCTTTGTCTACAACGTCGAGGACGGCTACTCTTACCTGGCCAAGATGCGGCAGGGGGCCGGCGGCTCGTGGCTGTTCACGATCGCCTACACCGCCGAATCCCACCCGCCGCGCTTTTTCTTCGCCTTCCACCTCCTGCTGGGCCGGCTCGCTGCCCTGCTGCCAGGAGACGACCTGACCGCTCGCCTGGCCTGGACCTATCACGCGGCGCGGCTGCTCTTTGGCCTGGGCCTTTTGCTCACCGTCTATGGCTTCCTGGCCGCCTGCACTGCCAACGTGCGCCTGCGCCGCCTGGCCTTTTTGCTGGTGACCTTTGGCGGCGGGCTGGGCTGGCTGCTGATCGCGCTGGGCCAGCCTGAATGGCTGGGTAGCTACCCCCTCGACCTGATCCTGCCTGAGGGGTTCACCTTCCTGGTGCTCTATCTGATGCCCCACATCGCCCTGGCGCGGACGTTGCTGCTGTGGGGATTCTTGTTCCTGCTGTGGGCCTGGGAGGGAACCGCCCCTGCTGCCAGAACGGGCTGGGCTGCGGCGGCGGGAGCGGCGTGGCTGGGGATGGGGCTCATTGTCCCCTTCTATGTCGCTGTGGCCTGGGCAGCGAGCGGGGCGGCATGGGTGGCCTGGGCGATCCGCAGGCGCGTTCTGCCCTGGCGAGAGGCTGGCCTGGCGGCGCTGGCGGCGCTCCTCTCTGCGCCAGTTGTCCTCTATAGCGTCTGGGTCTTTACCCACGACCCGGTGATGGCGGCGTGGGCGGCGCAGAACCTGATCCTTTCGCCACATCCCCTGCACTATCTGGCCGCCTTTGGCCTGCCCTTGCTGCTGGCGCTGCTGGCGGCCCGTGGCGCCTGGCGCGAGGGGGGCCTGTCTTGGGCGGCGCTGGCCTGGGTCGCGGCCGTGCCGCTGCTGGTCTACCTGCCCTTCAACCTGCAGCGGCGGCTGGTGGAGGGCGTGCAGGTGCCGCTGAGCCTGCTGGCGGCGCGCGCCGTGGTCGTCGACCTGCCGCGCTGGCGCCAGACGTTGTCAAGGTGGGCGGCGCCGGCCCTGCTGGCGCTGCTGATGCCAACCCCCCTGTTCCTGGTTGCGGCGAACTGCCAGGTGCTCCTCTCCCGTCCGGCGCCCATCTATCGGGACGCCGCGGAGATTGCCGCGCTGGACTGGCTGAGCGAGCAGGTCGAGCCGGGCGATGTGATCCTCTCCGCCTACGATACAGGCAACTATGTGCCCGCCCGCGTCGGTGCGCGCGTCTTTGTCGGCCACGGGCCAGAGACGGTCCGCTCCGCTGAGAAGCGGGCGCTGGCGGCGCACTTTTTCGACGCCGCTGCGGAGGACGCCTGGCGGGCCGGGTTTTTGCAGACCTGGGGCATCGACTGGGTCTTTTGGGGGCCGGCCGAGCGCGCCCTGGGCGGCTGGGACCCTCGCGGCGCGCCTTATCTGCAGCCGCTCTATCAACAGGACGGCTATGTGATCTTGCGGGTGGTGCCATGATTCGCGCTTTGAGACGCCTTACGCTGCAACGCCTGCCCTGGGATGAGATCGTCGGCTATGGCGCGCTGATCCTGCTGCCGCTGCTGCTGCTCTGGCGCGCCCTCTTTGCCGGCGAGGTCCTCTTCTGGGGCACGCCGCTGCTCCAGTTTGTCCCCTGGCAGCGGCTGGCCGCCGCCATGTGGCGCTCCGGCCACCTGCCGCTGTGGAATCCACTGCCCGGTTGCGGCGCCCCGCTGGCGGCCAACTATCAGAGCGGCGTCTTTTACCCCCTCTACGGCCTGGCCCTGCTCCTGCCGGCCGAGGTCGCGCTGGGATGGACGATGGCCCTGCACATAGCGCTGGCCGGCCTGGCCATGGCCGCCTGGGCGCGCGCGGCGGGGCTGGAGCGCTTCCCGGCGCTGCTGGCAGCGCTGGCGCTGGAGGGCAGCGGCTTTGTGGTGGCGCGGGCGGGTCTCTTCCCCAGCATCGTCGTCACCTTTGCCTGGCTTCCTGTCTGGCTCTGGCGCGCCGAACGGCTGCTGCAGAACCGGCGGCTTGCCGACGCGCTGTGGCTGGGCGGCGCGGTGGGGCTGGGACTGCTGGCCGGTCACGCCCAGACAGCGTCCTACGGCCTGCTGTTGCTGGTGGGCTACATGGCGTTTCGGGGATCGCTTATCGCTTATCGCTTATCGCTTATCGCTTATCGCTTATCGCCTGTCTTTGGTCGCTTATCGCGGATCGCTGATCGCTTATTGCCTGTTGCTGATCGCAGAGCGCAGGGAGGGGAGACCCAATCGCCACCTGCCCACCTTTCCACTTGCAAACTTGCTCACTTGCACACTTCCCCTCCTCCTCGCCCTTTCCCTCGCCGCGGTGCAGCTTCTGCCCACTGCCGAACTGCTGGCCCTCTCCCAGCGCGCAAGCGGCGTCGACCGCGAGATCGGCCTGACCTATTCTTTCTGGCCGTGGCGGCTGCTCACGTTCTTCGCGCCGGACATGTTCGGCAACCCCGCCCACGGCGACTATTGGGGCTATGGCAATTACTGGGAGGACGCGGCTTACGTGGGCCTCTTGCCGCTGCTGCTGGCGCTGGCGGCGGTGGTCGGCCTGCGGCGAAACGCGCAGCGCGGCGCGGCCCTCTTCTGGTGCGGCGTGGTCATCGGCTCTCTCTTCCTGGCGCTGGGACGGCACAACCCGCTCTTCCTGTGGCTCTTTGACCACGTGCCCTTCTTCGATGCCTTCCAGTCGCCGTCGCGCTGGCTGGCCCTGACCACGGTGGGGCTGGCGGCGCTGGCCGGCATCGGCGCGCAGTGCTGGCGGCGTGGCCGCGCCAGCCAGAAGTGGGGAGCGCGAGGGCTGGCCGTGGGGCTGGCGATGGCCCTGGGAGGGCTGGCGGCCCGCTACGCGCTGCCGGGCATCCCCGCCTCTTTTGGCCCGGCGACGGTGCGCCTGGGGCTGACGCTGGTCGCCTGCGGGGGGGTCGCCCTGCTGCGGCGCGAAACGCCCATCTGGCGGGCGGCGGTCCTGGCCCTGCTGCTGCTCGACCTGCTCGTGGCGGGCTGGGGACTGGCGCCCACCGTCGACCGGGCGCTCTACGCCGGGCGGAGCGATACGGCCGCCACCCTCGCCGCCGACCCGACCTTTGCGCGCGTCTTTTGGCCCTACCAGGGCCAGCCCGAACCCGGCTATGCGCTCAAGTTCGAGCGCTATTTCCGCTTCGACAGCTTTGGCCCGCGCGACCTGGCCTTCTGGGCGCCGATCCGCCAGACGCTGCTGCCCAACCTGGCCATGCTGGACGGCCTGCCCTCGGCCAACAATTTCGACCCGCTGCTGCCGGCCTGGGCGGTGGAGGTGGCGCGGGCCAGCGACAGCGCGCCGGCCCTGCTGCGCGCGATGGGCGTCACTCACCTGGTCACGGCCACCGCCGCCGGCGATGTCCATATGACGGCGCTGCCGGACAGCCTGGGCCGGGCGTGGGTCGTCCCAAGGGCGCGCTTTGTCCCTGCCGGGGCGACGCTGGCTGCTCTTGCCGATCCCCGCTTCGACCCCGCCGCCGAGGTGCTGCTGGAGGCCGGGCAGGGAGAAGCTGGCGCTTTGCCCCCCGGCGGAGCGCCAGACCAGGCCGGGCCGCTGGAGGCGTCGCTGGCCTTGCACGATGGCCCTAACCGCGTTACAATACGCGCCGCTCTGGACCAGCCCGGCTATCTGGTCGTGGCCGACACCTGGTATCCGGGCTGGCAGGCGCGCGTAGACGGGCAGCCGGCGCCGCTCTGGCGGGCCAACTATGCCTTTCGCGCTGTCTATCTGGAGGCTGGCGAGCATACGGTCGAGATGGTCTATCGTCCGCGCCCCGTGCTGATCGGCGGCGCGATCAGCCTGGCGGCTCTGGCCGGGCTGGTGGCCGGGCTGGCGCTGACGGCCCGGAAAAGGCGGTCGAGTTGAGCCGGCGGCTGCTGCGGCCCTGGCTGGTTGTTCTGCTGCTGGGGGTTGCCTATGTCGGGCTGACCCTGGCCCGTTATGGCGGCGACCCCCTGGCTTTTGCCACCGTGGGGACGCGCTACGGCGAGGGAGAGCCTGAAGGTACGCCGGGGTACGACGGGCAGTTTGCCTATTTCATCGCCAGCGACCCGCCGGCAGGCTGGCAGCGCTGCGACGCCCCGGCCTATCGCTACCAGCGCATCCTCTACCCGCTGCTGGCCTGGGCGCTGGCGCTGGGCCAGCGGGCGGCGGTAGGCTGGACGCTGGTGGCGGTCAATCTGGCGGCGCTGGCGGGTGGGACATGGGTCACAGAGCGGCTGTTGGAGGGGCGCGGCGTCTCGCCCTGGTATGCCCTGGTCTATGGCCTCTACGGCGGCCTGGTGGCGGGGCTGCGCCTCGACCTGAGCGAGCCGCTGGCGATGGGGCTGGTGCAGGGAGCGCTGTGGGCCTGTGAGCGGCGACGCTCGCTGCTGGCGGCGTTGCTCTTTGCCCTGGCCGGGCTGAGCAAAGAGACGGCGCTGGTCGCCGTGGCCGGCGTGACGCTCCATCTGCTCGTCGAGCGCCGCTGGCGCCAGGCTTTACAATTGGGGGCCATTGCCGCCCTGCCGTTCGCTGCCTGGCAGGGGGTGCTGTGGGCCTGGCTGGGCCAGCCGGGGATCGGTTCCGGCGGGGCGATGGCCACGCCCTTCGAGGTTGTGCCCTTCGGCGGGCTGTGGCGCGTGGCGACGGTGAGCTGGCCAGCCTTTTGGCTGCTCCTGGGCCTGCTCGGCCCGCTCTTTGTTCTGCCGACGGTCTGGGCATGGGTCGCGGCGGGGCGCGACCTGTGGCGGGGTCGCCGCCACCCGTGGCTGTGGGTCCTGCTGGCGCAGGCGGCGGTGCTGCCGTTTCTGCCCTTTTCGACCTGGCGGGAGCCGCTGGCGATGGCTCGCCTGGGCAGCGGGCTGGTTGCGGCGACGCTGTTGTACGGCGCGCTGCGCCGCTCCCGCCGCGTGTTGAACTGGAGTATGGTCTGGCTGGCGACGGTGGCGTTGCTGATCGACGAAAGCAGCCTGCCGGTCTAGCGGGAGAGAGACGTTGATCACAGTCATTGTTCCGACGTACAACGAACGGGAAAATATCGAAGCGCTGTTGCAGCAGTTGTTCGACCTGCCGCTGGAGCTGAACGTCATCGTGGTGGACGACAACTCGCCCGACGGCACCGGTGCGCTGGCAGACGCCTGGGCGGCGACGAGCGGCGGGCGGCTGGCGGCGATCCATCGCCCCGGCAAGCTGGGGCTGGGGACGGCCTATGTCGCCGGCTTCAAGCACGCGCTGGCTGCCGGGGCCGATTTCATCTGCACCATGGATGCCGACTTTTCGCACAACCCGCGCTATATCCCGGCCATGGTGGAGAAAGCCGGAGCGGGGTATGACCTGGTCATCGGCTCGCGCTACGTGCGCGGCGGCGGGACGCGCGGCTGCACCCTGCCGCGCATCCTGCTGAGCTGGGGCGCGAACGCCTTTGCGCGGCTGATGCTGGGGCTGCGTGCCCGCGACACGACGGCGGGCTTTCGCTGCTATCGGCGGGCGGTCCTGGAGTCGGTCGGCCTCGACGAGATCCGCTCCAGCGGCTATTCCTTCCTCATCGAGATGCTCTACCGCGCCCAGCGGCGCGGCTGGCGCGTGGGCGAGGTGCCCATCATCTTCGACAACCGTCGCCTGGGCACATCCAAAATCTCGCGCAACGAGATCTTGCGCGCCATGCAGACCGTGCTGCGGCTGGCCTGGGCGCGGCTGAGGGGCAGGGGCGGCTGATGGAACACGTCGCCTGCAACCTCTGCGGCAGCGACGACACCTTCCTCCGCTTTCCCGGCACGCTTCCCCCGCAACAGGATCGCGCCGACTGGACGGCCTATCGCTGCACCTACAGCGGCTATGGCGTCCATCCGCCCATCGTCCAGTGCCGTCGCTGTGGGCTGGTCTATGCCGACCCGCGCCAGAGCGAGGCGGCGATTATGGAGACCTACGAGGCGGTCGAGGACCCGCTCTACATCGAGGAGCGCGAGGGGCGCGTGTTGACCTTCGAGCATCACCTGCGCCCGCTGGACCGGCTGTGCAATCCCCCAAACGGGCGCACGATCCTCGACGTCGGGGCCTATACCGGCGTCTTTGTCGAGATCGCCGCCCGCCACGGCTGGGAGGCGTGGGGCGTCGACCCGTCGCACTGGGCGGTGGAGGAGGCGCAGCGGCGCGGCCTGCGCGTCATCCAGGGCACCACGGCGACGGCCGATCTGCCGCAGGGCTATTTCGATGTGGTGACAATGTGGGACGTCATCGAGCACCTGACCGACCCGCTGGCGGAGCTACAGCGCGTCTACGGGCTGCTCAAGCCGGGCGGCCTGCTGGTTGTCCACACCATTGACATCGACAGCCCCTTTGCGCGGCTGATGGGCAGCCGCTGGCCCTGGCTGATGGAGATGCACCTGACCTATTTCAGCCGGCGCACGCTGCGGGCGATGCTCGAAAAGGCCGGCTTTGCGCCCTGGCGCATCCAGGCGCAGGGCCGTTACCTGCGCCTGGGCTACCTGATGAACCGCGTGGCGGCGCTGCTGCCCTGGCTGGGCCGTCCCGCGGAATGGGCGGTGACCCGCCTGGGGCTGCGCGGCGTCCCTGTGGCGGTCAATCTGGGCGACCTGTGCACAGCTTACGCCCGCCGTCCGGCAGCGTAGGACAACTGCGAGCAGTTGTCCTACGAATTTGCGAACCCAACGGTAAGCCGGTTGCATCCAACAGCGAGGTGGTGTAGAATGCCTTTGACCCGCAGCGAGAGAAGAGCATGGACAAGCCCACGCGCCCAACGCGACTGACCTGCGACCTGCACACGCACACCTGCTACTCGCGCGATAGTCTGACGTCGCTGACGGATTTCCTGGCCGCCTGCCGGCGCAAAGGGCTGGAGCGCGTGGCCGTGACCGACCACGGCAGCATCGAAGGCGCGCTGCGGCTGCAGGAGATGGAGCCGCAGCGCATCATCGTCGGGCAGGAGATCTATACCACCGAGGGCGAGCTGATTGCTTACTTTCTGACCCGCCCCGTGCCGTCCGACTGCACACCCCAGGGGGCCATCGAGCAGGTCCACGCCCAGGGCGGCATCGTGGGCGTTTCTCATCCGCTGGACCGGCTGCGGCGTGAGGCGCTGGGGCGCAAAGGGGTCGTCGCGATCCTCGACCAGATCGATTTTCTGGAAGTGTTCAACGCCCGCTGCATCTTCCCCGCCGACAACCGCGCCGCGCGCGAGCTGGCCCTCGCGGCGGGACTGCCCATGACCGCCGGCAGCGACGCGCATATGCTGTGGGAACTGGGACGGGGAACGGTGCTGATCGAGCCGTTCGACTCGCCGCGCTCTTTGCTGGCAAACCTGCAGACGGCGCAAATCGTCGGGCGGCGCAGTCCGATGTGGGTGCACTTTTTCTCGTCGTATGCCAGACTGAGGCGCAGGTGGGGGCTGTCCCCACAGGCAGGCGGACAATGAGGAGGGTCTGTCATGGACATTCTGGTCGCCGTTGTTGTCATTCCTTTACTTGCCTTTGGGCCGATGCTTGTTTACGCTCTGGTTCTGTGGTGGTTCGACCGCTACGAGAAAGAGCCCTTGCTCTTGCTGATGGCCGCCTTCGCCTGGGGCGCTGTCCCTGCAATCATCTTCTCCCTCATTGCCCAGCTTATCTTTGACATACCGCTCTACGGGTGGGTGCCCTATGCTGCCGAGTTCGTCGGCGCCAGCCTGATTGCGCCTCTCACCGAGGAGCCGTTCAAAGGGCTGGCGCTGCTGGGACTGCTGCTCTTGTTTCGCCGCGAGCTGGACAGCCCGCTGGACGGCATTCTCTACGGTGGGCTGGTGGGGTTTGGCTTTGCCGCGACCGAGAACCTTTTCTACTTCGTCAGTCAGTTTTCCGAGGGCGGGCTGGCCGCGGTGCTGGAGCTTTCCCTCTTCCGCGCTGTTCTTTTCGGCCTCAACCACGCCCTCTTTACCGGCTGCACCGGCCTGGGCATCGCCCTGGCGCGCACCTCGCCCAGGTGGTGGGTCAAGATCAGCGCGCCCATCGCCGGCTTTGGAGCGGCCATCATCCTTCACGGACTCCACAACACTGGCGCTTCGCTGGCCGGAACGCTCTGCTGGCCCATCCTGGTCAGCCTGGTCGTCGACTGGGGCGCCGTGGCAATCCTCTTGGGGATTCTGATATGGATCTCGGTCCGCGAACAGAGATGGCTTACGCGCTATCTGGCCGACGAGGTCCAGGCGGGGGTGATCAGCCAGCAGGACTATGGGGTGATCCAGTCCTACTGGCGGCGCGTGGGACAGCGGTTGCGCGTCCTGCTGGGCGGCGATGTGGGGCGCTGGTGGCGCCTGGGCAGATACTACCGGCTGGCCAGTGAGCTGGCCTTTGCCCGGCAGCGCCTGGACGCGTTCGGGCCGGAGCAGGACACTGTCCGGCGGCTGGAGCAGTTGCGGCGCGAGCTGTACGAGCTGCGCAAACGGTTGTAGGGCAACCGTTGGGGTTGCCCCTTACTCCCACATCTCCCGCGCCAGGTGAGCGACCACGGCGCGGAGGTCGCCTGTCTCCCGCCAGACGCGCACCTGGCGGTCGGCGCCGGTGCCGCGGGCCAGGATGTCGCGGGCATAGGCAAGTTCCTCCCTGCTGTCCAGCTCGTCGGCCACGTCGGCCAGCCAGTCCAGCAACCGCTCCACCCACTCTTCCACTCCACGGGCAGGCTCGTCGCGCGAGAGCAGCAGGCGCGCCTGCAGGCCGTAGCGGGCCGCCTGCCAGCGGCTGGCCTCGACGATGAAGCGATGCATCGGCGGGGGCTGCGGCTCGCGCGCCAGTTTGACCGCCAGCGCCTGCACCCACGCTGCCAGGCAGACCGTTTCAGCCACCCGCGCCGGCATGTCGGCGATGCGCACCTCCAGGGTCGGATAGCGCGGGTTGAGGCGCACGTCCCACCAGATAAAGCGCGGTCCCGGCAGCAGCTCCGCTGCTATCAGCGCATCGATCGTTGCCTGGTAATCGGCCCAAGACTCGAAGCGCGGCGGGATGCCCGTGCGCGGCAGGGCTGCCAGCAGCGCCATGCGGTACGAGCAGAGGCCGGTGTGGCGGCCGTCGAAAAAGGGCGAGCTGGTGGAGAGGGCCAGCAGGATCGGCAGGTAGGGACGGATGCGGTTCATCACCTGCACGCGCAGGTCCAGGTCAGCGATGCCGACGTGGACGTGCAACCCGAACGTCACCAGCCGCCGTCCCACTTCCTGCAGCTCGTCCGCCAGCAGGCGGTAACGGTCGCCGCGGGTGACTCGCTGCCTGGTCCAGCGGGAGAAGGGGTGCGTCCCTGCGGCGACCACGGTCAGGCCGAGGGTGCGGGCCAGCGAGGCGGCCTCCTGGCGCATGCGCTGCACCTCGGCGCGCAGCTCGCGCACGGTCGGACAGACGGAGGAGACGGCTTCCAACTGGGATTGGAGAAACTCGGCGTGGACGTCTTCCACGCCGTCCTCCATGTCCTTCTCCAGCAGGGCGTGGATGCGCGAGCGCAGTTCCCAGGTCTGCGGGTCGACGACCTGGTACTCTTCTTCGACGGCGACGTCGAACGGGCCGGCGGCCGGGTCGAGCACTGCTCTCCGTTGGGAACGCCGCAGGGCGATCCCCCTCACTCCAAAAGGCCCACCTGGCTGTAATCGCCCAGGTTCATCTTGAGCGCTTTGGGCTTGATCGGCGAGCGATTGACGACGGCGTTGCGCCCGATGAGGCTGTCCTGGATGCGGACGTTGATGTTCTGGATGACGCTGTTTTCCAGGACGATGGAGCGCTCGATCTCGCTGTTTTCGATGACCACGTCGTGGTAGATGGAGGTGAAGGGGCCGACGTAGGCGTTGACGACGCGCGAGCGCTGGCCGATGATCGTCGGGCCGCGCACGACGCTGTTGATGATCTCGGCGCCGCGCTCGACCGTCACCCGTCCGTCGACCTGCGAATCGCGGTCAATGTACCCCTCGATGACGGGATCGAGCTCCTCCAGCACCTGGTCGTTGGCGTTGAGCATGTCGTCGGGCCGCCCGGTGTCGATCCACCAGCCGCGGTGGATGTAGGGAAAGACCTGGTAACCGTTCGTCACCAGCCACTGGATGGCGTCGGTGATCTCGAGTTCGCCGCGCCAGGAGGGCTTGATCGCCTCGGTAGCCTGATGGATGTTGTGGTCGAACATGTAAATGCCCACCAGGGCCAGGTCGGAGGGCGGGTCTTTGGGCTTTTCGATCAGGCGGACGACGCGTCCCTCGCCGTTCAGCTCGGCCACGCCGTACTGCTCCGGGTTTTTGACCCGCGTCAGGACGATCTGGGCGTTCCAGTCGGACTGCTCGAACTGGCGGACCAGTTCCGAGATGCCGCCCTGGATCACATTGTCGCCCAGGAACATGACAAAGCGGTCGTCGCCCAAAAAGTCGCGGCTGACCATGACCGCGTGGGCCAACCCCTTGGGCTGATCCTGGTGGATGTAGGTGATGTGGACATCCCACCGACCGCCGCGCCCGACGGTGGCCTTGATCTCCTCGGCCGTATCGCCGACGACGATGCCGATGTCGGTGATGCCGGCGTTGCGGATGGCTTCGATGACGCGGAAGAGGATGGGTTTGTTGGCGACGGGGATCAGTTGCTTGGCTCGCGTGTAGGTGAGGGGGTACAGGCGGGTGGCGCGACCGCCGCTAAGAATGAGGCCCTTCATTGTGCCTGCCTCCTGTGTTGCTAGTAACCGCCCAGGGTGACGCCGCGCGGCGCGTGGGTCAGCACCGCGCCGACGACGCGCGCGTGTGCCCGCTCCAGCAGCTCCCGCGCGCGCTGGACGTGGTCGCGCCGGCTGCGGCCGGCGGCGACGACGAGCAGCACGCCGTCGACTCTGCTGCCCAACACGGCAGCATCGGTAACGGCGACGACGGGCGGCGCGTCGAAGAGAATGACGTCGGCCCGGCTGCGCAGCGCGGCGATGATCTCCTCCATCCGCCGCGAGCCGAGCAGGTCGGCCGGATTGGGGGGCAGAGGGCCGCTGGGCAGAAGGAGGAGGTTCTCCACGCCCGTCTGCAAGAGGGGCGGGTCGGCCAGCGTTTCCGGCTGGACAAAGATCGTCGTCAGCCCTCTGTCGTTGGGGAGGCCAAAGATCGTGTGCAGGCCAGGCTGGCGCAGGTCGGCGTCGACCAGGATCGTCCGCCGCTCGCTCTGCGCGATCGTCACGGCCAGGTTGGCCAGCACGGTCGACTTGTCCACCCCCGGCGCCGCCGAGGTGACGACCAGCGTCTCGATGGGCTTGTCCAGCCCGGCAAAGGTCAGGTTGGTGCGCAGGGTGCGGTAAGCCTCTGCCGCGAGAGAGCGGGGGTGGGTGAGGGTGATCAGTTCTGGTTTTTCTTTCATATCACACCACTTGATGGTTTGGAGATGCCGTTACGGTTTCCATCTTCCCGTCCTTACGAGTCTGCCGGCGGAATGGCCCCCAGCACAGTGATGCCGGTCCCCTGCTCGATGTCGCGGGGGGTGCGGAAGGTGCCGGACTCGACCCATTCGAGGAAAAAGATGACTGCGGCGGCGATGAGCAGGCCAAAGATGGCGCCGGCGGCCAGGACGATGAACGTGCGCGGCGGCCAGGACTGGGAATAGGTCGGCTCGTCGCGCAGCTCGGCATAGACGCGGTCCTCTTTGCGCTGGCGCTGGTTCTCGCTGTCGCGCCACTCGACCAGCAGCGTGGCCCACTCGCGGGCGATGCGGTTGGCCTGCTCGCCGTCGGTGTCCTCGATCTCGATGCGGATGACCATGCGGTCGTCCTCGGCGGCGAAGCGGGCGTTGCCGCGCAGTTGCTCTGGCGTCATATCCAGCCGCAGGCGAGTGATGACCTCCTGGGCCCAATAGTTCGAGTCGGCCGTGGTCATATAGAGCCGCAGCAGGGTCTTGGCCGACTGGGTCAGCCCCAGATCGGGCCGCGCTGGCTGGATGAGCACTTCGACGGTGGACTGGTATGTGGGCGTCTGCAGGCGGCTGAAGAGAAAGGCGCTCGCTGCCGTCACGACCACCGCCACCAGGATGATCCACCATCGCTTTTGCAGAATGCGGATGTATTGTGCCAGTTCCACAGGTTACCCTCCTTATGGACGGGGGTATTCTACCATGACAACAGTCAATGAACAACAAGGACCCCGGCGGCCTGCGAAGGCTGCCAGGGTCCTTGCTCGCTGTCCCTTGCTCTATGACAACGGCTGAACAGGCGGGCGGAACTTGTAGCCGTAGCCGATCACTCCTTCGGCTCCTTCGGCCTGCAGCCGCCGGGTGACCATCTCGACCGGCATGCCGATCTCGACCTCTTCCGCCTTGACATCGGTCAACTGCGCGGTGACCATAGGCCCCTCTTCCAGGCGGACGAGGGCCACGGTGTAGGGGACCGACTCCTCGAAGCCGGCCGGGGGATGGTAGATGGTGCTGTAAGAGTAGACCTCGCCCCGCCCGCTGAAGGTGAAGGGGGTCCTGGCCGGCGCCGCGCATTCCGGGCAGACGTCGCGCGGCGGAAAGATCGCGACGCCGCACTTGTCGCAGACTTCGCCGACCAGTCGATAGCGTTGCTGTTGCAGTCTCCAGTTTCTTGCTACGCTCATTTTACCTCCTCAAGTGTGCAAGTGTGCAAGTGTGCAAGTTTGCAAGTGTGCAAGTGTGCAAGTGTCATTCGATGCGTTCCAGGATGTGGGTGATGACGGTGGCGCCGCTGCCGCCGATGTTTTGAATCATGCCGATGCGGGCGTTGGGCACCTGGTTTTCGCCAGCCTGGTCGCGCAGTTGCTGCACCGCTTCGACCGCCTGGTAGACGCCCGTTGCGCCGACGGGGTGACCCCGCGCTTTGAGCCCGCCCATCGTGGCCACAGGCAGCCGGCCATGGAGGCCGATCTCGCCGTCCAGCGCCAGGCGCAGGCCTCCGCCGCGCCGCGCAAATCCCGCCGCCTCCAGGCTGAGCGCGGCCATGATGCTGAAAGCGTCGTGCAGCTCGAAAAAGTCAACTTCCTCCGGCCCAATGTCGGCCTGCTGGTAGGCTTTGTATGCCGAGATGGCCGCTCCCTCCAGCACCAGGGGGTCGTGCCGATCGTGGACGGCGACAGTATCGGTCGCCACTGCCGAGCCGATGACCCGCGCCCCCTTCCGCCCCAGGCGGCGCGCCCAATCCAACGGGGCCAGCACCACCGCTGCCGCGCCATCTGCCACCGGCGATGAATCCATCAGGTTGATGGGATCGGCGATCATGCGCGCATTCACATAGGCCTTGACATCGATGCGCTGGTGGAACATGGCGTAGGGGTTGTGCATGGCGTTGGCGTGAGCGTTGATGGTGAACGGCGCAAAGTCCTCTTTTTTGTAGCCGTACTCGTACATATAGCGCCGCATCAGCAGGGCGTTGATGGCGACGAAGGAGAGGCCCTGCGCCGCCTCGTAATCGGCGTCAGCAGCCATCGCCAGCGCCGAGGTCGCCTGCGGCCCCAGTTGGTCGGTCATCTTTTCCACGCCGACCACCAGCACCACATCGGCCATGCTGCCGGCAACGGCGACATAGCCCAGGCGCAGCGCCGCCGCGCCGGAAGCGCAGGCCGCTTCGACCTTGAAGGCTTCCACGCCGCGCATGCCGGAAAAATCGGCTACCAGCGCGCCCAGGTGCTCCTGGGCGGCTAATTCACCGGAGAGCATATTGCCCACATAGAGCGCGTCGATATGGTCCACGCCGGCATCCTTCACCGCTGCCTGGACCGCCTCCAACGCCAGGTGGCGCAGCCCCGTATCCCAGTGCTCGCCTACTTTGGTCTGGCCAATCCCGATGATCGCTACGTCTCGCATATCGCGTATCGCCTATCGCTTATCGCCTATCGCCTATCGCTTATCGCTAATCGCTTCCCGCCCACTTGCATACTTGCCCACTTGCATACTTGCCCACTCGCTACTCCACCAGCAACTTGCGCCGATAGCGGGTGTAGAGCGCATAATCGATCTCGGTGCGGCGGGCGATGTAATCGCGTGTGCGCGGGGCGCGGCCCTGGCGCTCGACGATGGCGCTGGTGACGCGCAGGGAGAAAGCGTCCGACCCTGCGCCCGAGCCAAAGCTCACCAGCAGGATGCGCTCGCCAGGGCGGGCCTGGTCGAGAACGGCGGTCAGGCCGATGAGCGAGGCGGCGGCGTAGGTGTTGCCGATCACATCGGCCAGCAGCCCCGTTTCGATCTGCTCTGGTTTAAAGCCCAACTGCCTGGCCACGGTCTGCGGGAACTTGACGTTGGGCTGGTGAAAGACGGCATAGGCGTAATCGGCGGGCGTGGTGCCCATCGCCGCCATCAGCTCCGTGGCCGCCGCCGTGATGTGGCGAAAGTAGGCCGGCTCGCCGGTAAAGCGGCCGCCGTGGGACGGGTAGTGCTGGTAGGCGCGGCGCCAAAAGTCCGGCGTGTCGGTGGCGAAGGAAAGCGACCCCTCGACGACGGCCAGCGCCTCGTCGGCCGGGCCCAGCAGATAGGCCGCGCCGCCGGAGCCAGCGGTATATTCGAGCGCGTCGCCAGGGCGGCCCTGGGCCGTGTCGGTGCCGACGGCCAGCGCGTAGCGGGCCATCCCGGAACCGACAAAGCCAATGGCTGCCTGAAACGCCTCGGTGCCGGCCTTGCAGGCAAACTCCCAGTCGCCTGCCTGGGCGTAGGGCCCCGCGCCGATCGCTTCCATCACGATCGTCGAAGTCGGTTTGACCGCATAAGGGTGCGACTCGCTGCCCACCCAAACCGCGCGGATCTCGGCCAGATCGATCGCGCCGGCGCGGGCCAGCGCATTGCGCGCCGCCTCGATCGAGATCGTCACCGTGTCCTCGTCGATGCCCGCTACCGCCTTCTCGCGGATCGGCGTCCCTGCCTGCCCGTCCGTCCACACGCGGTCGACTTCGGCCGCCGGCAGGCGATAGCAGGGCACATAGGCCCCATAGCCCACGATTCCCACCTGGCGCTCTGTCCGCAACAGCCTGTCGCTCATTGCCCTGCCCCTCTTGCGTGCAACGCCATGTGCCCCTTCTGGATGCCCTCGGTAGCCAGGGCACGGATGGCGGCCAGGTTCTGTGCCAGGCCGACGGCAACCATCACCTCGGCCAGCTCCTGTGCCGTCTGCACGCCGAGGACCTGCAGCGCCAGGCGTGCCGTGGGATGGGCGCGCGTGGCTCCGCCGACCGTGCCCACCGCCAGCGGCAGTTCCAGACTCCCCGTCAGGTTGCCGTCCTCGTCCCACTGCCAGACGGAGAGGCTGGTATAGCGGCCGGAACGGGCTGCGTAGGCGTGCGCCCCCGCTTCGATGGCCCGCCAATCCTGCCCCGTGGCGATGGCGACGGCGTCGATGCCGTTCATGATGCCCTTGTTGTGCGTCGCCGCGCGGTAAGGGTCGGCGGCGGCAAAGGCCCACGCCTCGACGATGCCGCGCACCACCTGCGCGCCGGAGAAACCGTCAAAGGCCAGCGCGTCCGCCGGGATGGTGCAGCTTGCCCGCGCCAGCCGCCGGTCGGCCAGGTTGGAGAGGATGCGCAGGCCCACCCGCCCGCCGGTGATCTCGGCGATCAGCGGCGCCAGCGCCTCGCAGGTCGTGTTGACCGCGTTGGCCCCCATCGCGTCGCGGCAGTCATAGATCAGATGCAGCACCAGCATGGGGCCGGCAGCAGTTTCGGGGAACGGGCGCACCAGCAGGTCGCGGGCGCCGCCCCCCAGCCGCCGAATGACCGGGTCGATCTCGTCGGCGCGGGCCAGGATGCGCTCGCGGGCGGCCAGCACCGCCGCCTCCGCCGCCGCCAGATCGGGCAGGTCCAGCACCTGAATCTGGCCGATCATCTCCGGCGCGGTCGTCTCGGCGCGAAAACCGCCGCCAGTGCGGGCCAGTTTGGCGGCGAACGAGGCCCCGGCAACGACCGACGCTTCCTCGATCGCCATCGGCACCAGCACGTCCCGCCCGTTGACCTGGAAGTTGAGCGCCAGACCCAGCGGCAGAGCGTACCGCCCGACGACGTTTTCGATCATGCGGTCGGCCCCATCCAGGCTCAGGCCGCCCTCGCTCAACGCTGCGAGTTGCTCGCCGTCCAGGGCTGCCTGCCCGGCCAGCCATGCCTGCCTCTCCACGAGGCTCCAGTCATAAAAGCCCGCCACGCGGGATGTTTGCATACCGTTCTCCATACAAGACAACACCGCCGAACGCCTCTTCGTTCTGGCGGCTGTGTACTGCATTCTACCTTCGATTATCTGTCAAAAACTATCAGATTGGGATGATAGAGGATAAGATCAGGGGCTCTCGATCCGCGCGATAAAGTCTTCCAGCGTGTCGCTGCCGCGGATGCGGATGCGGGAAAGGGTGTAGATGCTTTCGCGGGTGTGGATTCGTCCGTGCTGCGTCGTCACCGCCCCCCAATAGCCCGCGCCTTCCACGACACGGAGGACAGCGGCATCGTACTGGCCAGAGGGGTAGCAGAAAAAGCGCACCGGCTGACCGGTGTGGTATTCGACCGCCTCTTTGATGCCCAGGATCTGGTAGACCAGATAGTCATAGGAGCGGTTGCGCAGGTCGACGTGGTCGCGCCCGTGGCCCTCGATCTCCATGCCGGCAGCGGCCATCTCGGCCATCATATCCCAGGTGAGATAGTTGGGATTCTCGAAATGGGCAGGAGTGGCCAGGACGAAAAAGGTGCCGACAAAGCCGTATTGCTGCAAGAGCGGAAAGACGATGGTATAAGCATCGCGGTAACCGTCGTCGAAGGTCAGGATGATGGGCTTTTCCGGCAGCGGGACGCCCTCGAAGAGGTAGCGGTGCAGGTCGACGAGGGTGATGGTGTGGTAACCGGCCTCGGCCAGATACTGGAGCTGGGCCTCGAAGCGGTCGGGAGTGACTGTCAGCCCGCGCCGCAGCGAGTCGGCGTTGGGGGGCAGCTCTTCGACATAGTGATACATCAGGATCGGCACGTCGGCGGCATCGGGCAGAGGACGCGGGGTGGGCGTGGGCACCTCCTCGCGGAAGAC
>DAOTYD010000070.1:0-10561 GCA_034435295.1 Anaerolineae bacterium | reverse complement strand
TCCATCGCGCCGATGGCGCCAAAGGCTGGCCGGGCGATGCCGTTGAAATCGACCAGGCTGTAGGGAGCGTTAGGATCGCTGGGCACGCGCGGGCCCTTGTTGGCATAGTCGAGGTTCCACAGGAAGGCCAGCCGCACAAAGCCCCACTGACGCATCAGTTGGAAGGCCTGCACGTTCCACTCGGCCTGCTCCTGCAGCGTGTTGTCGAGGGCAAACTCAAAGCCGGGCGGATAGCCACCCAGGTCCTCAGCCGAGGCCCAGCCGAACTCGGTCACGCAGAGCGGCGTGTTGTACCCCGCCGCGACGATGCGCTGGTGGTAGCCCTCCAGCGTCGTCTTGAAGCACCAACTGTGGTGCGGCGGCTGCGGCGGGTCCCAGTAGCCACGGAACTGGGCCGTTGGATCCTGATAGGAACCGTCGCAGTCCACTGTGGGCGGGATGTTGATGCCGTTGTGGTGCGCGCCGACGCAGTCGCAATAGTTCAGCGCGCCGGCCGCGATCATGCGCTCCAGGTACTCGAAATCGTCCATGACGATAATGCGGTTGGGGTTGTTTGGATCGAGCCACGGGCCGGCCGCAGGCGACAGCGCGCCGCTGATGACGATGATGTTCGGATCGCGGCTCTTGATCGTCTGATAGGCCATGCGCAGCATCTCGACATAGCGCTCCGGGCTGACTCCCTCGGCGGTGTCCCACTCGCGGTCCAGGTTCTGCTCGTTCCAGACCTCGATAGCGTGGACGCGGCCACGGTAGCGGTCGACCAGTTGGCCCAGGAAATCGGCAAAGAGGGCCAGGTCGTCGGGCGGGGCGCCTTCGGGGTTGGCGTCGGTATAGCTGGGGTGGCTCCAGGCTGGCGCGTCGACGACGCTCATCATCAACCGCAGGCCGCGGGCGTTGGCGGCATCGACCACGGCGTCATAGCCGCTCCAGTCCATCTGTCCCGGCCCTGGCGAGAAGGAGCCCCAGCGCACCTGTTGCTTGACCCAGCCCAGGCCCAGGTTCTGCACCTGGCCCATGGTGTATTCGGGCAGCAGCAGCGCGTCGGCAGCGATGCCGTAACCAAAGACCTCCTCACTCACCCCTACTGGCTGGGTGACGACAACGGGGACGGTGGGCGGGAGGGTCGGTTCTTCCGTAGGGGGCACAGGGGTCGGCTCCGCCGACGGCTGGCGGAAAAAGCCCCACCACAAGCCAAACAGGCCGCCTGTCACCAGAATCAACCAGGCCAGCACCACGAAAAAGAGTTTTACGCTGCTCATGCCGCCGCGCGAAGAACCAGCCATGTCACCTCCATTTAAAAGACCAAGGACTTGTCAATTTGCTCTTGCCAGCCACTTTCCGTCCCGGCGGGGTCTGTGACCCCGCCGCCGCTCCCCACCGCTGGCGGGTCGCAGACCCGCCAGGAGCAGAAGGAGCAGACCCCGCCGCCTTGTCGACTTTACCTTGTTCCCAGGACGTTATGCAGCGCGTCGCAGGCCGGGCAGGAGCCGCCGGGACGGACGATGGCATAGCCGTCCTGCGGGTCGTAGCCGTAGCGCACAAAGTCGATGTTCCAGACGATGATGCAGCGCACCATGCCGGTATTGGCGCCCAGGCTGGCGGCTTCGGCCAGCCAGGCCGCCTGTTGGGCGTTATTGGTGCCGCGCGCCCAGGCAAAGTCATCGGAAAAGGTGGGCACACCTTCCTGGGAAGCATAGCCCATTTCGGTGTAAAAGATCTTGCGCGTGCCGCGGAAGATGTTGTAGTACAGCTCGGTCTGCGGCAGAAAGTACCACGAGTGGTGCAGGCTGCCGGTGGGGTGGCCGCTGCGGGCCGAGGGCGACGTGGCGCCGGCGTTGTGGTGCGCGCCGATATAGTCCATACAGTTCGCCGCGCCGGCGTTGTAGAGTCCCTCCATCCACGGCTGGTCATCGTAGCCGCAGCCGACGTTGTCATTGCAGTTGCTCGTCTTGGCGCCGCCCGCCTGCGAGAACCAGCCCGTTGGCGAGGGGGCGGCGCTGATGACCGCCGTGCCGGGGTTTCTTGCCTTGATCGCCTGATAGGCGGCGCACAGCAGGTTGGTGTAGGCCTGTGGGTTGATGTACTCGCCCTGCCACTCGCGGTGGATGTTGGGTTCGTTCCATACCTCGATTGCGTCCGCGCCCTGCGCCGCCAGCCCTGCCACCCAGGCCGCGTACTGCTGCTCAAAGCCCGGCTGTGTCACCATGCCGGGCGAACCCAGGGCGCTCAACTGGATCTTGAAGCCGCGCGCGTGAGCCGCCTGGATGATGCCAGAGGCGTCTGCCCCATAGGACACCTGGACCTTGGCCCAGGTCATCCCGGCATAGTGCATCAGGTCAGCATAAGGGAAGGACAGGTCGCGGATGTGCCCGCCCATCTCGAACGAGCCGCCGGCGACCGGCGCGGGGGGCGGCGCGGCAACTGTGGCCTCGCCCACGCGGACCACCGCCGTGACGATGCTGTTGGGAATCTCGGTCCCGCCAGCCATGAGCACCCATGAACCCTTATAGTTGCCGTCCGCAGTCGGCGCGGTCAGCTCGACGCTGATCTCGACCGACTGGCCCACGGCCACCGCGCCGACCGGCACGGCGGTCGTCCCGCCGAGCTGGGACTGCTTGTTCACCAGCACCGTGTCGGCCGGCCAGTCGCACGTGCCGTTGTTGCGCAGCCGCCAGGTCTTGGTAAAGGTCGCGCCCTTCTCGACGCGCGTGCCGTCGGGGATGGTCACGTCGGTCTCAAAATAGGCGCGCAGGCAGCCAGGGTTCTGCATGGACATGGCCGTATTTGTGGCCGGCGGCTGCGGCGTCGGCGTTGGGGTCGACTGGGGAGCAGGCGTCGCCACGGTCAGTTGGGCCGAGCCACGGCTGATGCCGGCGATGCTGGCCGAAACCAGGTACGTGCCGGGTGTCTCCGGAGCGACCCAGCGAAAGTCGGGCTGGTTGAGGGCAAAGCCCTGCTGAACGACGACGTTGTTACCCTCCTCTACGGTCCAGGAGACCAGGAGTTGAGCGGGCTGAGGCAGGCTGGCGGCCTGGCGGTAGCCGTTCACCGCCTCGACCACGCCGGGCATGTTGCCCACGTCGGCCAGGTCGGCCACCACAACGCCGACCAGGTGGTAGCGCAGCAGCCAGTCGAGCTTGCGCGCCAGGAAGGAGGGCGTGCCCAGCCAGGCCGTGTGCTGCGTGCCGTCGTCAGCCTGGTAGACGATGCCATAGGTACCGGCAGACTCGTCGATGAGGATGTTGGTCACGCGACCGGCCAGGCTAAAGAGGACCTCCTGGCCCGGCGTCAGCGTTCCCTCGCCGGGGGCGCGCACCTGGTCGAAGGCGGCCAGCGCCTCCTCCAGGCTGACGTGGCGCACCTGGGTCGGGGCGATGTCGGCGCTGAGGGAGGAGAGGTAGCCGCGCAGTTTGTAGCGGTTGACCTGGCCGACGGCCCAGCGCAGGAGAGAGACGATGCGGCCGTTCTCGCTGTAGGCTGCGGGATCGTCGGGCAGGGGGAAGAAGAGGATATCGGCGGCGCGGCCCAGCGCGGCCCAGTCATAGCCGCCCGTGTCCCAGCCCGAGGCGGCGATCAGCGGCGCGGGCACTATCACCTGCAGGCGCAGGTTCTGCGCGTGCAGCGCGTTGGCCAGCGCTGCGACAAAGCGGCTAAAGGCCTCGCGCTGCTCCGGGGCTACGCCGCGATAGTCGAGCGTGACGCCGCCATAGCCTGCCGCCGCCGCCGCCGCAATGTTGTCGATGTGGGTCTGCTGAATGTCGGCCAGGGTGAGGATATCGGTCAGCAGGCTGCTGTTGACAGGCTCGCCCTCACGCCAATTGCGCAGCAGCAGGAACGGCACGGGGTTGCTGCCGACCTCAGCCGCAGCAGCCTGCCCCAGCAGCAGGCCGTCGGTGCCCAGGTAGAGGCCCGGCATGTGGACGTCGTTCAAGACCTCTGTCATTTGGCCCTGCGGGCGCTCGGTCGCCACCGAGCCGACAACGGGGACAACGGCCAGCGTCTGCATGACGGCAACCGACGGCGGCACTTCGGTCAGCTCGACCGTCAGCACTTCCCGTTCCGGGTCGAGCGTGCCGCCGAGCCATTGCCACGATTCGCCGTCCCATGTGTAGAGGTCCAGTGTCTCCCACGGTTCGGCGTCGTTGGGGATGACCACCTCCAGCGTGAACGGTCCCTCTGGCCGGCCCTGGGCGGCGATTTTGTAGTAGGGGCTTTTGAGCTGGAGATAGTTGGGGATGGCCTGCGCGGCCTGGCGCAGTTGGCTGCCGGCCGAGCCTTCGAGAAAATTGAGGCGCGGCACCGAGTCGATGCGCACGCGCAGGCGGCCGGTCACGGTTGCGGTGCCGGCCAGCGAGCCGTCAGGCCCCAGCGTTGACGGGTTGACCAGGCTGAGGGTCAACCCGTCCGGGTGGCTGATCAGGGGGCGGGCGGCGTTGAGCAGCGTATAGCCCACCAGCCCCAGCCGCCGGGGCAGGGCGATGGGCGGCAGGATCATGGCGATGATCAGCAGGGCGGCGATCACGTCATAGACCCAGCGGCCGTTGCCCAGCGCGCCCTGCAGCGGGCGCAGCGCAGAACCCAGGCGCCTGCCGAGAGGACTAAAGAAGCGCGCCAGGCGCTCGCGGACCGGTTCGAAAGTGAGCGCCATGCGCTCGCGGAGTGTGAGCCCGGGGACAGGCTCGAGCTGGAGTGTTGTGCCCGCTTTCTCTGTGACAGCCTGTGGCTGAGCGGCCTCAGCCATGACGGCCTCGGCCACCGGCTGAGGGCTATTGCCCTCTGGTGTGGTCTCTTTCTGTGCTTCGACGATGTTTTCTTCCATACAGAACAACCTCCTCACGTGCAACAAAATGCGGCCTGAAGGCCGCTGTAAAGCGCCTTCCTGTCCCGACGTTCAGCGGGCCCGGGAAAGCGAGACTCTTATTCGTACACAGCGCTGGTATTCTAGCATGGTTTGGCCTGGCAGTCAATGCGCAGGTCCCATGCGTAGGACAACTGCTCGCAGTTGTCCTACGCATTTGTATCTATAGTCGCTCCGCGAAAGCCCAGCGGGTCGTTTTCTGCGCTAGGGAGCGACCATCCTGGTGATGGCGTACACAGCGCGATAGTCCAGCGCGATCAGGTATCCACCCGCAGGCCGGATGACCTGGAGCAGCAGCCCCGTCTGCATCGGCTGGATGCGCAGGCTCACCGCTTCTTCTGCCACGTTGGGCCAGCCGATGGGGTCCCACAGGCTGTTTGTGCACCAGATCCGGCCAAAGCCGCGACGAGGCATCTGGTAGCCCGAAGGCACGGTCATTGCGGCGCAGGCGGGAGGAGTCTCCGGCTGGCTTTCGTCCCAGAAATCGGTATAGGCCAGCAGCATGCCTTCCGAAGCGTTGGTGTCCACGCCGTCGATGACGTAAATCTCGCGGTTATCGGAGCGCCAGATCATCAGGCTGCGGTAGTGAGTGTGAGGGTTCGGGTTGTCGACGTTGGCCCAGAACTCTTGAAAGGCGCCAAAGATCGTAAAAGCCGGCTGGGTGGGGCAGCCCAGGTCGTAGCCGAGACCCTCGACCTGGGTCAGGATCGG
Organism: Anaerolineae bacterium; assembly: GCA_034435295.1. Classification (GTDB taxonomy): domain Bacteria; phylum Chloroflexota; class Anaerolineae; order B4-G1; family DUEL01; genus DAOTYD01. The sequence continues at coordinate 4,992 of DAOTYD010000070.1, read as the reverse complement.
CTCCAGAGCGGGATCAACAGCGACGCAGCCGCCTGGCACGGGCGTCGGCGTGAGGGTGATCGGCACAGGAGTGGGTGTCGCTGTGATGGGGACGGGTGTGGGGGTGAAGGTGACCGGCGAGGGGACAACGATCTGCACATAGATCACGCTGCCAAAGCGCGTGCCGTCGGGCGCCTGGAGCTGCCAGTTGCCGCGGTAGGTGCCGGGCGTCGCCGGCGCGATCAGGTTGACGCTGACATCAGTTGTCGAGCCTGGAGCAACGGCGGCTACGGGGACGGACGCAGGGCCACCCATGGCATCGCCAGAGATATAGACCAGTTGGGTGCCGGCTTCCCAGGGGCATGTGCCGCTGTTGCGCAGCCGCCAGGTCTTGACAAAGGCGGTGTTGGGGGCAAGCTGGGTGTTGTCGGGTATGCTGACGTCAGCCGCAAACGCGCTGTTGAGCGTGCAGCCCGCCTCGGTGGTGACGGGCGGCGCGGGGGTGACGGTGATCTGGCTGCCCGGCGTGACCTGGGCAACCCCCGTTTCTTCGGGGGGCAGTGACGCTGCCGTTGAGGTGGGGGTCATTGTTTCAGCCGCCGGGCCGCAGGCCAGCACGCTCACGAGCAGCAGCCCCAGCGCAATGGCCCACCCTGTCTTGCGATTGACTTTCATTTCCTCCTCCTTCCGAAGCAGATTCCGAGAGCAGAGAGATAGCGGAGTGTTTCTCAGTATAGCATAGGATGGGGCGGTGTCAACGGGCGACGGTGATGGTGCCGAGGAGCACATGGTCGCCGTTTCCCTCTACCGGCAGCCGCTCGCCGCCCAGGCTGTAGAGGCCGCCGAGCAGCGCATAGTCGCCTGGGGAAAGATCGGCGGGCAGCCAGACGCCGTGCCGGTCGATGAGCAGCTCGCCGGCCGCCCAGACGGTGGTCGGCATCAGGTTGCCATACGGCTCGGCATCGGTCTGCGCGACCAGGCGGCCGCTGGCATCGACCAGGTGGAGAAAGACCTTGTAGCGCTCCGGGATGGCGGCGTCGGCCTGCCAGAAGAGGGTCACGGGGACCACCTGACCTGGCGCGAAGGGGCCGCTGGACAGGCTGTAGCCGCGCAGGTAGATATGCTCGCCAAAGCAGGCGTCCGTGGCCACCGCTGGCTCTTCGGGCAGCGCCCCCAACCCGTAGACGGCGACCCGTACCTCGCCGTACCAGCGGTCGCCGGCGGGGTAGGCGTGGCCGGCCAGCCAGCTCTCGACCAGCCGTTGCGGGTCCGCTTCGGCGTCGCCCCAATAGACGGCAAAGAGGCGACTGTGGACGGCAGCGATGTCGGTCAGCTCGGCGGCAACGGCCTCGGCGCGGGGCGGGCGGCTGCGCGGGATAGGATAGACCGGTGCGCCCTGGCGGTGGTAGCAGGTAAAGACCTCCCACTGGTTGGCGGCGTTGAGCAGAATGCCGTCGCCGGGGCGGTAGACCGCCTCCAGGTCGCGGGCGATCTGGCGATAGTCCTGCCGCGCATAGGCGGGGTTGAAGTAGAGGTTGTGGAGGGAGGGGAGGAGGAGAAGGAGGAGGACAAGGACGCAAGTGGGAAAATGGGCAAGTTTGCAAGTTTGCAAGTGGGCGGGCGGCGGGCGATCCGCGCTCCGCGACAGGCGACAGGCGACAGGCGATAAGCGATAAGCGATCCGCGACAGGCGACAGGCGACATGCGACAGGCGATAAGCGATAAGCGATATGCGATACGCTCCATGGGCGACGAGCAACTGAAAGGGCGGCAGGACGACGAGGAGGAACTTGAGATAGGCTGGTTTGTAGAGGTCAAAGGCCAGGATGAGGGCAATGGGCAGGAGCAGCCAGGTGAGAAGGGCAGTGACGGCGGGCAGGTCAGGGCGGCGGGGCCAGAGGGCCAGCAGGAGCATGGCGCCAAAGAGACTCAGCGCCCAGCCCGCCTTTGACGGATCGAGGGTGATGCCCACCGTCAGCGTGCGCAGGATGGTGAGGAGGGCCGGTAGCAGCTCGTACCCGCCGCCAGCCGAGGGCCAACCGGTGACCGCCCGCAGTGCGGTGGGCAGCCAGGGCAGGAAAGCAAGCAGCACGGCGGCCTGAATCGCTGCCCACTCCAGCAAGACTCGCCAGCGGCCGCGCTGCCGCACCAGCCACCAGCTCGCAAAGAGCAGGTTGTGAACGGCCAGGACGAAGGGAAACGCATAGTGCGTATACAATCCCGCCCCCGCGCTGAGCCAATAGGCGATAAGCGATAGGCGATGGGTGACAGGCGATACGCGATACGCGACAGGCGATCCGCGACGAAGGGGCACAATCCGCAACAAACAATACGTCGACGCCGCGCTCAGCAGCCCCAGCAGCGCGTACATGCGCGCTTCCTGGGCGTAATAGACCCCCAGCGGCGAGAGCGCGGCGAGAAGGGCCGCTCCCAGCGCCGTTGACGCGCCCAGCAGGCGCCGCCCCAGCGCATAGGTCAGTGCGACGGTCAGCACGCCGCAGAAGGCGGAGAAGGCGCGCAGGGCAAACTCGCTCTCGCCGACCAGACCGCGCCAGACGTGCAGCAGCAGGTAATAGCCGGGCGGGTGGATGTCGCCCTGGGCCGCTTCCAGGATCAGCGGCACGGGCCGCTCGGCGGCGCGGGCCGAGTTGCCCTCGTCGTTCCAAAAGGACTGCGCCTCCAGGCGGTAGAGCCGCAGCGCGGCAGCCAGGAGCAGGATCGACAGCAGCGCGACAGCACAGGCCGCTTTCCGGCCCACGCTCTACCTCTGACGTTACCTGCTCAGCAGCCGCTGGCGCATCAGGCGCGGTGTGAGGCTGCCGCAGCCCAGGATGGCGTCGTGAACCTGGCGCAGGGAGGCTTCGGGGTGAGCGGCCCGGTACTCTTCCACCAGTTGCATGATCGCCAGCTTGCCCATCAGGTAGGATTGCGGCTGAGTCGGCGTTGCGGTGTAGCGGCGCACCTCGGCCAGGGCATTGCTCGGCTCCAACTGGCACTCGCGGACCAGAAAGTCGACCGCCTGCTCGACAGTCATGCCGCGGGTGTGGAGCGAGACGTCCAGGATAATGCGCGCCGCGCGCCAGAGCTGGTCAGAGAGGCGGCCCAATCGCTGCAGCGGCTGGGCGATAAAGCCCAACCGCTCCATCATCTCTTCGCAGTAAAAAGCCCAGCCTTCGATAAAGAGCGTCGCCAGGAAGGAGCCCATGCGCCGCGCGACTTTGGGCTGACGGTTGGCCCAGACCAACTGCAGGTGATGGCCCGGATAGGCTTCGTGGAGCGCCGTGACGGGCAGTTTGATGTTGAAATGGCCCTTGAGCTTTTCCTCCTGCTGCTCAGGCGGCGCGCCGGGGTCCACCGGCGTGACGACAAAGATGCCTTCCTGCTTCTCCTCCAGGATGCCCGGCGGCATGTAGGCAGCGTAGGGGATGACAGGGCGCAGGTAGGGCGGCGTCTCGATGATGCGCAGGCTCTCGCCCTCCGGAATGGTGACGATACCGTGGTCGATGACGAACTGGCGGGCGGCTTCCATCGCCTGCTGGTAGGCTGCCAGCAGCCCCTCGGCGGTCGGGTGGTCGGCTTTCGCTTCTTCCAGCAGCTCGCGCACGCTCTTGTGCGGGTCGATCTGGCGGGCGACCTCTTCCATCTGCGCCCGCGTCAGGCGGAACTGCTCCCAGCCGATCTCGAGCAGGCGGTCGGCGTCATAATCGACCATGTGGTCGTCGCGGAGCATTTCGTCAAAGATCTCTTTGCCCACCGCAAAGTCGCCGGCGGCCTGGGGGAGGACCTCCTGCTGCAAAAAGGCCAGGTATTCCTGCACGGCGGCGGAGGCTGCCTGGCCTGCGGCGACGAACTCTTCTTGCAGCTCTGGCGTGGCCTCGGCGGCCATCATCGGCAGGAGGAAGGAGAAGAGGCCGGGAGCCTGCTGGCCCTGCTCGACGGCCACCTCGGCCCAGACGCGGGGCACGCGCGCGGCGACCAGGTTGGCCTGGCCCTCTTGCAGCACCCGTGGCACCTGGCGCAGCCGCTCCAGCGCAGAACGGAGGCGTTGCGGCAGAGGGGCAAACTCGGTGATGAGCAGCAAAAAGATGCCGCCTACCCCTTCTTCCAGGTAGATGCCGGGATTGCGCTGATGGCTGTGGAGCTTTTGATATTCGCGCACAAAGCCTTTCAGGATGTGGACGATCAGCTTGTGATCGATCGCCGCGTCCAGGCCAAAGCCCGCTGTGTCCATCGCCTGGAACTCGGCCAGCGCAGCGACCATCTCTTGACCGGTCTGCTCGATGGCCTGGGGAGAGAGGTCGGCCAGCCGGTCATCCCAGCGGTGCTCCCCCACCTGCGTCGCCGCCACCGGATTCAGCTCCAACAGCCGTGCCAGCCATGCATCCGCTCGCTCGTAGAAACTCGTCTCGCTCGTCACATTGCTCCTTTCATCGCATATCGCATATCGCATATCGCTTATCGCTTATCGCTTATCGCTTATCGCGTATTGTCTGTCGGTTGCCGCCTGCACATTTGCCTACTTGCCCACTTGCCCACTTGCCCACTTGCCTACTTGCCCACTTGCCTACTTGCCCACTTGCACACTTCTACCGCCGCACTTCGATCACCACCCACCACGATCCCGGCTGGGGCTGGGTGCCCTCCTCGGCGGGACAGGGTTGGACGGCCAGGCCGGAGAGCACGGGGGCGTTGGGCTCGCCGATGCTGAGGGCGTAGGGGATGCCTGGTTCGAGATTAAAGTCGGCATAGCCTGGCCCCATCGCGGCTTTCAAGCCGGTCACGGCGCGGTCGGCTCCGCCGGGCCAGGTCAGCCAGAGCGTCACGCCGGGCAACGGCGCTGCTTCTTCCTCTTCGCCCGCTTCGCTCTGCACCCACAGCGCCAGGCGCGGCGGCCCGCCGTCGCAGACCAGGGTCTGGCTGATGACGCGGTGGAGGAAGGGGCCGGGCAGCGGCGAGACGAAGGGGGTGGGCGTCGATGTCGGCGCGGGCGAGGGCGAAGGGGGCGGCGAAGGG
>DAOTYD010000069.1:0-10630 GCA_034435295.1 Anaerolineae bacterium | reverse complement strand
CTTCCAGGAGCACGTTCTTCTTCAGCGCCCTGGCCGGCAGGTCGAGCTGGTAGACCGCCCCCTGGCGACGGGTGTTGGTTGACACATAGGCGGCGCGCAGGAACGCGACCAGGCGCGGCCCGGCGTCGGGAAAATGGGCGAGGGGCAGGGTGATGAGCATCCTCGCCTGCCGAAAACAACCCGGCGTGAAACCCTGGGCCAGAGAGAGAAACTCGACCCCATCGGCGCCGCCGCCGGCAACCAGCGCGCCGCGCAGCGCCTCCCGATCCCAGGCGCGCAGGGCAAAGACCGTCTCGCCGTGAAAGATGGGATAGCGGGCGCGGTTCTGGCGCGCCGTAAACAGACTCTCCTGCGCCGAGAGCAGGTTGTCGGTCAGTTCCGGCCAGGCCGTCAGCAAACCGCGCAGCACCCAGGCGTTCATCCACTCTGGCGTGGTGCCGGCTACCAGCGCCGCCAGGCGCAGGCGGACGTAGAGCGGCGGCAGCCGCCGCTTGCCGCGCATCACCTCTTCCATCCGCGCCAGGTATGTTGCGTCGGCCGGGCGGACGCGGTGGGCGGTGATGGCGCGGCGCCGCTCGTCGTCGGCGCAGGCCGCGCAGCCCAGACAGCGGCCCTGGACATCTCCCAGACAGTAGCCGCTGTCGCAGCCGGCTTTGAGCTGGAGGTACTGCTCGTACAGAAAGCCGGCGCGCAGGTTGGTGCGCACAAAGTCAAAGGGGAACACGAAAGCGGGCCCCTTCTCGCCCAGCCATGTCTCGTTCCAGTAGCCGTGCGCCTCCAGCCAGGCCCGCAGCGCCGGCCAGTAGCCGGGCGAGAGCCGCTCGTCGAAGCAATGGCCTTCGCCGGCCAGGGCGGTCAGCGGCTCGTGCAGGCCATAGCCGCCCAGCGCCAACGCCTGCGAGGCAGCGTACTCGTCCCAACCGGTCGCCATGCGGAACTCGAAGCCGTTGGTCTCGCAGGCCGATTTGACCGGCCCGATGATGCCGCGCCAGTGCGTCGGGTCGAGAAAGAGGCGGTCGTAGCGCAGCGGCGTGAACGGCATGCGCACCAGCAGCCCAAAGCTGAAGACGACGCGGATGCCGGGGTTGCATTGCTGGCGCATGGCCTTGAGGTCGCGCACGAAAGCGCGCCACTCGGCCAGATCCTCCGCGTTCTCGTGGCCGGTGAGGATGAAAAAGAGCTTGATCTGGCGGATGGGGGCGCGCAGCAGGCGGTCGAGCAGTCCCCAGATGTCCGCAGCGGCAAGGCTCTTGCAGAGCCAGGCCCGCAGGCGGGCGCTGATCCCCTCGATGCCCAGGGTGAAGGAGCGCTTGTCCGCCAGCACCTCCGCCTCCAGCAGGCCGGGAGTATGGTGGAGCAGGTCGATCCGCTGGCTCTTCAGACCAACCCGCTGAAAGAGCCGCCCAAGCTCCAGCAGCATGGGCAGGATGTCCGTATGGGTGTTCAGGTTGAAGCTGTAGAGTTCCAGCGTCTCGCAGCCGTGTGTCTGTTTGAGCCGCCGCGCTGCTGTCAGGACGTCGGACAGCGGCAGCTCGCGGTACGGTTTGCGGTCATAGCCCTCGAAGCAGAAGGAGCAAAAGGCGGGGCAGCCCCAGTTGATCTGCAGGCGGGCGGTGCCGGCCTGGCTGCCGTCGAGGAGAGGATAGTCGAGCAGCACATCGTCGAGAGAAGGGCGCTCCAGCACCGCTTTTTGCACCGGCTGCGCCGGCCAGCTTCCGCTTGCCCAGAGGCCGGTGATCTCGGCGGCGGCCCGCGCCAGCCGCGTCCCTTTGTCCTGGCGGCGCTGCTCGTAGAGGAGGCGGACCAGCCGCTCGACCCGGCGCTCGCCCTCGCCGAAGAAAATGGCGTCGACCATGCTGTCGCCGTTGGCGGCGACGATAGCCTGGCTGGCCATGGCGTTCGAACCGCCCAGGATGAGGGGCGGCCAGCGCGGGTCGCGCTGACCGGCCATCACGGGCGCGCCGGAGCGCAGCAGCAGGTAGGGGAGGTTGACCAGTTCGAGCGTATAGGCGTTCGAGATCAGCACCAGGTCGAAATCCTGCAGCGGCCGGCATGACTGGATGCCGCTCAGCAACGGCTGGCCGGCCTGTTCGAGCTGCTCTCGCCTGGCGCGGCAGGGGAAGAAGGCCAGGTCGATATAGGCGTTGGGCAGGGCGCGGCGCACGGCCTGAAAGAGAAAGAGGTGGGGTGTCGAGCGGTCGACGTCGTGGAAGGGGGAGAGGCGCGCGATCAGCACGCGAAAATCGGCCCCCTCGAAGGAGGGGTTGCCAAAGGTGGGATTGGGCCGCGGCAGGCCCCCGCTCTGGGTCATTTGCACCATCGGGACGGATTGTAACATTTCCCTATCGACAGGGCAAGCAGGGTGTCGCTTCCGGGTGTTCGAAGCAGTGGACATGCCCCTTCGGGGCACCATAAAGGTAGGCCAACTGCTCGTAGCTGTCCTACAAACTGTCATGACCCCCCGAGAACCACGGGGGCCATATCGGCGACGCTGGGCTGGCGGTCTCCCTCGGCGGCGCAGCGCGCCGCGACCCGCTCCTCCACCTCTTGCCGCAGCCGGGCCATCTCTGCCGCCGAAGCACCAGGCCAGGCAAACGTCAGCACGACCTCCGAGTCGCCGCGCCACAGGCTGCCGTGGACGCCGCGCAGGGCGCTGCCAAAGTAGAACCCCTCGCGCGCGCGGGCAGCCAGGATCAGGTCGCCGCTGACCTCCGATGCCGCCAGGCGCAGGCGGTGGACAGCATCGACATAGTCCAGCTCAGGGTGGGCAGCCAGATAGTCCGCCAGCGCCTGGGTCTGCCCGTTGCCCAGATAGGCGCGGTACGACCCGCCCCAGCCCTCCTCCTCCGCGTTGCGCACCAGGATCAGCTCCAGGCTGCCCTCCAGTTCCGGCGCATACTGGCCCCGCTCGTTCATCCGATAGAACGCGTCGGCGACGGGGAGAACGTCGTCCGCATAACGAGGCGGGTCGGCCCAGCGGCCAGTGCGGTGCTGCAGATAGACGTGAGCCAGACCGCCGTTGAGGCCCATGACCGCGTCGCAGGCGGGGTCTTCGCCGGGGATGTCGTGGACGTCCAGGCGCAGGGCCTTGAAGACGTGAACCAGTTCCGGGTCGAAGGGAAAGCCCAGGCGGAGCGCGTGGCGGTCGTCGGGCACAGCGTCGATCTGGCCGTGGTCGCTGACCAGCACAAAGAGCGTCTCTGTGAGCATGTCGTGAGCCGTCAGCGCGTCCAGCAGGCGACCGATCTGGGGGTCGATCACCTGGCGCAGGTAGTCATGCTGGCTGGCCGGGCCGTGCAGGTGGCTGTGGTGGTCGAGACCCATAAAATAGGCAGTGAGAATATCGGGGCGCTGACCCGTCTCCAGGTAGTCGATCAGGCGGTTGAGCATGCCCGCGTCATAGGCGCCGGCCTCCAATCCCAGCCGGCCGCGGCCCTTGGTGAAGCGGGCGATATCGACTACGCTGGGCGGCACCCAGGTCGCCGCGCCACGGGCAAACATGTGGTAAAAGACGGCCGCCTGCCGGCCCCGGGCTGCGGCGCTCTCGTAGAGCGTGGGCGCCTCACGGCGCAGGAAACGAGAGGCCAGCCCGTCGCTAAAGACGCGCACGGCGTCGTCCACCGCCAGCGTGTCGCCGACGTCGAAGCCAAAGTGGCGCGGCCGCCCGTCTGAGATGCGCCCCAGCCGGTCGAACAGCTCGTTGCCGGCGACGCCGTGGGCGGCAGGGTGCTGGCCGGTGACGATGCTGGCCTGCGCGGCAAAGGTGATCGACGGCGCGGTGCTCAGCGCGTCGACGTGAACCGCCGTCTGGCCCTCCGGCCCGCCGACGATGCGCTCGACGTGCGGCAGGTCGCCCGCCGCCAGCGCCTGGCGGAACACATCCCGCCGCAGGCCGTCGATGTCGATCATGACCACTCTTTGCATTGGCAGGCCTTCTACTCCTCAAAAACCACAACCAGGCGGCCCCTTTCGTCATAGGTCGAGCGGGCGAAAAAGAGCGGCGCGTCGGGCGGAGCCAGCACGCGCGGCAGGAGCAGCGGCAGGTCGTCGACCAGGTCGAGTTCTTCCCACCGGCCCTGGCGCACCCAGACCGCCGCACCCTCCGCCGATGGCCGCACCTCCCGCTGCTGCGCCCGCGCCGCAAAGACAAAGAGCATGACCCCCACCCCCTCAGCGTCTGGCGAGACGTGCACCACGCCGCGCAGGCGCAGGTCCTCCACCGTCAGCCCGGTCTCCTCGGCGATCTCGCGCCGGGCGGCGGAGCGGACGTCTTCACCGCGCTCGACGTGCCCGCCGACGCCGTTGTAGCGGTTGGGCCAGATGCGCTTGTCCGGCGCGCCGCGCAGCAGCAGCACCTCGTCGCCCCACGTGACAAAGCAAAGCGTGCGTGGGAGGACCAGATGCCGCCCGGTCAGGTCATCCGTGCCCTGCCCGGCGTGGCTCATCTGGCCGGCCGGCCGACAGGCAGCAGGTAGAGGATTTCCTGGCCGGCGGGCAGAGACAGCACCTGGGCAACGGCCTCGTCGGAGAAAGCGCCGACGGGGACGCTGGCCAGCCCCAGGGCGACGGCCTGCAGCAGCAGGTTCTCGGCGGCGTGGCCCACGTCCATCGGCACATAGCGCAGCCGTCCGCGCTCGCCATAGCGCTGCACGGTCCGCTCGAACACGGCGGCAATGACCACGACCAGCGGCGCCTGGGCAAGGAACTTTTGTCCCCAGGCCGCCTCGGCCAGTTGGGGCCGCACGTCCTCGGCCAGGTAGCGGTCCAGCCGGTGCGCCTCGACCTCATAGTGCCAGACGCCGTCGGCACGGCAGACATAGAACTCGAGCGGGCAGCGGCCGCCGGCCGAGGGCGCAGCGCGCTTGTGCGGCGCGTCGCCCGTGATGCCCTGCGCTGCCCACAGGAGCTGGCTGACCTCCTCCAGGGTTGGTTCGATGGGCTGGTACGAGCGCACCGACCGCCGCGCGGCGATGGCCGCTTCCAGCGACATGGGCCCCTCGAGACGGGGCGAGGGAAGTTGAATCCGATCAGGCATAGTTCACTCCTTTGTTCTCCAATTCCAGCCCCTGCCGGGCAGGGGTTCCTGGCAGGAACAACAGCGTCCGTCCACAACCAGGTTCTTGACCAGCCAGATGCCCCAGCGCTGGACGACCATCTTGCCGCAGGCGGGGCAATAGGTGTTTTCGGCAAAGTGGCCAGGGACGTTGCCCAGGTAGACATATTGCAGGCCCGCCTGCTGGCCGATGGCGCGAGCCTGTTCCAGCGTCGTCAGCGGCGTTTCCGGGGCGGTGAAACGGTAAGCGGGATGATACTGCGTCAGATGCCAGGGGGTGGAGGGGCCAAGCTCGCGGGCGATGCGGAGCGCGATTTCCAGCAGCGTCTCCATCTGGTCGTTGACGCCGGGGACGACCAGCGTGGTCACCTCGACCCAGATGCCCAGTTCCTGGGCGCGGCGGAGGTTGCGCCAGACGACCTCGACATCGGCGCCGCAGCAGGTGCGCACGGCCCTGGCGCTTCCCTTGATGTCCACGTTCATCGCGTCCAGCCCGGCGGCGGCCAGCCTGTCCAGCGCGGCGAGGGTCATGTAGCCGTTGGTGACAAAGGTGTTGTAGAGGCCGGCCTGTCGCGCCAGGCGAAAGACCTCCAGCGCCCACTCCAGGCTGAGGGTCGGCTCGTTCAGGCTGATCGAGGTGCCCTGACACTTGCGCAACAGGGCTTCGGCGACAAAGCGGCTGGGGGAATAGAACTCGCCGCCGGCAGGCGGATGCCTGGAGATGGCATCGTTCTGGCACCAGGGGCAGGCAAAGTTGCACGACCACGAGCCGGCGGTCAGCGCTGCCGAGCCAGGGTAAAAGTGGTAGAGCGGCTTTTTCTCGATGGGGTTGGTAGAGAGGGAAGAGACAGCGCCATAAGTCAGCGTGACCAATGTGCCGTCTCTGTTCTGGCGCGTGCCACACCAGCCACGTTCGCCAGGGGCGATGACGCAGCGGCGCTCGCAGGTCAGGCAGCGCACGCCGCCAGCGAGCGGTTCCTGCAGGCAGGCCGGGTGGACGAAAGATTCGTCGCTCAAGGGCTATTCGGCAGCACCCTGACGCTGCATATAGCGCTCCAGCCACGGGCCGATGACGGCGTAGCGAAAGTCGCGGCCCTGGAAGACGCGGACAGCGGCGTACAGGGCGTAGGCCACATAGCAGAAGAAAACCAGAAGAGCGATGCCCCAGATGCAAAAGGGCAGGCTCATAGGCAACATCGTCAACAAGGCCAGAGGGCTTTCAGCCTGGCCACCGGCCTCGGATGTGGCCATCCCGATCAGCGGCATGATGACGAAAATGACGCCGAAGGAACACATGTAGCACAGGAAGAACAACATCCCCCCCAGGATCGGCAAAAGTTGATAGACCATCGCCTGTAATGCCTGGAAGCCGACAAAGCGGGACTTGTCCTTCTGCGTGGCCCAGATGACCACCGAAGCGACCAATCCCCAGAAGGGCAGGATCGTCGCAACGTGTGGCAGCGCGGCCATGATGTTGTCGTCTTGACTTTCGGACATTTTTTGTTCTCCTTTCTTCTATCTGTTCTCTATCAGCTCGACCGCCAGGCAGGCGTAGACGGCGGCGGCTGAGCAGACGTCGTCCACGTCTACCCACTCGTCGGCGGTGTGGGCCAGGGAGGGATCGCCCGGACCAAAGCCAACGGTGGGGATGCCGGCGATGCCGGCAGTAAAAACCCCCTCGGTCGAAAAGTGCCAGTACCCGATCTGGGGACGCCGCCCCAGTTGCGCCCGCACCGCCCGTACCAGATGCGTGACCAGCGGATGATCTTCCTCGATGACCCAGGGCGGATAGAAGGCGCGGGTCGTGCAGGGGTAGCCCGTGTAGCTCGTGGCGGCATAGGCAGCGACGCTCACCCCAGCATGGATGCCTTCGCGGGCAATGAGCCGCTGCACTTCGGCCAGCGCCATCGCCTCGCTCTCGCCCAGCGTCAGCCGCCGGTCGATGATCATACGGCAGAGGTCAGGTATGGCGTTGCGACCGCTGGCCTGGCTGCGGATGTCCGTCACGGCCAGGCTGCCCGGGCCAAGGAAGGGATCGTGGCCCAACTGGTCGGCCAGCAGTTCCAGCCCAAAGATCAGCCGCGCCGCATCATAGATGGCGTTCTTGCCCAGGTTCGGCTGGGAGGCATGGGCCGAGCGGCCGTAGGCGGTCACCTCCAGCTCGATGCGCCCGCGTTGGCCGCGCGCAATCTGCAGGTCAGATGGCTCTGCGATGAGCACCCAGTCGGGCCGCACGCCCTCCTCTTCGATCAGCACGCGGCTGGCCAGCCCCTCGCACGGCTCCTCCTGTACCACGCAGGCGACGACAACGCGGCCATGGCGGGGCAGGCCGGCCTTGTGCAGCAGGTGCGCGCCATAGATCATCGCGGCCAGGCCGCCCTTCATGTCGCAGGCGCCCAGGCCGTAGAGGCGGCTGCCCTCCATCGCCGCGCCAAAGGGGTCGTGCGTCCAGGCCGTAGCGTCACTCACGGCGACCGTATCCATGTGGCCGTTGAACATCAGCAGCGGGCCGCTGTCGGCGCCCACCCAGCCAATCACGTTGCCGATGCGGTCAACGCGCACGTCACGGAAAGAGAGGCGCTCCATTTCAGCAGCGACCCGCTCGGCCATGCGACCCTCCTGAGTGGAAGGGCTGGGGATGCGCACCATGTCGCGCAGAAAAGCGGTCAGGCGCTCCTGTTCCTCACGGTCGAGTCGAAACTTGGTCATGAGCCACTCCGTCAATAGGCGCCTTCGCCCAACAAGACCTGGGGGATCGTGCGCGCCAGGATTTTGAAATCGAGCCAGGGCGACCAGTTCTCGATATAGTAGATGTCCAGCAATACCTGTTCGTCGAACGACATGCGGCTGCGGCCGCTGACCTGCCAGAGGCCGGTCATCCCCGGGGGGGCCTGCAGCCGTTTCTTGTGCCACTCCTGGTACTGTTCGTCCTCCTGTGGCAGCGGTGGGCGCGGCCCCACCAGGCTCATCTCGCCTTTGAGCACGTTGATCAGTTGCGGCAGCTCGTCCAGACTGGAGCGTCGCAGAAAGCGGCCCACCCGCGTCAGCCGGGGGTCGTCACGGATCTTGAACAGCGGGCCGTCGGCTTCGTTCAGATCGGCCAGGGCTTCCTGCTGCTCTTCAGCGCCCTCCTGCATCGAGCGGAACTTGAACATGACGAACGGCCTGCCGTTCAGCCCCACGCGCATCTGGCGAAAGATGATCGGGCCGGGACTGTCGAGACGGATGGCGATAGCGATGAGCGCCAGAAGCGGCAGGCCCAGGGTCAGGCAGAGGACAGAGCCCACCACGTCCATCGTCCGCTTGACCAGCAGCGCCCAGCGGCTGATGGCGATCTCGCCCACGCCGATCAGCGGCACACCGCCAAAATCCTCCACATCGACCTGGCTCAGGCTCATCTGGAACAGGTCAGGCACGATGCGCGCGCGCACCTGACGCAGCGCGCACTCGCGGACGATGCCCATGATCTTGCGGTGGTACATCCACGGCAGGGTGATGATGACCTCGTCGGCCCCTTCCTGCTCGATGGCCTGCGCCAGGTTCTCCAGCGGCCCCAGCGCCTTGAAGGGACCAATGTCGGTGTAGCCCTTGTCGGGGTTGTCATCGACAAAACCGACGATGCGATAGCCCAGGTCGGGGCGAGCCACCGCCGTGCGCATCACCGTCCGTCCGACCTCGCCCGCGCCGACAATGATCACCCGCCGCACGCCGATGCCCTTCCTCAAGAGCCAGGCAAAGACGGCGCTCTCGATCGTGCGGATGAGCGCCAGGAGGACGATGGTCAGCAGGCCAACTTCGATCAGCATGACGCGGGAATAGAGCAGGGCGCCAGAGAAGAAGGTGATGGCCAGCATCAGCACCGTCATCTTGGCCGTCGAGTTGACGATGCGATAGACTTGCTCCATCCACGAGCCGCGCCAGTGGCGATAGACGCCGTCGACCATAAACAGGACAGGCAGCAAGACGACGTAGAGGATCAGGAAGGGCAGATAGGCGCTAAAGGGGGCGTCATAGACCACGTCGCGGAACCAGCGCAGCTCATAGCGCATCCAGTAGCCGCCGACGAAGCCGATCACCACGCCGAGGATGTCCAGCGCAATCACCCACCAGGGGACGCGAACAACACCTCTGTTCATGCCGCTTTACCTCCAGCCAGCGCGCGGCGGTAGACCGCGACGGTCTCGGCGGCGGTCTGCTGCCAGGTGAAGCGGGCGGCATGGGCCAGGCCGCGCTGGCGCAATTCGCCCCGCAGCGTCTCGTCATGGAACAGGCGCTCCAGGCCGGCGGCGATGGCCTCGACCTGCAGGGGATCGACCAGCAGCGCGCCATTGCCTGCCGCTTCGGGCAGGGCAGAGCAGTTCGAGGTCAGCACGGGCGTGCCGCACGCCTCTGCCTCCAGCACCGGCATGCCAAAGCCCTCGTAGAGAGAAGGAAAGGCAAAGACGGCAGCCGCGTTGTACCACAGCGGCAGATCTTCCGCCGGCACATAGCCGGGAAAAACGACCCTGTCGTTCAACTCGAGCGCCTCCACGCGGGCGTGGACCTCCTCGTCATACCAGCCGCGTCCCCCGGCGATGACCAGTTTGAGGGCGGGGTCGCGCAGGCGGGCAAAGGCCTCGACCAGCCGGACCAGGTTCTTGCGCGGTTCCAGAGTGCCCAGGAAGAGCACAAAGCGCTCCGGCAGGCCAGCGGCAGCGCGGAAGCGCTGCACCGTCTCGGCTGGCAGCGGCCTGAACTGGGGATCGACGCCGTGATAGACCACGTCGATCCTGGCCCGCGGCACGCCCAGCAGATGAGCCGTCTCATCGGCGGCGTGGGCCGAGACGGCGATGACCCGCCGCGCCCGCCGCGCCGAAAGGCGGGTCAGCGCGCCCAGGTAGAGACGGTTCGCCGGCCGGAAGAGACGCGGGAAGCGCACAAAGCTCAGGTCGTGAACGGTCACCACAACCGGGCAGGGCGCCGCCAGCGGCGCGACGAAAACCGGCCCGTGGGCCAGGTCCGCGCCCAGGCGGCGCAACACAAACGGCTGGACGCACTGTTCCCAGACAACGCGCACCGCCGGGCGCCCGGTCGACCAGCGGCTGCGCTGCACCGCCGCCGCGCCAGGCACCTGCACCCCCGGCCCCACAAAAGCGGTGAGCCGACAGCCCGCTTCTGGCAGGTGCAGCAGCAGGTGGTGAATGTACTGGTGAACCCCGGCGCTGCGGTAGGAGCGGCTATCCGAAAAGAGATGGGCGTTCAAGGCTATGTGCATCGGCTGTTCGGCAGCTTGATTCACAGAAGCATTATACCATTTCTGGGTCTGACGTTCAAATGCCCTTACGAGCGCCGCCGCAGGGCCGCATAGGCGCCCAGCAAGAGAGCGACGGCCTGCAGCCCACAGACCGCCCACAGCCAGGCCTGCTGGGGATTGTGTTTCACCGGCAGGGCAACTGGAGGGAGCGGCGTCCACGTGGCGAACGGCGTCGCCGTCACGGCGGCAACGGCCAGCGGCGTCGTGGTCGGCGTCGGCTGGGCGGTGGGAGGCGCGCTGAGCGGCGTGGGAGAAGGGGGCAGCGGCGTGGCGGGGCCGGCAGG
>DAOTYD010000068.1:0-3627 GCA_034435295.1 Anaerolineae bacterium | reverse complement strand
ACTGTCGCGCTGCGGCTGCCGCGCATGGGCGCCCAGGCGTTGATGATCCGCTGGTCGTCCACGTAGAGCCGCACCCCGTCGTCGGTCGTGGTCGTAAAGCGGTAACGCCCCGCCTGGAAAGCAAAAACGCCGCTCCAGCGGACAGAGAAATCGTCGCGCCCGATTTGCGGCGCGGGCGACTCCCAGCCCCAGTCAAAATCGATCGCCGCATCGCTGCGCACCAGCGCCGGCGTGCCGCTGAGGTCGCGGTTGTTAAAGTATTCGCCCTGCCAGGGGCCGGCGCCGCCACCGGCAGCGGGCGTCGCGGGGGTTGCCGGCCCAGGCGAGGGCGTCGTCCCGCTGGGCTCCCACCAGAAGCGGATGCGCGCCCGCCCCGTGCGCTCGAAATACTCGACCTTGAGCGTGTGCGTCCCGCTCAGATAGGTGCCGTCCAGGTAACGCCAGGCGTCGTCCTGCGGCTGCCAGTAGTCCATGACCACGGCGCTGTCGAGCCAGACGCGCACGCCGTCGTCGGCGCGGACGTTGAAGCGGTAGTAGCCGGGGTTGAACGAGACCTGGCGCGTCCAGACGACAGAAAAGTTGTCGGCGGGCATCCAGGAGGCCGGAGCGCCCTCCCCCCAGTCGAAATCGATCGCCGCGTCGTCGCGGATCAGCGCCGGGCCGCCGCGCAGTTCGGCGTTGTCATAGTAGCGCCCTTCCCAGCCGCTAAAGGTCTGCAACAGATTCCACCAGACGTGCGCGCTGGCCCCGCCGCCGTGCTCGTAATACTCGACGACGACCGTGTGCTGCCCGCTGCCCAGGGCGATGTCGCCCGTGGTGGTGTTGGGCAGGTTCTGGTCCCGCCAGGCGTCGACGACGCGGACGCCGTCGACCAGGACGCGCACGCCGTCGTCACAACTGGCGTAGAAGCGGTACGTGCCGGGGGTAAAGCCCAGCGTGCGCGTCCAGCGGACGGAAAAGTTGTCGGCTGGGACGCCCGCGCCAGGGTTGCCGTCGCCCCAGTCGAAATCGACCGCCGCGTCGTAGCGGGTCAGCACGGGCGAGCCGGAGAGGTCGCGGCTGGCGTAATAGTCGCCGCGCCACATCCCGCCGCCGCTGACGCGCTCCCAGGCCACCTCCACCGCTGCGCCGCCTTCGTGCTCGTAATACTCCACCCGCACCCGCTGCGTGCCGGCGGCAAGGGTGTGATCGACAAAAGACCATGCCGCCTGGCGGTCGCGCCAGTCATCGACGACCAGCGTGTTGCCGACCCAGATGCGAATGCCGTCATCGGAGCGGTAGGAGAAGCGGTAGGTGCCGGCCTCGAACCAGACATCCCGCGTCCAGCGGGCGGAAAAGTTATCGGCCGGGATGGCAGCGTCAGGGCTGCCGCCGCCCCAATCGAACTGGAGGGCGGCTTCGGCGCGCGTCAGCGCGGGGCTGCCGCTGAGGTCGCGGTTGGCAAAATACTCGCCGAGCCAGGCGCCCTGCGCCGCAGCCGGGGCTGCCGGCAGCAGCGCCAGGAGCAGCAGCGCTACCATGATCCAACTCGTTCCTGTGGATTGTTTCATCTCTTCACTCTACGTATCGCCGCACGCCATCCAGCCCCGGCTGCGCTCGACGGCGCGCTTCCAGCCGACATAGGCCTGCTCGCGGCGGGCCAGCCCCCACTGCGGCTCGAAGGTGCGGTCGACGCCCCAGTTGGCGCGCAGCTCGTCCAGGCCGGCCCACAGGCCGACGGCCAGCCCGGCAGCATAGGCAGCGCCCAAAGCGGTGGTCTCGTTGACCGTGGGGCGAACGACCGGCACGCCGAGGATGTCGGCCTGGAGCTGCATCAAAAAGTCGTTGACCGTGGCCCCGCCGTCGACCTTGAGCGCGCTGAGGGCGATGCCGGAATCGGCGCGCATGGCTTCCAGCACGTCGCGGGTCTGGTAGCAGATCGCCTCCAGCGTGGCGCGCACCAGGTGGGCGCGGGTGACGTAGCGGGTCAGCCCGACGATGACGCCGCGGGCGTCCATGTCCCAGTAGGGGGCAAAGAGGCCGGAGAAAGCGGGCACGAAATAGATGCCGCCGGCGTCCTCGACGCTGCGGGCGACCGTCTCGCTCTCGGCGGCGCTGCCGATCAGCCCCAGGTTGTCGCGCAGCCACTGCACCGCCGCGCCAGTGATGGCGATCGAGCCTTCCAGCGCATAGGTGACGCCGTCGGGCAGGCCGTAGGCGACGGTGGTGAGCAGTCCGCTGGCCGAAGGGATCGCTTCGCTGCCGGTGTTGAGGAGCATAAAACAGCCGGTGCCATAGGTGTTCTTGGCCTGACCCGGCTCGAAGCAGGCCTGGCCGAAGAGGGCGGCCTGCTGGTCGCCCAGGTCGCCGCAGACGGGGACCTCGGCTCCCAGCGGGCCGTCGGCGCGGGTGAGGCCGTAGAAAGCCGCGTCAGAGGAGGGGCGGATGCGCGGCAGCATCTGGCGCGGCACCCCCAGCACCTGCAGCAGCTCGTCGTCCCAGTCGAGCTTGCGCAGGTCCATCAACATCGTGCGGCTGGCGTTGGTCACGTCGGTGACATGCGCGCCGCCGGTCAGGTTCCAGATGATCCACGAGTCGATCGTGCCAAAGAGGGCCTGGCCGGCGAGGGCTTTATCGCGCAGGCCCGGCACATTTTCCAGCAGCCACTGCAGCTTGGGGCCGGAAAAGTAGGTGGCGATGGGCAGGCCGGTCCTGGCGCGGAAGGCCGGCTCCAGGCCATCGGCGATCAGGCGCTGGCAGATGGGGCGGGTGCGGGTGTCCTGCCAGACGATGGCGTTGCAGAGCGGCTCGCCCGTGCGCCGGTCCCAGACGACGGTCGTCTCGCGCTGGTTGGTGATGCCGATGGCGGCGATCTGGGCGGGGTCGATGCCGCTGGCCTGGAGCGCCCCGCTGATCACGCGGGCGGTCCTGGCCCAGATCTCGGCGGCGTCGTGCTCGACCCAGCCGGGCTGGGGATAGATCTGGGTGTGTTCCTCGTAGCAGGAGGCGACGACGCGCCCCTGCCGGTCGAAGAGCATAAAGCGGGTGCCGGTGGTGCCCTGGTCGATGGCGGCGGCGTATGGTTTCATGTGCTACCCCTCACTGGTGCAGCGTCTCTGTCCATTGCACCTACTTTGTAACACAAGAGAGGGAGAAATGCAAGTAGGGGCGACCCGATGGGTCGCCTCTACGCCCGGCCAGGCGCCGCCATCTCCACCAGCCTGTTATCCGGCGGGCCAAAAAGAGACCTCCGGGGCCTCGACCGCGGAGGTCTCTTTTCAGCGGGGGGGGCGAGGCACCGCCTCGCCCCTACCGGGTTCCCTACGGCAAGACCGGCGCGGGCACGGTCGGTACCGGGCGCGGCGCCGGGACAACGCGCGTGCCGGTCTGCACCTGCACCGGGCCGTGCAGCGTCGTCTCGCCGTCCATCGAGAGCTGCTCCAGTTTGTAGTAGTAGACCCGTCCCAGGCGAATCTGGCCGTCGACCCAGGTGTAGAGCGCGCCCAGCGGCGAGCCGGGGCGCTGCGCCGGGATCAGCGTGCTGTTGAGGCGCATGTAGGGGCCGTTCTCGGCGGTGCTGCGGTAGATGTTGAAGCCGACCAGGTCGAGCTCGCTGGCGGTCTCCCAGCGCACGGTGACGCGGCGGTC